>DASPRR010000013.1:0-12082 GCA_035624375.1 Thermodesulfobacteriota bacterium | reverse complement strand
TAGGCCAGTCCATGGGAAGAAGTGGCGGTGAAGACCCGGGCGCCGCTGGCCGAGGCTGCGGCCACGCAGGCCAGGGCGGAATGCTCCGATTCCACGCGAATGAACCTGGCCTTTAGCCGACCGTCGGCCACGATTTCCGAGAGCTCTTCGACAATGGTGGTCTGGGGCGTAATGGGGTAAGCCGAGATGACTTCGGCCCGGCAGAGCATGACCCCCAGGGAGACAGCTGAGTTTCCGGTGAGCAACTTTTTCATTTCTTCACCTCGATGGAAATGGCTCCGCGGGGGCATTCTTCCACGCAAATGCAGCATCCCTTGCAGTAATCGTAGTTGATCTCGTATCCCTGCCGGTTCGGCCAAGCGGAGATGGCCAGATCGGGGCAGAAGAGGAAACAGTTGTCGCAGAGGTTGCACACCCCGCAGTTGAAGCAACGCTTGGCTTCAAAGAGGGCGGTGACCGGAGATAATCCGTGGTTGATTTCGGAGAAGTCCCGGGTCTGCTGATCCACGGTCAGGCGGTCTTTGGGTTTGCGATTTTGACGGGGAAAGTAGGCCGTGTTCAGGTTCGAAAATTTCACTACCTCCTGGGCGACTCCATCCCCCCCTTTGCTCCGATATCGGGCCATGGAAAGGCTTCCCTTCCCTCCCCAGCTGGCCAGGCGGATGGCTTCGGCCACGTTCTTTCCCCGCAGGGTGGCATCGATGGCCATGGCCGCTTTTTTCCCCGAACCAATGGCCCAGGAAACGGTACGGGGCTGGGCCACGACATCGCCCCCGGCAAAGACCTTCTTCTGGCTCGTAGCTCCGGTTTCATCGACTGGGAGGTCCCCCTTGGACTTCTGCATCTCCGTAGGGAGGAAGGACAGGTCCGGAGCTTCCCCGATGGCCGAGATCACCGAATCCACGGGAAGGCTAAAATTGGAATTCTCGATCGGGCGGGGTTCTCTTCGCCCGTCTTTTCCAGGAGGGCCGAGAATATTTTTGATGCATTCAATTCCTTTGACCCTTCCGTGTTCGGTCATAACTTTCACCGGGGAGGTCAGGAAGATGAATTCGATCCTCTCTTCTTCCGCCTCGGAGACCTCCTCTTCCCAGGCGGGCATCTCTTCCTTCGTTCGGCGGTAGATGACCAGAGGTTTTACTCCCAGGCGCAGGGCTGAACGGGCCGCATCCATGGCCGTGTTTCCCCCGCCGAGGATCGCCACTCTCTCCCCCAGGTCCACTTTCTCTCCGGAATTGACTTTCCTTAGGAAGGTCACTCCAGACATGACTCCGGCGGAATCTTCCCCGGGAACATTCAGGGGCAGGCTTCTCCAGGCCCCTGCGGCCACGAAGATGGCGTCGAATTTTCTCAATTCTTCCCAATTCACATCTTTGCCCACCCGGCAGTTCGTCCTGGATTCCACACCCAGAGCCAATATTTGATCGATTTCCTGGTCCAGAATGGCTTTGGGCAGGCGATAGGCTGGGATTCCGTACCGGAGCATACCCCCCAGCTGGGGAAGAGCCTCAAAGAGAGTGACCCCATAACCCAGGGAAGCCAGATGGTAGGCGCAGGAAAGGCCAGCTGGCCCTGAGCCTATGACCGCCACTTTTTCCTTTTTCTTTTCTGCGGGGGGAGGGAGGCGCTTTCCGGATTGGTAGGCAGTATCGCCGACGAATCGCTCCAAAGCGTTGATGGCCGTGGGTTCATCATACTCTTTCCGGTTGCAGGATCCCTCACAGGGGTGGAAGCAGACCCGCCCGCAAACCCGGGGCAGGGGATTTTCCTGGATGATTTTTTCCCACGCCCCGAGGTAATCTGCCTGTCCGGACAGGACCATGGCCGCCTCCACATCTTCGCCCGCCGGACAGGCTTCATTACAGGGAGCCAGCTTGTTCAGATAAGCGGGGGTGAGATAGCGCCAGGTTCCGGTCTTGGTAGCGAGGGTTCCCTCGAAAGAGAGGGACATGGGGGGGAGAGAGGACTTGGGCTGGATTGGTTTTCTCGGACGGACCGCCGGCTTTTTTACCACGGCTTTTTTCGTGGCCGGTTTCTTCTGCATTTTCGACTCCTATAGGAAGTCCGGAGTTCGTAGGGGCGACCGGCCGGTCGCCCTTACCTCCTCCGAACCTGTTTAAGCATTCGCCTGTTCAAAGGCCGCTTTGGCCGCAGCCGCATTGGCCTCGGGTTTCGAGGGGACGTATTCTTTGATTCCATCGATAACCGCCTCCAGCCCCACCAACCCGCTGATTTTGGAAAAAGCCCCAAGGATAACCGTGTTCACCACTGGGGCCGTAGTCGTTCCCAATTTGTTCTCCGCGGCAATTCGGTTGGCATCGACGGTAGCCACTTTATATTTTTTGAACTGGGGAAAATCCGAAGGGGACTTGGAACTGTTGATCAGGATCCAGCCGCCATCCTTAAGGCCGGAGGTCACATCGACGAGGTCGAGGATGGGTTCGTCCAGAACCACCACATGGTTTGGCTCATAGACCATGGACCGCCGGGTGATGGCTTTTTGGTCAAACCGGGTAAAAGCCATGACCGGGGCACCCCGCCTCTCGGCACCGAAGGCGGGAAAGGCCTGGGCGTACTTTCCTTCCTTGAAAAGCGCGGAAGCCAGGATTTTGGAGGCGATGACCGCCCCCTGTCCGCCCCTTCCGTGAAAACGTATTTCCACCATCTTTGATCTCCTCTATCCTTCGGGCTGCATGACGCAGTCCACTGAAAAGGTCCGACACTTAGCCTCTTTTCCTGTCGATTCGCATTAAAAAAGGTCTTATTCCAGAGGGGCCGAGAAAGGGGAAACAGTACGAAGATCGCCCAACTGTGGCCTCAAACCCGCCACCGAACCCAAACGGATTTTCCGGAGAGGAAAAAGGATGAAGCCCTTTTCCCATCGCCAAACCCAGTTTCATCTTATAATCTCAAACAGACCCCCTGTCAATGCTTTTCCTCAATCCTACCACCCCCTTTGGGCGATCTCGCAGCGTGATTTCCCCGGCCTTTCATGGTCTCCAGACAAACCGAAATCAAGGACTTGCCCACCCACAGTTTTCGTGCTTGATGGGGTTCAGGGTGGAGGAATTTGGATCATCAGGCTCGGCGGGTGCCTATCCTTCCATGAAACTCCTCCCCCTGTTCCGCAGGGAGAGGCCTGAGAGGAGATACCTCCAAGCAGAAAAGAGAACCAAAGCATTTTTCCGTTTCAATCCCCCCCTAGACAGGCCCGATCCCATGGAAGAACCACCGCCTCAGGATGATGATCCAAATTTCTCCACCCTGAACCCCATGAGATCCCCCCTCCTTTCCAGAGATCTTATTTTCGAAGGACTCTTTTTTAAGAACTGGGGGTGGGCAAGAAATCAAGGATACTTGACAAGAATGGTTTTATATTATAAGAATCGAGGCATTCATTGCCGAACTGAATTTTGATGGAGTCGCAAAAACCGGAATCCTATAAAGTTCGTCATTCAGGCGAAAGCCGGAATCTAGGATTCCCGGTGAAAACCGGGGTCCGGTCTTGGAGATGGTTCCCGACTTTCGTCGAGACAACTTCTGGACCCCGGCGCCTGCCCCGGACCTGTTCCGGGGTTCGCCGGGGTGGCGATTTACGAGACTTTTTACGAGATCGTCAATTTCTCTTCGCGGGAAAACCCTGTAGAGAATTTTAGAAAGATTTTTGAGGGGTGAAAGAAAGATGAAGATGAATCGGATTGGCTTTGTGGGGCTGGGAACCATGGGGAAACCCATGGCCAGAAATTTGATGAAGGGCGGCTATTCCTTGATCGTCCACGATCTGAACTGGGAGCCGGTGAAAGAGCTGGGCTCTGCGGGGGCAAAGGAAGCATTCTCCCCGAAAGAGGTGGGGCAGGCAGCGGAAGTGGTTTTTACTTCTTTGACGAATGATCAAGTTGTCGAAGAAGTCGTCTTGGGGAAAGAAGGTCTCCTGGAGGGGATGAAAAAAGGTTCTGTCCTGGTCGAGACCAGCACGATCTCTCCCTTGACCGTGCAGAAAATCGCCTCCAAGCTGAACTCCGCGGGAATCGAAATTCTCGACAGCCCTTTGAGTGGAGGTGAAATCGGGGCTCAGCAAGCTACCATGTCCATCATGGTGGGGGGAAAAGCCGAGGTTTTCGAGAAGGTGCTCCCGCTCCTTCAAAAGATGGGAAAAAACATCACCCACATCGGAAGCCAGGGGGCGGGGCAGATTGCCAAAGCCGCCAATCAGATCATTGTGGCCCTCACCATTGAGGCGGTCTGCGAAGCCCTGATCTTTGCCCAAAAAGCCGGGGCCGACCCAGCTAAGGTGCGCCAAGCGCTGCTGGGAGGGTTTGCCCAGAGCCGCATTCTGGAAGAGCACGGCCAGAGGATGTTGGACCGTAATTTCAAACCGGGGGGCAAGGCCATTTTCCACCAAAAGGATATTGGTATTGTGTTAGCGGTCGCCAGAGAAAAGGGAATTTACATGCCTGGCGCCATGCTGGTGATGGACCTCTGGAACGCCATGGGAGCCCATGGCCTGCTTCAGGAAGACCATACTGCCATGCTGAAGGTCCTGGAGAAGATGTCCCATACCGAGGTCCGTCCGGGGGAAAAATAGCTTCCGGTAAAGAAAAAGGCTCTTCTCCCAATCGAGTGGGTGGGAGGAAAGCAGAAATATTCTCAGCCCAGGGGGTGCGTTCCGCCCATGGCGGGACAGAATCGGCGGGAAATACCCGGATTCCGGAGAGGGTGCTTGGGTTCCGCAAAGCGCCTGTCCGCGATGCCCTTTCGGAAAACCGAATCTTGGCTCAGGTCCTGAAAACAAAAGAATTTTCCGACCTGAACCGATGAAAGAACTCGTGCCTCATTCTGTCCCGCCATGGGCGGAACGCACCCCCTGGGCCTGGCCAAATCTCCCCGGCCACGGGAGCGAGTATGGCAGCCTATTGAAAATCGACTGAAATCACCAACGCCATTGGGAGAAGAACCAAGAAAAATAGGAGATTTATGAAACCGAAAAGCAGCAGGATACGGAAAGAATGGTTGCAGGTGGACGCCCTCTGCTGCGGCATGGACTGGGACGAGGCAGACCTGAAAAAGCCCCAGATTCTAATTGAAGATGTGTGGGGAGATAGTCACCCGGGGAGCGTCCATCTGGACAGCCTGGCCCGGGAAGCCTCCGTCGGAGTATTCCAGGAAGGGGGAAAACCGGCCCGCTTCCACGGGACCGATATCTGCGACGGGTGGGCCATGCTGCACAGCGGGATGAATTATATCCTTCCTTCCCGGGAGGTCCTATGTGACCTGGTCGAGGTCCACGGTCGAGTAATCCCCTGGGACGGAATCGTCGCGATCTCCTCATGCGATAAGTCCGTTCCGGCCCATTTGATGGCCATCGCCCGCCTGAATTTTCCCGCGATTCACATCCCGGGCGGGAGCAACCGGGTCGGACCCAACATGTCGCATAGCCTCCTGGTGGGTGAGACGGCAACCAGGTGGCGCCGGGGAGAGAATGTTTCCCGGGAGGTCCGGGACTACCAACTGACCGGCTGCCCGGGAGCGGGAGCCTGCCAGTTCATGGGGACGGCGAGCACCATGCAGTGCATGTCCGAAGCCCTGGGCATGGCCTTGCCCGGGTCCGCTCTGATTCCTGCGAGCCTTACGGCCATCGGCCGTTTATCCCGCCAGGCCGGCCGTCAGATCATGGAACTGTCCAGGAGAGGGATCAAAGCATCGGACATTCTTACAAAAGAGGCCTTTGAAAACGCCATCAAGGTCCATGCGGCCATCGGCGGGTCCACCAACGCCCTCCTGCACCTGCCGGCGGTGGCCCACGAGCTGGGAATCCAGATCGATGCCCACCTCTTCGACCGCTATAACCGGGAGGTCCCTTACCTTGCCAATGTCCAGCCTTCGGGCGCTTACGTGAATGAACTCTTCTGGTATGCCGGCGGAATTCCGCGGGTACAGATGGAGCTGAGAGACCTCTTGGACTTAAAGGTATTAACCGTGACCGGGAAAACTCTGGGAGAGAATCTGCGGCGGACGGAAAGGGAAGGGTTCTTCCGCAGGGGGGCCGGGTATCTAGCCAATTTTAGACTCCAGAGGGAAGACCTGATCCGCAGGGTGAAAGACAGCAAATCCTACGGCTCCATCGCGGTCCTGAAGGGTAACATCGCCCCCGAAGGGGCGGTGGTCAAGTACGCAGCCGTGGCCGCGGAAATGCGCACCCATGAAGGGCCTGCACGGGTCTTCGACCGGGAGGAGCCAGCCCACGAGGCCATCGTCCGCGGAAAAATCAAGCCCGGGTCTGTGGTGGTCATCCGCTACGAAGGGCCCCGGGGAAGTGGGATGCCCGAGATCCTGTCCACCACCGAGGCCCTGGTAACCAACCCCGCCCTCCATGACACGGCGATCGTGACCGACGGAAGATTTTCCGGCGCCACCCGGGGTCCCTGCATCGGGCACGTTTCCCCCGAAGCCGCTCAAGGAGGCCCCATCACTCTGATCGAAGATGGAGACCTCATCCGGATCGATATTCCCAAGCGGATTCTTTCCGTCGTGGGAAATAGGGGAAAGAAGATGGACCCCCGGGCCATTCAGGGTCTTTTCGAGGAACGGAGAAAGAGATGGAAACCGCCCAAACTACAGCACCCTTCAGGAATTCTCCGCCGATATGCGACGCAAGCTACATCGGCCATGAAAGGAGCTTATTTGGAAGGCTAAGAGACCTTCGGGGAAGGGTGCGCTCCCCTTAGCCGGGGGTCGCCCCTTCTTCCTGCCGCGGCAACTCCTTCCTTGATTTATCGCCCCACATCGGTTATTTTCTTTTCACGCCTTGGTGAAACGCCGAGGAGTCTTTCGTGAATTTCCGAATAGGCATAATTTCAGCTAGAGGAGGATGTTATATGATCAATTTGGCTGAACTCGGAGAGCTGGTTAAGAGTCGCCGCTCCATTCGCAAGTTCCAGGACAAACCGGTACCGGAGGAGACCCTGCTCAAGGCCCTGGAGCTGGCTACCTGGGCGCCCAACAGTGGAAATCAACAATCCTGGAGGTTCTGGATCGTTACCAACAAGGATTTAATCCAGAAGATAGGGGATGCGGTGAAGGCCAAGACCGAACTCATGGCCTCTTGGCCGGAAGCCAAGCAATTCGGGGAGACTGTGGCGAGGTGGCGGAAGACATCCGACTTCTTCCGGGGGGCGCCGGCCTGCATCATAGTTCTCATGGGAAAATATTCAAGCATTGCCGACCAGATCCTGCACGCCCGGGGAGAGAAGGACCCCGTAGCCCGGGAAATTCACTCCTACCGCGACACCGGAGCCTCCTGCCTGCAGACGGTGGCTGCAGCCTGCACGTACATCTGCCTTTTCCTGCATTATTTCGGGTTGGGCACGACCTGGATGGCCGGCCCGATTCAGGCCAAGAAGGAAATCGAAGCGCTTCTGAATGTGCCGCCCGAGTGGGATTTCGTAGACCTGATTCCGGTGGGATACCCGGCGGAGACTCCTGAACTCAGGCCGAGGAAGCCGATCCAGGAAGTGATCCGGTTCTTCCGGTGATTTCAACGGCGGAGTAGGGGCAATTCATAAATTGCCCCTACCGGATTGCTCTTTCATCCTGCGGCAGGGGTTGGGTTGAAACCCGCCTCTATGGCTGGCCGATCAAAGCCCGCTTCATCTGTTCCAGATGGTTGAGATCGTGGTTGGCCATGAGGGTGACCCAGTCCCGTAGCGTTTCCCGCCCCCGGGTCGCATGAATCCCGGCCCGCTCCCACTGCTCCGGGCTCAGCCCCCGCAGGAATTCCAGGACCTCTCCCCGCCGTTTCCGGAGGGCGGCGAGGGCCTCCTGGACGTCATTCCTCAGGTACTGCCGATCTTCAGCCCAGCGGTCCGCAGCCGCCGGGGAGAACTTGGGCTCGTCCATTGCGATGATTGCCTGGAAACGGCCCAGGAAGAGTTCGTCCGTGTCCCGCAGGTGGCAGATGATCTCATTGGGCGCCCAGTTCTTTCCGTCCGGACGCTGGGATAGAAGCTTGTCATTCTTACCCCGAATGAGAGCAGCTAATTCTTCTGGGGTCTTTTCCATCTTGGCCATCATCTCTTCAGGGTTTGCCATTTTCTCTCCTTTATCCCTTGGCATTTTGACGGATGTAGGGGCAGGTTTTAATCCCACCCCTACAATTCTTTTTACCCCTTCTTCAGGTACCGGGGATTCTTCGGTTGGTTCAAAGCGTAAGGAGGCTTTTCTCCCTTCAGCGCATGCACCACCTGCGTGGCTGCGGCGATAAAGGTCCGGTACATGGCTTCCCGGGTCAGCCCGGCCAGGTGAGCGGTAACCAGAATCCGGGGATGACTGGCAATCCTCTTGTCTTTCGGCGGTTCGTCCTTAAAGACGTCCAGGGCCGCCCCGGCGATGGTCCCCTTGTTGGCGGCCTCGATCAAAGCGTCCTCATCCACCACTTCTCCTCGGGAGGTGTTGATCAGGAGGGCGGACTTCTTCATCATGGAAAGTTCCTTAGCACCGATCATCTTCCGGGTTTCATCGCTCAAAGGAGTGTGGAGGGTCAGGTAGTCTGCCTGGCGAATGGCTTCCTCCCTGGAAGCAGGCTGGGCGCCGGCGTTTTTGAAATCCTCTTCCGAGATGTAGGGGTCGCAAGCCAAAACTTTTAGTCCGAATGCGTTTCCTATCTTGCTGACCCGGCTCCCAATCCTCCCCAGTCCGATAATCCCGAGAGTTTTTCCCCGGATGTCCACCGCTTCCAGGTTTTGGGGCTTTCGCCAGCCCCCTCCTCTCATTAATTCCCAGGAATGAGGAATCTGCCGGATGTATGCCAGGAGGAGGCCGAAAGTAAACTCGGCCACGGCATCGGAATTCACCCCCGGGGTATTGGTGACCACGATTCCCAAATCGGTGGCGGCTTTTAAATCCACACTGTCATAACCCACGCCGTGGCGAGCCACGATCATCAACCGGGGAGCCTTCTCCATGAGCTGCCGGGTAACTGGCAAAAGCCCGACAACCAGGCCGTCGGCCGAGGCGACTTCGGAGTAATAGAGATCGTCCTCTTTGTCCGGGATGATTTTCACCGTGGCCCCCATTCCTTCCATCATCCTGACCTCGTCCTGGTGCCAGGATGCCGTGGCAATGACAACTTTTCTCTTTTCCTTCATGTCCATCCTCTCGATCTTTATTTTCCAAACCTGTTCTCATTGTACGTATGGTTCCGTGAATTGCCTAGAAGAGAATAAACAAAATCCCACCCCCAAAATTCCTCCAATCCCGATATCCCAAACTCAACCCCCCCTATCCGGTGCTTGGATTAATCGGGCATTGGAATTTGGTGCTGGAAGATCGGTGTTTCCTCCCGAATTTAGGATTCGGCCCCGCCTGTGGCGGGATTGGGATTTATTCTCCCAGGGCTGGTCTTTTCTTCCTGAACTTGGGAACAAGCGGAAAGATTAAGAGAAAAATCGCTGTTCCCATGAGAATCGCCGATATGGGCCGCTCAAAGAAAATGACCGGGCTTCCCGCAGACATGAGCAGGGCCTGGCGCAGGCTGTTTTCCATCATCGGTCCCAGGACCAGGGCCAAGACCAAGGGCGCGGCCTCGTACTGGAATTTTTTGAACCCGTACCCAATCAGCCCGAAGAGAACCATGATCAACACCTCGGTGACACTATTGTTCAAGCTGTAGCAGCCGATCAGGCAGAAGAGGAGGATCAGCGGGAAAAGGATCGGGTAGGGGACCTTGAGGATTTTGACCCACAACCCGATCAGAGGAAGGTTCAGGATTAGGAGCATGACGTTTCCCAGGTACATGCTGGTCACTGTACCCCAGAAAAGCTGGGGATGTTCTTTCACCAGCAGGGGGCCGGGCTGGACTCCATGGATGATGAAAGCGCCCAGGAGAAGCGCCATGACTGCATTGGCCGGAATGCCCAGGGAGAGGAGGGGAATAAAGGCACCGCCCGTGGCCGCGTTGTTGGCCGACTCCGGCGCAGCCACTCCTTCGATGGCTCCGGTCCCGAATTTCTCTGGATGTTTGGAAATCCTCTTCTCTACCGCATAGGAAACGAAGGAGGAAATGACAGCTCCTCCCCCGGGCAAGACCCCAAGAAAAAATCCCAGAATCGTTCCCCGAATGATCGGCCAAAAGGAATCCGCCCAGTCCCTCAGGTTAGGAAGGAGATTTTGAATCTTGGTTTCAAATACAGTCCGCTCCATGGATTGTTCCACATTCAACATGACTTCAGAAATCCCAAACAACCCCATAACCACCGGCACCAGGCCTACCCCGTCAGAGAGCTCCAGGATATTAAAAGTGAAACGATAGGAAGCGGTCATGTTATCCATCCCCATGCAGCCCAGGAATAGGCCGAACGCGGCCATGAGCAGGGCCTTCCACATGGGCCCGCTGGCCAGGAAGGTGAGGATGGTAAGACCCATAATCATCAATGAAAAGTACTCGGGCGGGCCGAATTTCAGGGCCATGGCAGCCAGCGGAGGAGCAATGAACATAAGTCCCACGATGGAGAGGGTGCCGGCGATGAAGGACCCGAAAGCAGAAATCCCCAGGGCCGGGCCGGCTCTTCCCTGGCGGGCCATCTGATATCCGTCCAGGCAGGTGACGACGGAGGCTGCCTCTCCGGGAATATTGACCAGGATCGAGGTGGTGGAACCCCCGTACATGGCGCCGTAATAGATTCCGGAAAGCATGATGATTGCCGAGACCGGGGAGACATGGAAGGTCGTCGGCAGAAGAAGAGACATGGCGGCAACCGGACCCAGGCCGGGAAGCACTCCCACCAGCGTGCCGGTGAGGACCCCGGCGAAGCAGAAGAAGAGATTTATGGGCTGGAAAGCCACCTGGAATCCCAGCAGGGCACTATTTAGAAAATCCATAGCTCAAATTCCCAAGGGGCCCTTGGGTAGCTGGGCCTTCAACCAGACTTCGAAAATGAGATAAGAGATCACCGCCGTCAGGATGCTGCAGGCTATGACAACGGACCACCGCTGGGGAACAATGGCCCGGAGCAAAAAGGCGATAAACAGAGTCGTGGTGATAACGAAACCCAAGGGAACCAGCAGAAGAGCATAAGCCAGCAGGGAGATCAGGATGACCATCGCATTTTTCCAGAAAACACCCTGGAGCACGGGGGCCCATCCTTCCCCTTGTCTTCGACGGAAGGTCGAATGGATCAGCCCGATTCCCGAAAAGAAACAGATGGCCACCCCGGCCAGGAAGGGCATGAACCCGGTGCCCGGCGATGCCGGGGTTCCCAGTTTATACTGCAGGGAACCCAGGCACACCGCCAATCCCAGAATGAACCAGACCGTACTGCTCAACTGGTCGTTATTCAACGCTTCACTCCTGTTTGATCCCCAACTCGGCGATCATTTTACCCCATTTTTCGCCGAACTCCTTGATGTCTTTGCCCAGGCCTTCGGGGTCGCGATAGACGACGGGCATATCGTACGTTTCCATGGATTTTTTGAAACCTGGGTCTTCCAGCGCGAGTTTAAAAGCCCCGTGGAGCTTTTCTATGATGGAGCGGGGCATTCCCTTCGGGCCGAGGATCCCGATGTACCCGCTCGCGGTGACTCTGTACCCCAGTTCAACCCAGGAGGGGGCATCGGGAAACTTGGGTAAGCGGGTGGGGTTATAGGTGGCCAGAAGCCTCAATTTGCCGCTTTCCACATGGGGCTTCCATTCGGAACTGCAGGCTTCGACCTCCACATGCCCTCCGAGGATGGCCGTGGTCGCCTCGTGGCCCCCTTTGTAGGGAATGTGGACCCATTTGATCCCTTCCTGTTTGGCCAGGGCCTCCATGGCTAGGTGATGGAAAGTTCCGGCTCCGGATGTGCTGTATCGGACCTTGCCGGGGCTGGCCTTCGCGTAATCGACCAGCTCTTTGAAGGTTTTCCAGGGGGCTTCCGCTCGAACGACCACCCCGTAGGTGTAATCCCCGTACCTCATGATGGGGGTAAAATCGGTCATCACGTCATAGGGGACCTTCCGCATGTATTGGCTCAGAATTCCCGCGGCGGAAAGGTTTCCGACCGTGTATCCGTCGGGCTTCTCATTCTTCAAAAGGGCTAGAGCCACGGC
>DASPRR010000121.1:0-9645 GCA_035624375.1 Thermodesulfobacteriota bacterium | reverse complement strand
ATGTGTAGGGTGCGTTCCCCGAACGCACCGTCTGACGGCCTGATCGGGGATCAGGCCCTACAAAAAAGGAGCGGTTTTCATGATCAGCCTGGCAGGAATTCCCCTTCTCACGTTGATTACCTTCTTCCCCATGGTGGGAGTTTTGATCCTCCTCTTTTTGGACAAGGAGAAGAAAGACACGATCCGCCAAGTCACCCTCGGGGTGTCCCTGCTGGAGTTTCTCTTCTCCCTTCCCCTCTTCTTCAACTTCCGGCTGGACACGGCGGCCATGCAGTTCGTGGAGAAGGCCTCCTGGATCCCGGAGTACGGGATTACCTACTACCTGGGGATCGATGGAATCAGCCTGTTCCTCGTCCTGCTTACCACCTTCCTCACCTTCGTCTCGATCATGGCCTGCTGGGCCGACATCCAGGACAAGGTGAAGGAGTTCATGATCTGCATTCTTTTCCTGGAGACGGGAATGATCGGGGTCTTCGTCTCCCTGGACCTCTTCCTCTTCTACGTCTTCTGGGAAGTCATGCTTATCCCCATGTATCTCCTGATCGGGGTGTGGGGCAATCCCAAACGGCGCATCTATGCCGCAGTGAAGTTCTTCATCTACACCATGGTGGGAAGTGTCCTCATGCTGGTCGCCATTTTAGTCCTCTACTTCCATAACGGGGCGGCCACCGGGAAATACACCTTCGACCTCCTCCAGCTCTATAACCTCCAGGTGTCCCGGGATATTCAGGTGTGGCTCTTCCTGGCTTTCGGCCTGGCCTTTGCGATCAAGGTTCCCATGTTCCCCTTCCATACCTGGTTGCCCGACGCCCACACCGAGGCCCCCACGGTGGGATCGGTCCTCCTGGCCGCTGTCCTGCTGAAGATGGGAACGTACGGATTCTTGCGTTATAGCATTCCCCTCTTCCCTCAAGCCTCTTTCCAGCTGATTCCCCTAGTCTCAGTCCTGGCCCTGATCGGGATCGTGTACGGAGCTCTGGTCTGCCTGGTGCAGAAGGACCTTAAGCGCCTGATCGCATTTTCCTCGGTTTCCCATCTGGGATTCGTCATGCTCGGCCTTTTTGCCTTCAACATCCAGGGAATCCAGGGCGGAATCCTGCAGATGCTCAACCACGGGTTCTCCACCGGGGCTCTCTTCCTGCTGGTGGGGATGATCTATGAGCGCAGGCATACCCGCATGATTGAGGACTTCGGCGGTCTCTGGAAGCAGATGCCCATCTTCGCCGCCTTCTTCATGGTGGTGACCCTCTCCTCGATTGGGCTTCCGGGTTTAAACGGTTTTGTAGGCGAGTTTCTGATCTTGGTGGGAACCTTTAAAGCCAATGGGCCTTATGCCGTCGTGGCGGCCACGGGGGTCATCCTAGCTGCGGCCTACATGCTTTGGATGTTTCAGCGGGTCATGTTCGGGGAGCTGACCAAACCAGAAAACAAGGTGCTGAAGGACCTCTCCAAGAGAGAGGTCTTGGTCCTTTCCTGCGTAACCCTGTTCATCTTCTGGATCGGGGTTTACCCCCAGACCTTCCTCAGCCGGATGGAACCCACAGTCAAGGCTTACCTGGTCCAAGTGCAGCAGAAATACCAGGCGGGGGTCCAGATGCAGGAGGGGGAAAAGATCAAGGTAGCCCAGGCGGAAAAGAAATAAATTCCAAGCACCAAATCTCGAATGAAGAAAAGATGGATTTGGGAGAATCAAATTGGGATGATTGCGTAAAAAGTCTCTTTAAGCGTCACCCCGGCGAAAGCCGGGGTCCAGTACTTATTTAAACAACTGGATTCCGGCTTACGCCGGAATGACGACCCCTTGGGAATTGGGTGCTTGAGTATTGGTGATTGTTTGTGATTTGGTGCTTGGAATTTGGGATTTCTCAGCCCTTTAAAGTATTAAGAAATTCCATATGGATAACGGACTTTTCTTTCGGAGGGAATAAATGAAGGTGGTCATCCCGATCATCAATTGGAGCGTAATCGGGCCGGAGTTGGTCCTCAGCCTGACGGCTATGGTTCTTCTCCTGCTGAACGTCCTCGCCAAGAAATGGGCCAAGGGGGCGATCCCCATCCTGAGCCTGATCGGGGTGGCCATTTCCCTGGTCCTCTGCTTCAGCCTCTGGGGCCAGTCCCAGTATGCCTTCAACCGCATGGTGGTCCTGGACAACTATTCGCTCTTCCTCAAAGCCATCTTCCTGATCACCGCCGGTCTGACCATCCTCATGTCCATTCGGTTTCTAAGAGCGGAAGGATTCGATTACGGCGAGTATTACATTCTCTTGCTTTTTGCCGCCGTGGGCATGATGTTTATGGCCTCAGCCGCCGACTTGATTATCGTCTTCTTGGGCCTGGAAACCTTCTCCCTCGCCGTCTATGCGCTGGCCGGCTTCTTCCGGACGAATCCGAAATCCAACGAGTCCTCCCTGAAATATTTTCTCCTGGGCGCCTTCTCCGCGGGATTCCTGCTTTACGGAATCGCCCTGATCTACGGGGCCACGGGAACCACCAACCTGAAGGGGATCTTTGATTTTCTCCGCCGGGCGGACCTTTTCACCGACCCCCTGCTGCTCATCGGCATGGGACTCCTGATCGTGGGGTTCGGTTTCAAGGTGGCCTCCGTGCCCTTCCACATGTGGACTCCCGATGTGTACGAGGGGGCCCCCACGGCCGTCACCGCCTTCATGTCTGTTGGGCCCAAAGCCGCAGGATTTGCTGCTTTTCTGCGAGTCTTCCTGTATTCCCTTTCCTCCCTGCAGACTGAATGGGTCTGGGTCCTCTGGGTCCTCGCCGTCTTGACCATGACGCTGGGAAATATCGTGGCCATCGCCCAGAAGAACATCAAGCGAATGCTGGCTTATTCCAGCATCGCCCACGCTGGTTACATCCTGGTAGCCATGGTTGCTTCCAGCGAAATGAGTACGGCGAGCATTCTTTATTACCTCCTGGCTTACGCCTTCATGAACCTAGGAGCTTTCGGGGTGGTGATCCTGTACGGCCGGAAGGGCGAGGAAAATATTCTGGTCAGCGATTACAGCGGGATGGCCTCCCGTTATCCCCTCCTGGCGGCCGCCATGGCAGTATTCATGTTCTCCCTGGCGGGCATTCCTCCAACAGCGGGCTTTGTGGGAAAGTTTTACATCTTTAGCGCGGCGGTCAAGGCCGGCTACGTGGGGCTGGCCATTATCGGGGTTTTGAACAGCGCCCTGTCCGTTTACTTTTATCTGCGCGTGACGGTGATGATGTATATGCGCGGCCCCGAAAAGGAGGCAGCCGGGGGCCTGGATTTCTCTCCCGGAATGGTTATCGCTCTTCTGATCGCCGTCTTCTTCACCCTTCAGATGGGCATCTTCCCGGCGAATTATTTGAATTTGGCCCGGCAATCGGTCCTCGCTCTGATGTGAGTCATACCCGGATCGCTTCTTTCCGGCCAGAATAAGATTGGGTTCGGCAGGGTCCGTCGGAGAGGCCCTCTCGGAAAGGAGAGGGGACCTTAGCCCGGGGGGGAGGATCGGGGGAGAGGCGAGAAACCCTGTCCTCTTCGGGATTCGGGAGAAATGCTGAAGGAGTATCACGCAGATTTGCACATCCACACATGCCTTTCTCCGTGTGCCAGCCTGGATCTTTCTCCCCGCAGGATCGTCGAGCGGGCCCTGGAGGAAGGGCTGGACCTCATCGCCATCACCGATCACAACATTGCCAAGAATGTTCCGGCGGTGATGCATCAGGCCGAAAAATTCGGTTTAAAAATCATACCCGGGATGGAGGTCCAGTCCCGGGAAGAAATTCATATTCTAACCCTTTTTCCCGACTGGCCTTCCTTGAGTGCCTGGGAGGCTGTGGTTCTTGAGCATCTCCCGGGGATTCCCAACGACCCGGAATTCTTCGGCGACCAGCCTATCGTGGACGAGGAGGGTAACATCCTGGAATTCGAGGAGCGGCTGCTGATCAATTCCATCGACTATTCCCTGAATGAGATTCGCGGCCAGGTGCTCCAGCGAGGAGGGCTCTTCATCCCAGCCCATTTTGACAAGGATTCCTTCAGCCTCATCAGCCAATTGGGTTTCGTCCCCTTTGATCTGGAGCCGGAGGCGCTGGAGATGGGCCGAAAAAATCAGGCTGCCCAAGCGGCCAATCCCCGGGATCCCTCGGCCCGGGTTCCCCGGGTTGTCTGCTCCGACACCCACCAGGTCGATGACATTGGCCGGGCTCGTACGGTTTTTTTGTTGGCTGAACCGACGCTGGGCGAGTTGCGGCTGGCTTTCCAGGGGAAAGAAGGAAGGAAAGTCTTGAAATTGATTTTCCCCGGCTCTCCCCAGGGATGAGATTCTGGAGTGGCGGGCAAGGCTTCCGAATGTTTTCTCCCCGGGTTGCACCTGCCGCTGGGGGTCCCTGGGGGACGAAAAAAGTTCGAATCCGAACAATTTTTTCTTTACAAATTGGTTTCTTTTTTGATATATATATATCGCTTTTTTAAGCCGGCTGAGGAAAGAAAAGCTTAAGAATTAAAGTGGTTAAGGAAAGCTTGGTTCGGCGGGGCTGGTCCGCCGTCAGGACAACGCTGCGCTTCGGGAAAAATAAGGATGTTGACACGGACGGAGACCGTCGATCGTCGTAAGGGCATCTGGCCGTTGAAATGATCCCAACCATCACCCTGTCCCCGCAAAGAATTTTCCTCGACGATTTCGATTCTTCCGCGCTTTTCCTCACGAGAAAAGATTTCTTCCCTTTTCCTGCTGGATTCCGTTTCTTCTTTGCGGAAAGGAAGAAGCCGGATTCGGCTAAGTCGCATCCCGCGGTCGATCCGGAGCCTCGAAGGAACCAGAATCATCCAAAAGGTCCCGGCGAATCGTGCGGATATCATCCCTAGAGGAGGCTTTTATGGAGACGCAACAGGTTCAACAACCGGACAGTGTCCGATACGGGGAACTGCAGCAGTTCATCGACGCCAACCGCCAGATCGCGGGTCCGCTGATTCAGGTGCTTCACCGGGCGCAGAAAATTTTCGGCTACCTGCCGGAGGATGTGCAGAAGTATGTGGCGCGGGAACTCCGGCTGCCCCTTTCCAAAGTACACGGGGTGGTCACTTTCTATAACTTCTTCCGCACCGAGCCCATGGGCGACCATCTCATTAATGTGTGTTTGGGGACCGCCTGCCACGTGAAAGGCGCCTCGGAAATCATCAAGTCCCTGGAGAAATCTCTGGCCATCAAGATGGGAGGAACCACGCCAGACCGCTTCTTCACCCTTTCCTCCGCACGCTGTTTCGGCGCCTGCGGGCTGGCTCCCTGCATGATGATCGACAACGAGGTGTACGGAAGGTTGAACCCCACCAAGGCGAACCAGATCATCCAGGAAATCAAAAGCAACATCCATACGGCATAATTTGATCAAAGGAGGATAGAATGAACCTCGAAGACCTGAAGAAACTCAGGGAAAAAAGAGAAAAAGATATGGTTCTCCGGGACGGGAAAGCCAGGGTCAAGGTTGCAGTCAGCATGGGAACGAGCGGCATCGCCGCCGGTGCCCGGCAGACCATGAAGGCCTTTCTGGAGGAGATCGAGAGGAGAGGGCTGAAGGACGTGATCGTGACCCAGTCCGGGGAGCGGGGGCTCTCGTCCAAGGAACCCATCGTCAACGTCACGGTGGAAGGGAAGCCCTCGGTCGTTTACGGCGACGTTTCCGCCGATATCGCCCGAAAGATCGTGGCCGAACACCTGGTCAACGGCAACCCGGTTTCCGATTACGTGATCGAAACCCAAAAATAGACTGCGAGGATGGTATGAGACCGAGATTGGATATTCTCGTCTGCGGGGGCGGTGCCTGTATCTCCTCCCACAGTCGCGAGTTTAAGAATAAACTGTCCGAGGAAATCAACCAAAAAGGCTTGACCGAAGAGGTCAATCTCATCGAAACGGGATGCATGGGCCCCTGCCAGCTCGGGCCGGTCATGGTGGTCTACCCCGACGGATCGTTCTACATCAACCTGAAGGAAGAGCATGCCGAAGAAATCGTCCTGGAACACTTTCTGAAGGGCCGCCCCGTTCAGTCCCTTCTCTGGACGACCCCCGAGGCCCGCAAGATCGTGGAGGAACAAAAACAGGTCCCCTTCTTCGAGAAGCAGAAGAAGATCGTCCTGGCGCTCTGCGGCAGGATCGACCCGGAAAACATCGAGGAGTACATCGCCCAGCGGGGCTACGAAGCCCTGGGAACGATTCTCACCACCATGAAACCGGAGGAGGTCATCGACATCATGACCAAGTCCGGCCTGCGGGGACGGGGCGGGGCCGGGTTCCCCACGGGGTTGAAATGGAAATTCGCCCGCGCCAATCCGGCACCCCAGAAGTTCGTCATCTGCAACGCCGACGAGGGAGACCCGGGGGCCTTCATGGATCGGGCGGTCTGCGAAGGCGACCCCCATGCGGTGCTGGAAGGGATGGCGATCGCCGGCTACGCCATCGGCGCAAGCCGGGGATACATTTACGTGCGCGCCGAGTACCCCCTGGCCATCGACCGACTGAACATCGCCATCCAGCAGGCCCGCCAGATGGGGCTCTTGGGGAAGGACATCTTCGAGACCGGCTTTGAATTCGACCTGGAACTGCGCATGGGGGCCGGAGCCTTTGTCTGCGGGGAGGAGACCGCGCTCATTGCCTCCATCGAAGGGCAGCGGGGACTTCCCCGTCCAAAGCCTCCCTTCCCGGCCAGCAAGGGCCTCTGGCAGCAGCCGACCATCATCAACAACGTGGAAACCCTGGCCAACATCCGCCATATCTTCCTCAACGGCTGGGAGTGGTTCGCTTCCATCGGCACGGCCACCAGCAAGGGAACCAAGGTCTTCGCTCTTTCTGGGAAAGTGAACAACACCGGACTGGTCGAGGTGCCCATGGGCACCACCCTGGGGGAGCTGGTCTTCGACATCGGCGGCGGAATCCCGGACGATAAGGCCTTCAAGGCGGTCCAGACCGGCGGCCCCTCCGGTGGGTGCATCCCGCCCAAATACCTGAACTCGGCCATCGACTACGAGTCGCTGAAGCAGATCGGCTCCATCATGGGGTCCGGCGGGATCATCGTCCTCGACGAAGACAGCTGCATGGTGAACATGGCCATGTATTTCCTCGATTTCACCATGGAGGAGTCCTGCGGCCAGTGCGTTCCCTGTCGGGTCGGCCTGAAGCAGATGCGGGACCTTTTGGAAAAAATCACCCTGGGGTTGGGGACCCTGGAAGACCTGGAGAAGCTTGAAAAGCTGGCCCACTGGGTCAAGAACACTTCCCTATGCGGTCTGGGCCAGACGGCGCCCAACCCGGTCATCTCCACCCTCCAGTACTTCCGCCATGAGTACCTGGAGCACATTCAGGACAAGGCCTGCCGGGCCGGGGTCTGCGCGGCGCTCTTTTATGCTCCCTGCGAAAATGCCTGTCCGGCCAATGTGGACGCCGCCTCCTACGTCTCCTACATGGCCGAGGGCCGGCTGCAGGAGGCCTACCTGAGGCACATGGAAAATAACCCTTTCCCCATCGCCTGCTCCCGGGTCTGCCCGGCCTTCTGCGAAAAGAAATGCTCCAGGGGTAAATATGATCAGGCCATCGCCATCCGGGAGATCAAACGGCTCTTCGCCGACTGGGCGGTGGAACAGGACATCGGGTTCCTGCCCCCCAAGAGCCCCAAAAAAGAACGGGTGGCCATCGTGGGTGCCGGTCCCGCCGGGCTGGCCTGCGGATTTTACCTGACCCGGATGGGATACAAGCCCGTGGTCTTTGAGGCCATGCCCGTGCCCGGGGGAATGATGAAGCTGGGCATCCCCGATTTCCGGCTGCCCAAGGAAAAGCTTGCCGCAGAGATCGGGGTCATCGAGCGGGCCGGGGTGGAAATCCGTCTGAACAGCCCAGTGAAATCCGTCGAGGACCTGCAGAAGCAGGGATTCCAGGCCGTATTCCTGGGAACCGGAGCCTGGACGCCCCAACCCTTGAGCGTTCCCGGAATCGATCTGAAAGGTGTCCTCTCGGGGATCGATTTCCTGCGCGAGGTGAACCTGGGGAAAAAAGTGAATGTGGGCCAAAGGGTGGTGGTCATCGGCGGTGGGTCCACTGCCATGGACGCCGCCCGGGTCTCCAAACGTCTGGGGGCCGAGTCGGTCCAGATTGTCTACCGCCGCACTCGGGCCGAGATGCCCGCCTGGCCGGAGGAAATCGAGGAAGCCGACGAGGAGCGAATCCAGATGGATTTCCTGGTGAACCCGGTAAAGGTGGAGGGGAAGAACGGGAAAGTGACCGGGCTCACCTGCATCCGCACCGAGCTGGGAGAGTTCGACACATCGGGGCGGAGGAAACCCGTCCCCATCCAGGGGAGCGAGTTCACCATCCCGGTGGACACGATCATCCTCTGCCTCGGCCAGAAGCTGAGCGGCGGTTTGAACGGGGCGAAACTCAAGCTGGACAAACGGGGACAGGTGGAAGTGAATGCCCGCACCCTGGCCACCAGCTTGCCGGGGGTCTATGCCGGAGGGGACTCGGTCAACCCCTCGACCATCATCGAGTCCGTGGCCCAGGGAAGGAAAGCGGCCATGGAGATCGACCGGCACTTCGGCTACGAGGGCAAACTCTTCGCCAGGGAGCGAAAGCCCGTGGCGGTGAGCTACGACGAAGAGGCCTACCTGAAGAATATCCCCCGGAAAACCCCCCGGCTGGAAGAGGTGGAGAAAAGAATCCGCACCTTGGCTCTGGAGGTCAACCTGGGGTTCCTGCGCGAAGAAGTGATGGAAGAGGCCCGGCGGTGCATGCACTGCGACCGGAACCAGACCGCGGTCGCCGCCGGGGAGGAGACCGACATCGGCCATGCGGAAGCCGTATAATTTCTCAAAGAGGTGAAACATGACTCCCCAGAAGATCATCCAGCAGTATGACCCTGCGCCGGAAAACCTCTTGAGCATCCTCCACGATCTTCAGGATGCCAACGAACGCCACTACCTGACCGAGCAGGACCTGCAGCTCGCCGCCGGCCACCTGCGGCTGCCCTTCAGTTTCGTTCAGGGAGTGGCCACTTTCTACACCATGTTCAGCCTCACGCCGAGGGGGAAATTCATCATCCGGGTCTGCGAGTCTCCCCCTTGCCACCTCCTGGGGTCCACCACGATCGCCCAAGAGCTGATGAAACTATTGGGCATTCAGTTCGGCGAAACCACCCGGGACGATCTTTTCACCCTGGAGATGTCTTCCTGCCTGGGAGTCTGTGGGGTCGCCCCGGCCCTGATGGTCAATGACGAGGTATACGGCAACCTGACTCCGCAACGGATCCGAGAAATCCTGGAGGAGAAGAGGAGGGGAGCATGACCATCTTTCGAACGCACATCCTGATCCCGGTGGACCAGAATACGGTTCAAGCCGGAGTTTTCGAGGTGAAACGTCACCTGGAGAACCAGCTGCAGACTCGCAAACTCGACCAGGAAATCAAGGTCCTGGAGACGGGTACCCTCGGAGTTGTAGGCCAGGGAGTCATGCTGGTCGTTTTTCCCGAAAGGATTTGCTACACCCGGGTGAAGGTCGAGGATATCCCCCGCATCGTGGAGGAGCACCTGGTCAAAGGGCGGGTCGTGCGAAACCTGGAACACTTCACCCTGGATATCAAACCCGGAGTCCGGGAGCCTTACCAGCTGGGGCTGGC
>DASPRR010000203.1:0-2089 GCA_035624375.1 Thermodesulfobacteriota bacterium | reverse complement strand
TATGCCGGACGCGGGGGGCCGGCTTCCTTCGCCATCTCGGCGATCGACATTGCTCTGTGGGATATGGCCGGAAAAAGAAGGGGAGAACCCCTCTGGCATTTACTGGGCGGGAACAATCCGCGGGTGAAGGTCTATGCCGGGGGAATCGACCTCTTCTTCACCCTGGATGCCCTAAAGGAACAGACCAGAAGATTCCTGGCCCAGGGATATGGGGCCATCAAGATGAAAGTGGGCCGTCCCAAGTTATCGGAGGATCTCGCCCGTGTTGCTGCCATTCGAGAATTCCTGGGGCCGGATATTCCCCTCATGGTGGACGCCAACATGCGCTGGACCGTCGAGCAAGCCCTTCGGGCCTCCCGGGCATTGGCAGAATATGACATCTATTGGTTGGAAGAACCGACGATTCCCGACGACCTGCCTGGACACATCCGAATCGCCAAGGAAGGGCCCCTGCCCATCACCACCGGGGAGAATATGCACACCCTATACGAGTTTCAGAATTTCATCACCGCAGGAGCCGTTTCCTTTCCTGAGCCCGACGTTTCCAACTGCGGCGGAATTTCCATCTGGATGAAGGTGGCCCGCCTCGCAGAAGCCCACAACCTGCTGGTGACCTCGCATGGAGTCCATGACCTGCACGTCCACACTCTTGCCGCAGTTCCCAACGCCTCCTACCTGGAGGGGCATGGATTCGGCCTGGAAAAGTATATTATCCACCCCCTCCGCATCGAAAAGGGAGAAGCAATTGCTCCGGACCGCCCCGGACATGGAGTGGAACTTGTCTGGGACAAGCTGGAAGAACACCGGCTAAAATAAAAAAATGGGAAATGCGACTTGAACCGCGCGAGATTCTGGATCGCCATACACCCTTTTGACTACCGGGCGGAATGGAGAATGAAATCCCCTGGTGGGTTTGTGCCTCGAAGGACAGGGAAATGCGATCGCGGCCTTCAGGCTGCCTATTTCAGGCTACTTCGGGTAGAGTAGGTATCTAGAACGCAGGGTTTGGAACTCTGCGAGAGGGGCCTGCCAATTCTGGGAGATGACATGCGGGTCCTGGCCCTCTTTGAGGGCCTGGTGCACGAGGCGAGACCCGACCAGGGAGAGGGTCTTGTCGATCTCGAAATCTTGGGGGTAGAGCCGCCAGAGGGCGCTGATGATTTCGACCCCCAAGATGGCCGAATCCAAAACCTGGCGGTCGGTCAGCATTACCTGGACCCCATAACACACCTGCCCCTTAAATCGGTTACCGTCGGGTGTGAAGGTAGCCGGCCGGAATTCCACTCCCAGGATATTGCGGCTATTCAGATCATCCGCCAATTCCTGGGCTTTGATCCATGGAGCCCCGAGAAGCTCAAAGGGCTTATCCGTTCCTCTCCCCACGCTCACGTTGGCCCCTTCCACCAATGCCATGCCGGGATACAGAGCCGTTTGGGTTAGGGAACGCAAATTGGGCGATGGATTCACCCAGGGAAGTCCGGTTTCATCAAACCAAGCGATTCGCTGGTACCCAATCATCGGAATCACCTTCAGCTGCGCCCCAATTTTATCTTCCTCATTGAACATACGAGCCAGCTCGCCCAAGGTCATGCCGTGACGCCAGGGCAGAGGGAAATACCCGGTGAAAGATTTAAACTCTCCATCCATCACCGGTCCCTGCACCAGGCTGGCATTGATCGGGTTCGGCCGATCTAAAACATAGAAAGGGATTCCATTCTGGGCCGCAGCCTCCATGGCGTATCCCAGGGTGGAGAGGTAAGTATAAAAACGGGCCCCTGCATCCTGCAAATCGAAAATCAGGACATCGATCCCTTTGAGCATTTTGGCCGTGGGGCGCAGGTCGTCTCCATAGAGGCTGTACACGCGCACCTTGGTGGCTTCATCCCGACCGGAAAGAACCTTGCCTTCGGCTTGGCCCGAAAGCCCATGCTCAGGGGTGAAGATGGCCTTCAGCTTGACCTTGGGAGCGGTATAGAGAAGGTCTATGGTTCGCCGTCCGGAAGAATCCCTTCCCGTCTGATTGGTAATCAACCCAACCCGCTTTCCGGCCAGAGGGGCGAAGTTCTGGGCCGCCAGGAACTCGAGCCCG
>DASPRR010000181.1:0-5182 GCA_035624375.1 Thermodesulfobacteriota bacterium | reverse complement strand
TCCAACCACACATCCACCAGGTCTACATTGAGAAAGTGGTGGGGGAGTGCGACCCAGCCCTTTACCTTGGCCGAATGTATGGTAATCCGCTTGGTCCATCCCACCGGCGGGAACCCATAAGCCATCTCATCCAGGACCCGGGTCTGGAACTGGCGGGATAGCTTCTTCCGTTCCACTGGGTTCATGGTGCTGCTCTGCTTCTGGTAAAGATCATCCAGAGTCCGATCTATGTACCTGCCAAAATTGGCCGGGCTGATATCGGAGGAGAGCCATACGAGAAAGAGAAGGTCCGGATCGGATATGTAGTCGGAGATATAATGGATGGCAACCTTGTATTCTCCCGATCGGAGTGCCTTGTAGTAGGCCCCCACTTCCTGGACCTTCTGGGTAACATTGAGTCCAACCTGCCGCCACTGGTCGATGAGCCAAATGCTCATGGGCTCGTACTCTTGCCGGTTCAGGAGTTCTATGCTGAAGCCTTCGGGAACCCCCGCCTCCTTGAGCAGCCGGCGGGCTTCTTTCTTCGAGGCTTCGCCGTTCTTGGAAAAACCGGCAAGCTGCATCAGCTCAGCATCAGTCATGGCGAATTCCGACGCAGGGCTGAGGAGGCCGGTAATGCTTGTTCCCACTTCGGCGATGCGTTCGAGCGCCTTGAACCCCTCCCAGCGGTCCAGGGCCAGGGACATGGCGCGCCGCACCCGCGGGTCATTAAAGGGCTTTGCTTCACAATTGAAGATGACCGTGTTCACCGAACCGCCGAGCAGCTCCTGAACCTTGACCTTGTCTCCCATGGCCCGGACCAGGTCATCGCGAATGCTGGGGGAAAAGTAACGGAACTCCGCCTGGACCCGCCCGCCCCGGATGGCCGCGGCCCGGGCGCCGACGTCCCGGATGAAGACCGCCCGGTATCCGTCCAGGTAGGGGCGGCCTTTTACAAAATAATCTTCGTGTTTCTTCCCCACCCAGTGGGAGCCGGTAACATACTCCACGAATTTGAAGGCCCCCGACCCCATGACGTTCTTCTCATACCAGCGAGGGTCCTTGGCCAGGATGTCGGCCTTGTAAATCCAGTTCCAGGGGGAAGCCAGGCTGATCATAAAGGACGCGGAGGGTCTCTTCAGGCGGAAGACCACCGTGTGATCATCCGGGGCCTCGATCTTCTCCACCACATCATAGAAAGCCTTGCGGGCACTTACAATTCCGGTGGGGGGAAAGACGATTCGATCGTAGCTGGCTTTGATATCTTTCGACGTCAGAAGGCTTCCGTCATGGAACTTTACCCCGTTGTGGATTTTGAAAGTGTAAGTCTTGCTGTCCGCGGAAACCGTCCAGCTCTCCGCCAAGTCCCCCACGACCTTGGGATAATTCTTCTGATCAAACTTTACAAGCAGGCTATAGTGGGGCGCAATGGGATGGATCACCGCGTAGGTAGATTCGCGGTGGGCATCGAAGGAAGGCGGCGCGGCTCCTATGGCGTAGGTCAAGGTTCCTCCGTAACGAGGCTTTTCCTCGGCGCCCCAAGACAATCCCCCGCACGCATATAAGAAGACACAAAATAGAAATACCCGCATCGCTACCTTGCCCACGCGTGCTTCCCAGACTCTCTTCATGATCGCACCCTCCTTCATGGGAATTTCATTCGGGAACCGACCTTCATGGAATGATAAAAAGCCCTTTATGCCCTTTTTCTTCATTGCCCCGAAAACGGGAGTCCGGGTTTCTTATAGAGTCTCCGGTTTCGCGGGGACGATGTCTGGACTCCCGCTCACCCATTCATCTTTCCCCTTCGGCCTCCTGTTTCCCCACCGCCGACCACAGCCTCCGGCTCATCACCACTAAGACCACTCCCAGCACAATGAAGCCTGCACTGATGGGTTGTTCGATAAACACTCTCAATGACCCGCCCGATCCCTGGAGAGAGGCCCGGAGGTGTTGCTCCAACATAGGCCCTAGGATGAATCCTAGGATCAGCGGGGCCACCGGCCAGTCCCTCCTTTTCATTAGAAATCCGATGAGGCCAAAAAGGATGGCGGTCCACACGTCAAACATGCTGTTCCGGATGGAATAGGCCCCGATGAAGACCACCCCCAGGATTACGGGGCCAAGGATGCGATAAGGGACCAGGCAGAGGCGGGCCCATATCCCCACCAGGGGGAGATTCAGGATCAGCAGCATTACGTTGCCGATGTACATGCTGGCCACCACTGTCCAGGCGAAGTCGCCGTGTTGCTTGAACAGCATTGGCCCGGGGGGAAGGCCGTAGATCATCAGGCTGGCCAGGAGCATGGCGAAGATGGGCGCGGTGGGAACCCCCAGGGCCATGAGCGGCACAAAACCGGCCTGGCAGGTGGCGTTATTGGCGGCCTCCGGGGAAGCGACTCCCTCAATCATCCCCGTCCCGAATTTTTCCGGGTGCTTCGACACCCGCCTCTCGATGTCGTAGGAGATGAAAGTGACCACGGAAGGCATGAACCCGGGAAACAGGCCGGCCAGAAGACCGATCCCCGTCCCCCGCAGGCTGGCCCACAGTCCCTTCTTCAGTTCCTCCCCCCGGGGGATCAATCGCCCCAGCTTGCCCTGGTACACGCTGCTGACCTCTTCTTCGGCGCTGGCCAGGACCTCGGCGACTCCAAACAGGCCGATCAGCACCGGGATCACATCGAGACCGGCCAGGAGCTGGGGAATTCCGAAAGCCAGTCGATGGGTTCCGCTCAACGGATCCAGGCCGACGGTGGCCAGGATGATCCCCACAACCCCGGCGGTCAAGCCTTTCAGAAGGTCATGGCCGGAGAAGGAGAAGAGAGCAGTCAGGCTGAAGAACATGAGGCCGAAATACTCCGGGGGCCCGAAGGCCAGGGCCAATTCAGCGAACAGGGGGCCGGCAAAGGAAAGGAGGAGAACGCCGGCGGTTCCGGCGATGAAGGACCCGATGGCCGCTATGGCCAACGCTTCCCCAGCTCTTCCCCGCTTGGTCATCTGAAAGCCGTCCAGACAGGTGGGAACGGAGGCCGCTTCCCCCGGAATGTTCATCAGGATGCTGGTCGTGGACCCTCCGTACATGGCCCCGTAAAAGATCCCCGCCAACATGATGATGGATTCGGTGGGCTTGAGGTAGGCGGTCACTGGGAGCAAGATGGCAATGGTGGTGGCCGGCCCGAGAGCAGGAAGAACGCCCACCACGGTCCCCAGCAGGGATCCCAGAAAACAATACCAAAGATTGACCGGGCTTAAGGCCTTCCAAAACCCGGCCAGCAGTCCAAATTCCATGCCTAATTCCCTATGGGAAACTCATGCAGGACTCACGGTAAGGGAACCCCCCCAAGATACGAAAAGACGAGGTAAAAACTCCCCGTCATGGCCAGGCCCAGCATTGCAGCCCGGACCCAGGATCGCTCCCCGAAGACCCTCTGGCCCAGCGTAAAGAACAAGACGCTGGCAATGAAGTACCCGGTGGTCAAAGCGGCCAAACCATAAAAGAGAAGGAGCAGAAAGGACCGGCCCGCAGGCCCCTTTAAAAAGGAGAGGCCACCGCTTGGAGAAACCGTTTTGCGCCTCGCCCGTCTTACTGAGAGGGCACAGGCACAGATGAAAAGAAGGCCAGACATGAAAAGAAGATACCAGCCCGGCCCCACCGGATCATCGATGAGAAGAGGAACCCCCACCAGTCTGGTCCCCTCGTAAATCCCGACAATGGCAAGGGCCATGAGCACGATGTTTTCGAGCCCCATCCCTTCCTCCGCCTTAGGCGCCTACTGCGCAATTTCCACCAGCCTATCGATTAGAAAAAATTTTCCGATTCGCCTTGGTATACGCGCATTCCAGAAGGATTATTTGAGTTTGAGACCCTTGATCCCGTTCCCCTCGGCAAGGACAAACTTCTTGTATTCATCGGAAGGCTGAAAGCCCGGGACGAATCCAATTTTGTCCAGCTGGGGAACCATTTCAGGAGAGGAGACCGCGGATTGGACGGCATCCGTCAGGGTCTTGATGATGTTTGCGGGCATGCCCGGAGGACCGGACAGCCCGACCCAATAGATTAGGTCCACCGGGGCGAACCCGATTTCGGCCGTTGACGGAATGTCGGGCCAGCCCTTGTATCGACGGGAATCGACGATGGCCAGGGCGCGGAGCTTCCCGGCGTCCCTGAGCGGGGTGGCCGCGCCCACGCCCCCGAACCCGATGTCCACATGGTTGCCGCCGATGGCAATCAAGACCTCCCCAGTCCCCTTATAGGTGATGGACCGGGTTTTGGAAAGGTCCAAACCTTTGGAGGTCAACGCGGCCCGAAGCTGGGCGGTGATGACGTCCGGAACCCCCGTACCGCCGATCAGGGACCAGCGGAAGGCGGAGGGATTTGCGCGGATGGCATTCATGAGGTCATCCATGTTTTTCCAGGGGGAGACGCCGGGAACCAACAGGGCTTCCGGCGTATAGGCGGCCCGCACGATATAGGTCCGCTCTTCCACCTTGTAGGGGAGCTTTTCGGCCCAGGCATACTGGATGGAGCTGGTGCCTCCGCAGTCGGCCAGGAGGGTATAGCCATCGGGCGCTGATTTCATCGCTTCGAGGGTGCCGATGATTCCACTTCCGCCGGGTTTGTTGATGACCGTTATCGGTACTCCCAGAACTTTGGACAAGACGGGAGCCAGGGTTCTGGCCGAAAGGTCCGTGGAGCCGCCCGCGCTCCACGGCACAATCAGGCTGATCGCTTTGTTGGGATAATCCTTGGCCGCTCCCTGGGCTGCTGAACTGAAGAGGGCAGCTGCCGCAAGAAGCATAACTGCGCCCAGGGCGATTGAGCCCCTTCGTCCATTAAACTTGAAAAAGGACCGCATGGATGTTCTCCTTATCATTTGTATGGTTCTTCTCGTGTCAGTGGTCCGAGAGGGCCGAATATCATCCCGGAGGCAGGCCCAGAAGTCTTCTCCCCGAGAGCGAGGATCAAAAGGCTTTTTCGTATATACTCTTCAGGTCCTCTTGAATCACATCCCGCGGGTTCGGGACAAACAGCCTGGCCTGCTTCATCCCCCCTTCGATCAATTTAGGCAAATGGTCCTTGGGAATCCCATACTGGGAAAGTCGATACGGGACCTGCAGGGCGGCGAGCAAATTCTTCACCGCCTGCACCGATTTTTCCGCGGCTTCGTACGGGGAGAGCCCCCCCACAGGTTCCCCCATGGCT
>DASPRR010000119.1:0-3235 GCA_035624375.1 Thermodesulfobacteriota bacterium | reverse complement strand
TCCGGTCTCGGTTTGTGATTTAGGTGCTAAGCTTACCTTCGAAGGAAAGGGAACGAAGGATTCGCAGCACCCTTTAACCCTGAAAGGAGGAGTCATTATGAAGAAGAGTCTGATTCTTATGACGGTGGGAATTCTTGTCGTTGCTTTCCTGGGTACGAGTGCCTTCGCCCAGCAAAAAATGGTCTTAAAGAAATATCCGGAGATCAAGTTCGGATTTACCACCACGAACTTCTTGAAACCCCTTCCCGTTTCCTTGGACAACAAGAAAAAGCTGGTGGACCTCGCCGCCGAACTGGGCTGTTCTTGGGTCGAGATTCGCGACCCCAGTGGTGCCCTATCACCGGAGGAGTGCAAACAGCTCATGGCCTATGCCAAATCCAAGAACCTTGAACTCGGCTATGCCTTGCAGATAGGCCTCTTGGACCCCGCCTATTGGGAGATTTTTAGCCGGGGATTGGCCAATGCGCCCCTCTTCCAGGGACCCGGGACGATTCGTACCCTGGCCGCCGGCCCGGAGTTCGATAGAGACCCCAAAAAGACCACCTGGACTCTTTCAGAGCTGCACAAAACCGTCAAAGTGGCCAATCAAGCGGCCAACCTGGCCCGCGCAGCGGGGCTAAAATACGTGGTGGAGAATTCCTTCCCAGCTCTGAAAGGGGACGGGATTACCGGGTTCGGGATGACCGAGTTCGCCGCCAACGTGAACTCCAACCTGTTCATCCAGGCTGACGTGGCGAACTTCTTTGCCGTCTCCCGGGTCGTCCCCAAGCCGGAAGAAGTGAAGGCGTTCTTGGAAAAATATGCCAGCCGGATCCCCTATATTCACGTTAAGGCATCCTCCAGCGAGCACAAGGTCCTGCCGGTCCTGGCGCAGAACGAGCTGGATTTGGATACGGTCTTCTCGATCATGACCAAGAATAAAATTCGGTATGCGGCCGTGGAGCTGACCCAGCCGGACACCTTTGAAGAATGTGCGAACAATCTGAAGAAGAGCTTCGAATACTTGAAGAACAACTATTGATCTTTCCGGCGGTATATCCGCCGCTTCCCCATCTGAAAACCCCCCGCCCCCGAAAATGGAGGACGGGGGGATGCACCCTTTTTGATTCTACCGCAGAATCAACCGCTTGAAAGCCTCGGCGTATTTCAGGCCTTGGGAAGCGCCGGCGTCGTGCGCCCGCTTGCGCATCCACTCTTCCCAATTCGGCCACCGCATCACCTGGCTCCGGTGATGGCCCAGAGCGGATATCTTTCTTTCGATCGTTCCCCCGATGTCCACCCAGAAATCGGGCTGGTCGGAGGCGAAGAGCAGGGCCCTTTTGACCCGGCAGGGCGTCAGCCCGCCTTGGATTTGCTCCGCAAAATAAAGAGGGTCTCGGGCCGATATGACCGCATCGAGGGCAAGGGTTCCGGAGGCGCGATGGTCCGGATGGAGTTGATACCGCATCCAGGGGTCATGAGTGATCAGGACTTCCGGCTGGCGCTCCCGGATGATGTAGGTTAATTTTTTTCGCCTCTCCAGGTTTACCTCCAGCTCCCCGTCGCTGTTTGGAAGGAAGAGGACCTTTTCGACCCCCAGCTCGCTGGCGGCCTTGAGCTGTTCTTCCTGCCGCACCTTTGCCAGCACCTCCCCGGCCATGGAAGGGTCCGGCGTGCCTTTGTCTCCTTTAGTCAGAACCACATAGGTGATCTTTTTCCCTGCTTCAACCCACAGGGCGATGGTCCCGGCGCACTGCACCTCCGCGTCATCGGGATGGGCAAAGACGACCATCACCCGCTCGAAATCCAGATCGTTCACTGAGAACTCCTTAAAAATATTGTCCAGGGTTTAGGATCGAATCTATTCTTTCTAACCCATTTCATGCGCAAATTCAATGGCCTACTGGCGGCCCGGAAGAACCCTTACCGCTCATTGAAACCTGGATAAAAAATTCCGGTAAAGAAATTGACCGCTTCGCGATTCTGTGTTAAACGGAAATTAGGGCTGCTGAGGATTCTGCGGCCACCCACCCAATAATAGGAGCGGTCATGAAAGCTTTGGAAAAAAAATTCGCCGATGCCTTTTATGAGTCTCTGGTTCGGGGCGTTACCAGTATCTCTCCGGACATCCTCCGGATGTTGAAGGAAGCGAGGAACGACGAGTCCCCCCAGGGAAGGTCCATGCTGGAGGCCTTGATCCAGAATGCGGAGCTGGCTCAGAAGATGAAAAGGGGGGTGTGTCAGTCCCCCGGGATTCCCTGCATCTACATCCGGTCCAAGCCGGAACTGGCCGGCATCAACATCCGAAAGATCGCCGGAGAAGCCATCGTCCAGGCGACGAAAGAAGGCTATCTTCGGCCCAGCATTGTTCATCCTCTGACCCGGAAAAACACGGGGAATAATTCGGGCCCCGGAATCCCCAACTTTGAGGTGGAGGTAGATTCTGCCCTGGAGTACCTGGAGGTCATCGTGAGTTTCAAGGGATGCGGGCCGGAGCTGTTCAATGCCTTCAAGACCTTTACCCCTGAATCCCTGGGCAAAAATCTGGAGGGGTTGAAGCGGTTCCTCCTGGAGTCGGTCATCAATGCGGGGGGAAAGCCCTGTCCGCCCATCGGCTTGGGAGTAGGCATCGGGGGGCAGATGGACGGCGCGGCCAAGCTCAGCCGCATGGCCATCAGCACCAGAAAATGGAACGACCGGAATCCCGACCCCGAGCTGGACCGGATGGAGCAGGAACTCAAAGCAAGGATTAATCAACTGGGGATCGGCCCGGGAGGGGTCGGCGGCAAGACGACGGCCCTGGCGGTAAAAATCGGCCTTGCGTATACCCATACGGCCATCTGTCCGGTGGCTGTCAACTTCCACTGCTGGGTCGGCCGCCGTTTTGGTTTCCGGTTTTTTGCTGACGGGAAATTGGAGGAAATCCTATGAACAAGCCCATTCTTCTAACTACCCCGCTCTCTGCGGAGGAGGTTCGGAAACTAAAGGTCAATGACATCGTAACCCTGACCGGGACCATTTATACCGCCCGGGACATGGCCCACCTGAAGCTCAGGGAGCTGAAAGAAAGCGGCAAACCCTTGCCAGAAGCCCTGGAGGGATCGGTCATCTTCCACGCCGGCCCGGTGGTCAAGAAAACAGATCGCGGGTATGACCTGCTTAACATCGGCCCGACCACCAGCATCCGTATGGAGCCGCATTCCGACTTCTTGGGCCGCCTGGGCGTAAGAGCCATCGTGGGCAAAGGGGGGCTGGG
>DASPRR010000118.1:0-5792 GCA_035624375.1 Thermodesulfobacteriota bacterium | reverse complement strand
TACTTGTCGGTCTTGTCGAAGTGGGGGTTTTCGACGAATCCATGGTCGGAGAAAAAGAGAAGGAGGGTTTGCGGGGGCAGCTCCCGGAGCTGCGGGGCCAGGTCGAGCTGGAGGTACTGAAGGACGTTGCGGAAGAGGTATTCCAATCCCCCCCGCTCCGTGTGTACCCGTTCATCGATACCCCCGATCTTCCAAAGGAATTCCGTCCACTCTTTTCCACCCGGAATGAATTTTTCCCAGGCCTGCTGCAGAAGCTCCGTCTGCCTGGGGGTGGAAGTGGGAAGATGAGCCCAAAGAGTTCCTTCGTTCACAATCCTCAAATGGTGCGCCAGGGGTTTGAAGAAGCTCTCCTTTACGTATTCCCACAGGTCCAAGCGCATCCCGTCCAGGAGGATGAAAACTTTTTCTCTTCCCTCAGCGAGTTTTCTCTTCCAGGGATTCAGGGCCGGCAGGTCCTCGACCATGATCGGTCTCTTTTCCTCTCCGGCCTCCCATTGCGGCAGGGAACGCCGGTAATAGTCGGCAAAGCTCCGGGAAAGGGAACTGCAAATGGTTTCCGCCTGGGCGAGCCGTTCTTTTAGGCTGGGGGGTAGGGGCACATCCATCCGCTGAATCCTCTGGCCCACGGTTCCCAAAACATAGGCCAAGGGACTTAGTTGCTTGGTGTAGAGAGACTCCCACTTGGCAAAGTCTTGCGGGGGGCTGTTCTCCCTTCTTCTCAGAGTCTGGACCTTCTGCCGAAGGACGCTCATGTCCTGAAGGGCCCCTGCCATCTCCGCCTGCCTGCGGATGAAATCCGGGGTCCGCAGGGGGGTCAGGGGGTTCTCCAGGTGGGAAAAATCCTCCCCTTCCCTTTCCTCCGGCGAGGCGAAAAGCCGTTCCAAAGCCTCTCGCAGGATGGAAGGAAGGAGGGTTTCGCGGCGAAAGATTTCCTGAGCGGGCCTTCCTTCCAGAAGCTTCCAGGCTTCGCGGGCAATCCCTTCTTCTCCCTCCATTTCTTGGAGGAGGCGTTCAAAGAGAGACGGGTTTTTTTGGTGGAGGGATCGTGCGGCCCGGGAAAGCTCCCGGACTAGGAGGTCTCCCCTCTCCGCTTTTCCCTTTTCCAATAGGGGAAAGAGATGAATCATCTCCGCCGGAGGGATGCCATACCCGTCGATCCAAAGGGAGAGAAGAAGGATCTTTTTGAAGACCCTGGGTCCGGCCTCCTGGGCCAGAGAAAGGAGGTGGGGAAAATCGGCCTGGAAAAATTGGAGGAAGGCATCTTGCTCGGGGGTTTTGCCCCCGGCCTCCCCCTGGCCGGTGAAATGGACGAAGGTCGTATCCGAGACTTCCTCTTCCCGCAGCCACTCGCGGAGAATCTTGCGGACCTGGGACAGGGTGTATTTACGCTGGATCAGCGCCCCGTAGAGCTGGTCCAGGTCCCTCTTTACGACCACCACCCTTCCCCGGAAAGCCTCGTTGATCTCCCGAACGGCGAGGGGGGTCAAAGCCTCTTCGAGGCGGGGGAGGATATCTTCCTGGCCCGGGGTGATGGAAAGGACCCGCCGGATGGCCGCCGCCTTGTCCTTCTCCCCTACGGCGTCGAGCCCGTTAAGATAGGGAATGAATCTCTCCTGGAAGGGGGCAGAGGCCAGGGCTTCGAGGCTCTCCCGGATGCCCTTGTCGATAGACTCTTCCATTTCCCGAAGGGGCGGGAAGGATATTTCTTCTCCCAGGGAAAACCCGCAGGAGCATCGGGGATTGCTCTGAAGCGATTCCGGCGAGGGGCCGTTGCACTCCGCCTGGAGGACCGCGGCCAGCGAACGGTCCGCAGAACTCCGGTTGTGGGGGACCGAGATCATCTCCAGCTGATCCAGCCGGGCCAGAACCTGGTAGCGTCTCGACTGGCGTACCTTTTCATAGGGGGCGAACTGGTCTCCCGACTTGGCCCGGCGGTGGGCCTCACTGTAGGCATGGATATATCTCTCCCGGAATTCCTGAAACCTCTTCATCAGCTCCTCGGTTTTCTCCCCGTCGATGGAAACCCGGCCTTTTTCGAAGAACCGGAGGATTTCTTCTTTTTCCTTCCGGAGGCCCGCATAATCGGGGCGGTCGGGAATGGACAGGCGCGGGTCGCCGACATACTGCTGGACGAAGAGAACCCTTTCTGCACGGTCGAAGAAATTCCTCAATTCCTCGATTCGCCGGAGCTTGTCGGGAAAAAACGGCTCCCTCGAAGCCGCTGAAAGGAACCGCTCCAACCCCTCCCGGGCGGGGAAGCTAACCTTTACTTCCTCCCACTGGGTCAGAACATCCTCCACATCCCGCCGGAAGGAATCCCAGGGAAGGTTTTTGAAGGCCTGGAAGGAAGAGGCCCATCCCAAACGGTTGAGGAGGTTGCGGAGGGATTCGGCTTCAGGTTCTTTCATTCCTTTCACTTCACCCCAGAGCGCCTCCTGGGAAGGCAATGTGAAGGTCCCCTTGCGAAATTTTTCCGGGATGAGCGGGTGCTTGGGGATGAGCTGCCGGACTTCTTCGGAGAGGATTTCGCCTTTCCCCAGACTGGTGATGCCCTGAAGGCCGCTGCGGGAGACATCCTCCAGCCCCTTCTTCCTCTGCCCCTGGTAGGGAACGATGTTCCCTGAAAAAATCAGGGCCAGGACCAGGGCTTCGAAGGGAACCCGCAGCAGGCCGTAGTCTCCCTTGCGAAAGGCCCAGTAGAGGGCTTCCGGCGTCTGGACACCCTTATCCAGCAGGGAGAAGAAGTGAGACGCCAGTTCATTGGTTCTCGGGTCCACCTGGAGGGAATAGTGGTTCCCCTTGGACTTCACCAATCCCATGGGCTTCAGCAGGCTGTCCAGAATCGTACGAAGCCCGAATTTGAACCGGTCGTCGATCTCCACGCTTCCCGTGGCGAAGAAATCCTTGATGAGCATAGGCATCGAAGTCGGGGACAGGGCTTCCAGGTAGGGGTGCACCCGGTGGTGTTTGGGGAATCTTCTCGAAAGGAGGGGAGGGATGAATTCCCGCAAGAATCTTTCCTGGGTCAGGAATCCGTACGCCGAAAGCTCCACTTGCCGGTCATCCCAGAGGAGGTGGCCCTGGAAATAAGAGCGGGTCAGAATCTCCCCCAGCCTCTTCTTACCTCCCTGCAATAGGTTCTGGAGGTATTCGACCGCCCCCGGCCCCCCTTCGGAGGAATCTTCCCGGTGTTTCTCCTGCAGAAGGAGCACAGCCAGGAGTTCCTTCATCGCCGCTTCCTCTTCCTCCCCTACGGAAGCGGGGACCCAGAAGAGAAAAGTGCCCGGGCATTTATCCTTCAGCGCGGGAAGCAGGCTCCGGCGCAGGTGTTCGTACTGCCGCTCCACCCCATGGGTGGTCCCCACGATGAGGAAGAAATCCTCTTCCATCCGCACCCATTCCTCTGCCAGGTTTTCCATTTCAGCGAGCGGGACCTCGTCGATCTGCCGGAGGAGGAGAATTCCGCTCCTCCGGGTATATTCCCAAAGGGTGGAGACCTTCTGCTGTCCCTGCTCCGCCCAGCCGGCAAACGGTATATGGGTAGACTCCGCCAGGGGAAGAAGACGCTGGAATAGGCGGCGGTCTCCGGGAAAAATTTCCGAGACCCCCTGCCGGACCTTGCGCCGCAAAATGGCGGAAAGGTCCACCCGCAGGTCGATGGAGACCCGGTCGTCGAGGGGGTCTTTTCCTGGAGTCACCACCAGGAAGGAGGTCTCCTTCACCAGCCGGGAAAGGATATCCCGGAAGTACTGGTAGTTGGTCTGTCCATCCAGGTCCGTCACCCGGAAGAGGACCATCTCGGCCATGTGCCTTGCCGTGTACCTGGCTTCCACCGGGGAGATAGCGAAAAGGATGAGAAGCTTGACCGCTTCCAGGGCCACTCTCTCCTGGTCCGGGTCCTTGAAGACTTGGGGGATCTCCTCCCGGTAATATTCGAATCCTTTCTCCACGTAAGGCTGGGTTTCGGCCATCTCCCGAATGCGGTGGAGGAAATGGTCGAAGATGGCGGAGGGCCCCAGGAGTTCGTGGGCCGGCCGGTCGAGGAAGGTGGGGATTCCCCGTTCCACATCTCCCTTGAGCCGGTAATGGATGAAGTCCACGATCCCCCGATGTTCCGAAAAGAGGGGCTTGAGTCGGTCCAGCAGGGTGATGGTGGCGGGATGGACCGGGTAGAGCTTCATGAATCTTTTCTCGTCGACCGGGAAGGAGGGGAAGTAACTTCGCAGGGATTGAAAAACTTTTCGGATTTCCTCCTGGGCGCCCTGTCGTTGGCGGATTAGGCGGTGGGAAACCAGCTCCTCGATGTGGGCCCGGCCCAGGGTCAGGCGAACCGGGTAGCGATCTTTGATTTTATTGAAGGAATCCTGGCTGATCTCGCCCGTCTCCTCGATCCATTCCTGCAGCGAGGCCACGACCCAGAGGGGGAAAGAGGAGGCCTCCTCTCCCAGGTACTGGAGAAACCGGATATCCTCCCGGTAGGCGTGGGCGTCGGCCTTGGAGCGAAGAAACTCGGAGAGTTCGTCCACCAGAAGGACCAGGCCGGAGAAACCCAGCCTTACCATGGCCTTCCGAATCTCTTCAAAGGTTTCCCTCCGCGATTCCTTTCCCTCGAAGGATCGGTCCAGGTTTCTCGAGAGTTCGCGGAAAATTTCTTTTAGAAAGATGTCTTCGAGAAACTCCGTGCCCCGGTGCTGGATGAGGGAGATTTCCACGACGAGGAACTTCTTCAGTTCGAGGGGCTGCCGGAAATCCTCCAGGGACGCCTCCTGCTGGACAAGGGAAGCCCAGGATTCGGGGTGGCGTAACAGAAGACTGAGCATGCCCAGGAAGTGAGATTTACCCGACCCGAAATTTCCCTTTAGAAAGGCCCCCCGCCCTTCCGGCCCGGCCAGAGATTTCAGAACCATCTCCAGGCTCTTCGATACCTCGGCGGTGACCACGAAAGAGTCGAGAATCATCCGCCTGAGGTCTGCCCTCTCCAGGTCCTTCAGCTGAATGACCGTCTTGATCTCAGGAACCTCGACGAGGTCTCCAATCCGAATCAATTCCCTACCTCCTGGGACTCTGAAAGGTCAGAACGTCTGCAAAATGGAAACGGGATTCCCTAAAATAAATCCATCCTCTAAAAATTCGAAGCACGAAATCCGAATCTCGAAACAATTCCGGATTTCTCAAATGGGCTTTCCATTTAACTCATTTTGACATTTCCAGCCCAAAAACCCCCTCTCCACTTCGTGGGAGAGGGTCGAGGTGAGGGGGATTGAAGCGGAGAAGCACGAGATTCCGAAGACTTTTCACCCCACCCTTCCCTCCCCATCGAGGGGGAGGGAGAATCAACCTGAAGAGCCTCAAGGGCCAAGCGGAAGATTGTTCTTTGTATCAGCCAACCGTATCCGCCGGATTTTTGAAAAGTAGGCCGAATGAACATGAGTCAAGTGGAAAAGCCCATTCTCAAATTCGAAACGGATTCTTTGTTTTGGTCATTGATGATCTCGTAAAAAGTCTCGAAATATGTTTTTCTGTCGTTCCGGCGAAAGCCGGAATCCAGGTACTTCAGATAAATATTAGATCTCTGGACTCCGGTTTCCACCGGAGTGACGACTTTTTACGAGTGTATCAATCACTTGAATACCCGCTTTCTGAATTTGTTCCGGATTTCGATATTCGGATTTCGGATTTGTCTTTGTCATGGGATGATATCAGATCGAGAAAAAATCGACCATATTTCCGGAAGGTAATCTCCCCCACTCCCACCACGCCCAGCATCTCCCGGGGGTTTGCCGGGCGGCGAG
>DASPRR010000161.1:0-4058 GCA_035624375.1 Thermodesulfobacteriota bacterium | reverse complement strand
CTTTGGGTATCAGGCGGCTCCCCAAGGACACAAGAATGCAGGGGCGAATCTGATCGGCTACCCCAATGTGTTTCAGTGGCAAAAAGGAAGTGTCGGTCATCTGGTTTATCCCCCAGAATTCGCCAAAAGCGAGCTGATGCTCCCCATGCCCCTGTGGGGACAAAGGGCTATGAAGTAATTTCCTTGACGGTTTGAGTTGGGAGCCATTCTTCCCCCTGCACAGGGAAGCTGTGAAAAAATTGAAATATTCCCCCTCACCCTACCCTCTCCCGCGAGGGGAGAGGGTAACCATATTGAAATAGTTTTTAAAAATTTCCTCCCCCTCGACGGGGGAGGGCGAGGGTGGGGGTGATTTTAGGTAATTTTTCACACCTTCAGGCAAGAGGGAAGAATGAATCCTTCCGTCCATTCCACAAAAGGGTTCTATGATCGGTCAAGTTCTGGTCAACGGCATTCTTCTGGGCGGCATTTACGCCCTGGTGAGCCTGGGTCTTACGCTGATCTTCGGCGTGATGAGAATCATCAACTTCGCCCACGGTCAATTTCTCATGCTGGCCATGTATGCCACCTTCTGGCTCTTTCAGCTCTATGGAGTGGACCCCTACATCTCGATTCTCATCGTTGTCCCCCTGATGTTTGTCATCGGGATCGCGGCCTACCGCATGATCATCCAACCCATCATCGATGCCTCGGAGATGACCCATGTATTTGCAACTTTGGGGTTAAATCTGTCTTTGCAGGGGATCGCCCTTTTTTTATGGCAGGGAGACTTTCGGGGAATTCGCACCAGCTATTCTTCCATGCTAGTCCACTTAGGCCCCCTCTACATCAACATCCCCCGGTTTATTATCTTCCTGTCCGCCATCGCCACCATCCTGCTCCTGTTTCTTTTCCTCAAGAAGACTTATACCGGCAAAGCGATCCGGGCCAGTGCTCAAAAAAGGGTCGCGGCCCAGTTGATGGGCGTGAATCTGAGTAAGATCTACATGATCGCCTTTGGGATTGGAATTGCCATTGTCGGGGTTACGGGGGCGGTTTTAATGCCCATCTATGAGGTCTTCCCCAGCGTTGGGTCTTTATTTGCCCTGGTTGCTTTTGTGGTCGTGGTCTTGGGGGGGCTGGGAAACCTCGGGGGAGCGTTAGTGGGCGGAATCATCATCGGTGTGGTCGAATCGGTGAGCGGCGTATTTATCGCTCCGGCGCTCAAAGAAGGGGTCTACTTCATTATTTTCGTCATTATTCTGCTATTGAGACCCACTGGAATTTTTGGGAAAGCGGTCATTCATTAGCCGAAGGGAAAACCGTTCCGTGGTTATTCAGAACTCCTTACAAAGGATCCGTCATCCGAAGGTTTATCTGACGCTAATTGCTATCGGGGCTCTGTACAGCATCGCCCTTTCGGTAAAGAACCCCTATTGGGGCGATATCTTGACGATGACCTTTCTGCTCGGGGCCTTAAGCCTCTCCTGGAATATTCTGGGCGGTTATGGCGGCCAATTCTCCCTGGGTCACGCCGGGTTTTTTGGCATTGGTGCATATACCTCCACGCTGCTTTTGATCCAGTATCATGTCAACCCATGGATTGGGATGCTTCTGGGGGGCATATTGGCTGCCGCTATAGGCGGGGTCGTATTTTATCCCTGTTTCCGGCTAAAAGGAATCTTTTTCTGTCTGGCCACCTTAGCCTTCCAGGAGGTGGTAAAGATTTCCGCTGTCCATTTTCGAGGGTTAACCGGAGGGGCCATGGGGATCTCCCTCCCTTTTAAGGCGGGCCTGACCAACATGATGTTTCAAGGGAAAACAGGGTACATGCTGATCTCCCTGAGCTTCATGATCATCATCGCCCTGGTCACCCTGGCCATGGAGCGGTCCCGGTTCGGGTATAAACTGGTTGCCCTGAGGGAAGACGAAGACGCCACCGAGACGTTGGGAATCAGTACCTCCAGATGCAAGCTCCTGGCCACCATGATCAGTGCTTTTTTTGCCGGGTGCCTGGGGACGTTTTATGCCCATTATAGCAGCCTCGTCGATCCCCACTCGGTTTTCGACATGATGCTGTCGGTGGAATTCGTGATCTTCGCCATCCTGGGAGGGGTAGGAACAGTCCTGGGTCCGATCCTGGGGGCGTTTGCCCTAGTTCCGGTCGATGCATTGATGAGAGGGTATCTCGGGCAAGGCCAACAGGGAGTGAGTTTTTTTGCCTATGGCATGCTCTTGACCGGGGTGGTAATCTTTTTACCCCAGGGCATCCTGTCCTGGATTTCGAGTCCCGTAAACCGGCTGTTTCAGACCCTTTCCGGGGAAAAACCAAGACCGGAACCCCGTCCCGACAAGATTGAGGCCGTGGCCGAAAAGGCGGAAAGAACTTCCCGGTTAATGACGACCGCTTCCATCCTGGAAATCGCCGGGGTGGACAAAAGCTTTGGCGGATTAAAAGTCATTCAATCCCTTGATTTCCATGTTCGAGAGGGTGAAATCGTGGGTCTGATCGGGCCCAACGGCGCGGGGAAAACGACTTGTTTTAACCTCATCACCGGTTTCGAGGAACCAGATTCCGGGAAGATCCTTTTCAAAGGGGAGGATATCACCGGTGTAAAGCCGCCGAACCGGATTTCGAAAAGAGGCGTTGCCCGGACATTTCAGATCGTAAAACCCCTCGCCGGCCTGACGGTGACGGAAAATGTTCTTGCCGGGGCGGCTGAGAGAGCCGGCAGCATTCATGAGGCCAGGGTGAAAAGCAGGAAGATCATCGACCTGCTGGGTCTGTGGGAATTTCGAGATATAAAAGCCTCCTCCTTGACCTTGGGAGGACGCAAGCGGTTGGAGTTGGCCAAGGCTTTGGCCACGGACCCGACCCTCTTATTGTTGGATGAGGTCATGGCCGGTTTGAATCCCACCGAAGTCGAAGAAGCCATCCGAATGATCAGAAGAATTTCCAGCCGCGGCGTCACCCTCTTGGTCATTGAGCATGTCATGAAAGCGGTGATGAGTCTTGCCGATCGGGTTGTGGTGATTCACCACGGCCAGAAAATATGCGAAGGAAGGCCTCAAGATATCATCCGCGACCCCAGAGTGATCGAGGCCTATCTAGGCAAGGGATTCCAGTATGCTTAAGGTTGAGGCGATTGATATCTATTACGGAGACCTCCAGGCGGTCAAAGGAGTCTCTTTCCAGGTGGGAAAAGACCAGATTGTATCCCTGGTGGGTTCCAATGGGGCGGGGAAGACAACGACCCTGAACGCCATTTCGGGACTCCATCGTCTTCGTTCCGGTTCGATTCATTTCGGCGAAATCAATATCAGTCGGCGCGGATCGCACCAAATTGTCGAGTTGGGTATCATTCAGGTCCCCGAGGGACGCATGCTTTTCCCCGAAATGACGGTGATGGAGAACCTGGAAATGGGTTGTTATTCGTTGAGGGCCCGGAGAAATTTCCAGGACTCCCTCCAGGAAGTCATCGGACTCTTTCCCATTCTGGCGGAGAGGAAACAGCAGCTTGCGGGAACCTTAAGCGGCGGAGAGCAGCAGATGCTGGCCATCGGAAGAGGGTTAATGTCCCAGCCAACGGTCCTGATGCTGGACGAGCCCTCCCTAGGTCTGGCGCCCTTCGTGGTCCAGGAGATTATCGAAGTCATAAAAACCATTCGCCAGAGGGGCACCTCCGTTTTGCTGGTGGAACAGAATGTCTTCCATGCCCTTTCCATCTCGGACCGGGCCTGTATCCTGGAAAACGGCGAAATCGTGATGGAGGGAAAAGGGGAGGATCTCCTGAAGAATGAAAAAGTGAGGAAGGCTTACCTCGGGTTGTAGAGGATGAAATTAAAAAAGGAGGAGAAAAATGAGACTCAAAGACAAGGTAGCCATTATTACAGCAGCAGGTTCAGGGTCGGGTCGTGCAGGGTCGGTGCTATTTGCTCGGGAGGGAGCAAGGGTGGTGGTGGGAGACATTGATCCCAAAGGGGGGCAGGAGACCGTCAAATTGGTAAAGCAGGCTGGCGGTGAAGCGGTTTTTGTCCCCGTCGATTGCGGCAAGGTGGCTGATATGCGTAAACTGATT
>DASPRR010000141.1:0-2273 GCA_035624375.1 Thermodesulfobacteriota bacterium | reverse complement strand
GATTGGCCCTTAATGGGTCTTTGAGATTTTGCAGTCCCTTTTCATATTGAGAGCCTCCCCCGAAGGATTTAGAGGGTTTTGGGCGGATGGTAATCTACGCCGTGGGAAAAGTAGAATGTGCGGATCTTCTGGCGACCGCGGTAGACGTCGAACGCGTTCAGTCTGCTTAGGGAAGAGAAGGCCCTTCTGGCTTTTTCCTCCCCTTCGGTGGTTATTGCATCCACGTTCGTCCAGACCAGGAGGGTGTTCTTCCCTTCCAACTCCCGGGGAACCTCCCAGAAATCATAAGCCAGGGCATGCAGTCCGATCAGGTTGCGGCAGTACACCGGCTCATTCCGGCCAAGGTAGAACTGCAGCTCGGCGGCGGTCTTGTGATCCCAGGCCAGGATGAAGGTGGACCCCTGGGAGGACAATTCTTTTTGCAGGCCCCGCACGTGGGCGGCCGCTTCGGGCCAGCCCGTCACTGTATCCAGGCTGCTGGAAACAGGGATCGCTTTCCAGGGAATGAGCAGGTGGACCAGGATACAGAAAACCGCCGCCAAGACCCACAGGGCGGGCACATAAACCCTTCGAATCCATCGAGCGGGCCACACTCCCCGCCGGTAATACTCCACCAGCAAAATCAAGACCGCGGGATAAGCCATGGTCGGCCAGTTCACCTTGATATACACCCGGGTGGACGCCAGCGCGAAGAAAACCAGGGGAACGAGGGGGCTGGCTAGTAGGAATTTCTCTTCCTGCCCCGCCCCTTTTCTCCAGCGGCGAATGCCCTTGTAGAAGGCGGCCAGGAACCCCAGGAAGAGAAGCGGATTCATGAGCCCCGCCTGAGAGGCAAAAAAAGTGGAAATATTCTCGAGGGAGATAAAAACCGGGTGAGAGAAGCGTTCCTTCGATTGGAAGAGGAAAGAGGCCCAGTGGTTCTGGGTATTCCACAGGATCACCGGCGTGAAGACGATCGCCGCCAGGAGGACCGCGGAGTAGAGTCCCGGTCTTTTGAATTCCTTGCGGAGGTCTCTCGCCAGGAGGAGCCAGAGAAGGGTCGAGACGCCCAGGAATGCGGCCGTGTATTTGGAGAGCAGCGCCAGGCCCCAGGCGATGCCGGCCAGATACCAGAACGCCTTCCTGCCTTCGCCGGCGGCCTTCCAAACCCAGAGAAGTGTGAGCGACCAGAAGAAGATCAGGGGGCTGTCCGGGGTAGTGAAAAAGAAGGGAGCCGTGAACCCGATGGTCAGATTCATCAGCAGGGCGCAGACCCAGCCGGCCCGCGACCCGAAGAGCCTGGCGGCCAGGGAATAGACGACCAGGGTCGTCCCGGTCCCGTAGAGAATGGCCGGAAGGCGGACAGCGAAGACCGTGTCCCCCAGGAGAGCCGTGGAGGCCCAGATGGAATAGGCCGCCATGGGAGGGTGGTCGAAATAGCTGAGAGCCGGATGGAGGGACCAGACCCAATAATAGGCTTCCTGAGGGCTCAGGTTCAGGAGGCCGGCATAGAGCAGGCGGAAAAGCCCAAACCCGGCGGCGATCAAGATGATCGGCAAGCGGGAATGGTCATCCTTCCCACGCGGGCCGGGTTGAAGGGGTGAAAATTCGACTCCAGCCATGAATCAACTTCTTTTCTTCCCGGCGTCCAGCTTCTGCACCTCCTTGGGGTCCATGCGGAAGAAATTTTCCTCCGCCGGGAACTTCCCTTCATCGACCTCTTTCTTAAACTCCCCCAGGGCCCGGACCACGTCTTCGCCCAGGTTGAGATACTTCTTGGCGAAGCGGGGGACGATTCCCAGGGAGAGGCCCAGGATGTCGTAGAGGTTCAGGGACTGGCCGTCCAGGTAGGGGCCTGACCCCGCGCCCAAGGTGGGGATTTTCAACCTTTCGGTAATCATCCTGGCTCCCTCGGCGGTTACGCTCTCCAAAACGATGCAGAAGGCTCCTGCTTTTTCGATGGCCAAGGCATCCTCCAGGATTTCTTTGGCCGACGCCGCGGTTTTGCCCTGTACGCGGTACTTCCCTTCGAGGGAGACCCTTTGGGGGAGAAGGCCGATGTGGCCCATGACCGGGATTCCCGCCTCCACGATGGCTCTGACTTTTTCCTTGATTTCCACTCCCCCTTCCATCTTGACGCAATCCACGCCGGTCTCCTTCATGAGCCGGCCTGCGTTCTTTATCGCCTCATCCACGCTGGTCTGGTAGGACATGAACGGCATGTCGCAGACCACCAGGCAACTCCCAGCCCCGCGGACCACGGCTTTGGCATGGTGGATCATCTCTTCCATGGT
>DASPRR010000140.1:0-2644 GCA_035624375.1 Thermodesulfobacteriota bacterium | reverse complement strand
CAGTGTCAGTAAAAACCACTACCCTTCCCGTTTGCCCTTACTGACACTGACACTAAACGCTGACACTCTTATTTTTTCCCCTTAGCCATTTCCATCGCGCGCAGTTCTTTCCGCAGGACCTTCCCCACTCCGCTCTTGGGCAGGGAGGCCATGAATTCCACCTTTTTAGGGACCTTGTACTTGGCCAGTTTCTCGCTGCAGTACTTGATCACTTCCTCTTCGGTTAGGCTCTCTCCGGGCTTCAGGACCACAAAGGCCTTGATGGTTTCTCCCCGATAAGGGTCCGGAATTCCCACGGCGCACGCTTCGAGAACCTTGGGATGTTCGAAGAGGACTTCGTCGATCTCCCGCGGATAGATGTTGTATCCCCCGGCAATCACCATGTCCTTCTTCCGGTCTACGATGTAGAAATACCCCTCCTCGTCCATCTTGCCGATGTCCCCGGTGTAGAGCCAGCCGTCTTTGACGGCGTTGGCCGTTTCCTCCGGCATCTTGTAATATCCGCCGGTGACCTGGGGCCCTTTGACCAGGACCTCCCCTGCCTCGCCCACGGGTATCTCCTTGGTTCCGTCCACCAGGTCCACGATCTTGATATCCGTATCCGAAACCGGAAGGCCGATGGAGCCTACTTTGGTCTTCCCCCCGTAGGGGTTGGTGGTCACTACCGGGCTAGTCTCGGAAAGCCCGTACCCCTCGCAGATCTGGGAACCGGTCTTGGCCTCAAAGTCCCGGATGACCTCCACGGGCAGAGGGGCGGCCCCGGAGAAACACCCCTTGATGGAGGTCAGGTTGTACTTGGAAGCCTCCGGATGGTTTAAAACGCCCACATACATGGTGGGAACGGCCGGGAAAAAATTGACCCGGTACTTGTGGATGGCCTCGAGGATGGCCTGCGGTTCTGGACGGGGAATGAGCACATCCGTCCATCCCATCCATATGCAGATGTTCATGCAGCAGGTCAACCCGAAGGAATGAAAGATGGGGAGGACTCCCAGATGGGTAATTTCCCCTTTGTTGAAACCGGGGAACCAGGCCCCGATCTGCTGCACATTCTTGGAAAGGTTCGCATGGGACAGCATGACGCCTTTGCTGACCCCGGTCGTTCCACCGGTGTACTGCAGGCAGGCCAACCCGTTAAAATCGATGGGGACCTTCGGGTCTGAGGCCGGGTATTTTTTCAGGAGGTCCATCCACTCATGGACGTTGGGGGTGGGGGGAATGTTGCGGTGCTTGTCTTTGGCCACGATGGGCAGGAGCTGTTTCTTGGGGAATTTGAGATGGTCGCGGATGTGGGCTGCAACCAGGTTCTTGATCTTGGTTTTCGGCCGGAGGGCGATCATCCTCGGGCAAATGAGATCGATGGCCACCAGGAAAGTGGACTCGGAATTGTTGAACTGATACTCCAGCTCTACATCCGTATACAGGGGATTGTTCATCACCACCACGGCCCCGGCTCTCCAGGCGCCGTAGGTCGCCGCCACCAGCTGGGGCATGTTGGGCATGAGCATGGCGACTTTATCCCCCGGCTTGACCCCCATGTCGATGAGCGCATGGGCGAAGCGATTGGCCATATCATTCAGCTGTTGGTAAGAGACTTTGGAGTCAATAAAGATGAGGGCGGTCTTATCGGGGAATTCCCGGGCGGTGCGGGCCAGGGCCTCGGGCATGGGGGTGGGTTCATAATGCAACTGATGGGGAATACCTTTGGCGTAGGATTGGTACCACGGTTTTTCCATTTGTTTCCTCCTTACGGGGTAGTCGTTTTGAATTTGATCAAAAAACGGCGGGGACCGCCCGATCCCCGGTATTTTCCAGCTCCTCCCCCATCCTTATAGAACAAGGGAAAAGATTTTTTCAAGAAAAAAATGGACGGGGACCCCCCCGAAAAGCGAAGTCTTGATTATCCAAGAAATTCTCCTGAGAGTGAAAATTTTATTGATATCTGTGGGGATTAATATTAAAATTCTGGGAGCCGTCGGCTTGAACGGAAGCGAAAGGGAAGAAGGCATCCCAGGTTCGCGGTTCTGCTAGAGTTTTCAAATCTTCCCATCAGGATAGGAAAAAGCCATGAGGATCAATACGTTCTACTATATCAAAAACCTGATTACGGACATTCATGTGGCATCGGTAACCCCCACTTCCCGGTTCGGGGTTGAAAAGGTTTTGGAAAAGGTCCCTTTCCCGAGCAGCAAGCTGATATTGGAATACGGGCCGGGGACGGGAAATTTTACCACGACCCTCTTGAAATACATGCCCGAAAATTCAAAATTGATCGCTATCGAGAAAAACCCGGATTTTTGCTACCTATTGAAAAAAACCATCCACGATCCGCGGCTGACCGTCTTCCAGGATTCTGCCGAGAACGTTCTCGACATCCTCAAAGCCTGTAACGGGGCGGGCGACCTGAAGGCCGACTGTATCATCTCTGGAATCCCCTTTTCCCTGCTCTCCCAAACAAAAAAGACGAAAATCCTGAAGAACACTCATTCGGCGCTGAAGAGGGGGGGAAAATTTCTGGCTTACCAGGCCTTTTTCCAGTTTCCCGTAATCCTGAAGAATCCCCTGGAAGAACTCTTCGGGGGGGTACAATCCCAATACTACATGTTTTCGCTTCCACCGCTGCTCATTCTGGAAACGACCAAAG
>DASPRR010000138.1:0-14363 GCA_035624375.1 Thermodesulfobacteriota bacterium | reverse complement strand
GACTTCGCCAAGCTCATCCGGGCCGACTTCGAAAAGTGGGGCCCGATTATCAAGGCGGCGGGGATCAAGGGCGAATAAGCCCCTCCCGCCTGCGGCCCACCCCAGGAGGGGGCAGGGGCAAACGGGGTCCTGCCGCCGAAGGCGTGCGCCGCCCGGACACGGGGACCGCAGGGATCTGGTTTTCCCGGGAAATGGCAAGAATGGTCAAGATCAAAAGCCCAAGAGATTTCTGGGCCGGATTGATGTTCATCGCCTTCGGTCTATTCTTCATGATCGGCGCCCGCAGCTACCGGCTGGGCAGCGCGGCACGCATGGGGCCGGCCTATTTCCCGACGATGCTTGGGGGGCTCTTGGCGGTGATCGGGGGTATCGTGTTTCTCCGGTCACTCGTGGCCAAGGGAGAAAAGGTTGCTGCGCTTCCCCTGAGGCTGCTTTTCTTAATCACCCTGTCGCTGCTGGGGTTCGGCTACCTGCTCCAGCCGATCGGTCTGGTGCTGGCCCTGGCGCTTCTGATCATCCTCTCCGCGTGGGCCGGGCACGAATTCAGGCTTGGGGAAGTGCTCCTTCTTTCCGTCGTGCTGGTCCTCCTGTCCGTGCTGGTTTTCGCCAAAGGTCTCGGGCTTCCCTTCCCTCTCTGGCCTAAATTCCCAGGCTGAAGGAGAAGGCCATGGACCTGCAATTCCTGCACAATCTTTCGCTCGGCTTCGTGGTTGCGCTGCAAGGGTCGAATTTGGTCTACTGCCTGATCGGTGTTCTGCTCGGAACACTGATCGGCGTGCTGCCGGGCATCGGCCCGGTGGCAACCATCGCCATGCTCCTGCCGGCCACCTTCAGCCTCTCGCCGGTCGGGGCGTTGATCATGCTGGCTGGCATCTATTACGGCGCGCAGTATGGCGGCTCGACCACATCGATCCTGGTCAACATCCCCGGCGAGGCAGCATCGGTGGTGACCTGTCTGGACGGCTACCAGATGGCGCGCCAGGGGAGGGCGGGTCCGGCGCTGGCCACGGCGGCGATCGGGTCGTTCTTCGCCGGCTGTGTTTCCACCGTAGTCGTGGCCATGTTCGCCCCACCCTTGGCCGGAATCGCGCTGAAGTTCGGGCCAGCCGAGTATTTTTCGCTGATGGTGTTCGGCCTGGTGGCCGCCATCGTCCTGGCGCACGGGTCTTTGCTCAAGGCGATCGCCATGGTGTTGCTGGGTCTCCTGCTTGGCCTGGTTGGCACCGACGTCAGCTCAGGGGAGATGCGCTACACCTTCGGTATTTTTGAACTCACCGACGGGATCGGGTTCGTCGGCGTGGTCATGGGGCTGTTCGGCATAGCCGAAATTATCGCCAACCTGGAAGTCAAGGAGGCACGTGAGGTCTTCACCAGCAAGGTCGGACGCCTGATGCCGTCGAAGGAGGATTTCCGGCGCATGTGGAGCCCCATCCTGCGCGGGACGGCATTCGGTTCAGCCCTCGGCATCCTCCCCGGCGGCGGGGCCTTGCTGGCTTCGTTCGGCGCCTACGCGCTGGAGAAGAAAGTATCGCGTTACGGCCACGAGTTCGGCAAGGGGGCCATCGAGGGCGTCGCGGCGCCGGAGTCGGCCAACAACGCCGGCGCGCAGACCTCCTTTATTCCGCTGCTTACGTTGGGGATCCCCTCCAACGTGGTAATGGCCTTGATGATCGGGGCGATGATGATTCAGGGAATCATCCCGGGCCCCAGGGTGATGACCGAGAAGCCAGAACTTTTCTGGGGTCTGGTTGCTTCCATGTGGATCGGCAACGCCATACTCGTGATTCTCAACCTGCCGCTGATCGGCATGTGGGTCAAGCTGCTCACCGTGCCCTATCGATTGCTCTACCCCTCGATCCTGGTGTTCATGGCCATCGGAGTGTATAGCCTGTCGAGCAGCCCTTTCGACGTGCTCCTGATGGCGTTCTTCGGGATTCTCGGCCACATCTTCACCAGACTCGAATGCGAGCCGGCGCCGTTGATCTTGGGTTTCGTCCTGGGGCCGATGATGGAGGAGAACCTCCGCCGCGCGCTGGTCCTGTCGCGCGGCGACCCGATGGTCTTGCTCACCAAGCCGATCAGCGTCGGCTTTCTCATCGCCGCGGTCATCCTGCTGGGCATCGTCCTGGCGCCGGCCATTCGCAGGAAGCGCGAAGAGGTCTTCGTGGAAGACTAGCCAGATGGGCTATCGATCGAATCAGAAATGGAGGTCGGAATGGAAATGGGCACAGGGAAGGATGAATACCGGGTCTCGGGCGAGGGTCGCAAACCGCGATTGATAACCCCGCCGAAGGCCTGCGAAACGCACTCGCACATCTTCGGACCGGCAGACCAATACCCCCGCTTTCCCGGTCGGAAACCACCGAACTGGACCGCATCCCTCGAGGCTTACCAAACCATGCTCCATCGACTGGGCATAGAGCGATGTGTCATTGTTCAGCCTTCACTATACAGCACGGACAACCGGTGCACGCTCGACGCCATCCGGCATCTGGGGCCATCCCGGGCGCGAGGCGTCGCGGTGACCAAGAAGGACGTCGGTCCCGGGGAACTGCAGCGGCTCCACGATGCCGGGGTGAGAGGATTGCGATTCTACCTTATCGTTGACGACTTTAAAATGAATGACGCCCCTGAAATGGCCAGGCGCATCGCGCCGTTCGGCTGGCATCTCCAGGTTCAGGACCGCGGCAACTGGCTGCCGGGGGCGATTCCGATCCTCGAGAAGCTGCCGGTGGATATCGTCATCGACCACATCGGTCGGACCCCGCCGGAAAACGGGGTCAACGATCCGGGCTTCCAGGCGCTGCTTCGCTTCATGGAAACGGGCCGGTGCTGGGTAAAAATTTCCGCCCCCTATCTCGCCAGCACCGACGGACCGCCGCGTTATGCCGATGTGGGGGACAAGGTCCGGGCCCTGGTATCCGTTCGGCCCGATCGCCTGGTTTGGGCGGCCAACTGGCCCCATCCCAATCACACGCCGGGCCATCGGCCTGAAGAGGCGGACTGTCTTGATGTTCTGCTCGACTGGGTGCCCGATGCGCCCATCCGGAATGCCATCCTGGCTGAAAATCCGGCGGCGCTCTATGGTTTTGACAAATGACCGAGGGGGGGCGGTTTAGTCCCCACCTTGTTCTTTCGGAAGAGACTGCAAAGAAATTTTCACACCCTCCCGATTTAATTCTGCTGGTTCCCGCCTTTTAAGGATGGGGGTTGAGGCAGAATTTATCTCATGGGCGAGCCCTTTACGGCGTCTTCAATGGGCTGCGTCAGGTCGTTTTTCCCGTTAATGTTGGACCCCTCTGCCGGCCCCAGTTCCTCTTCAGGGCGGCCCCCTTGTTCGCCTTGTCAGAAGCGGGGTGACGTTGTAACATTGAATTTATTCGGCAAAAAACGAAGATTACAAGTTATTCAAGTTGGCTCCTGGCCGGGCAAAATCCTGCCACCCCTGCGCAAAGGATTTTTTGAAAGATCATGGGAACGGTTCAAATCTGGCCAAAGGGGATCCAAGAGAATGATGGAAATTCCAGAAAAGGTCTAGTTTCTCCATGAGCAAAATGAAGAAAGTACTTCTCTGGGTCATTGGAATTCTGGGGGTCATTTCCATCCTGCTCGTCCTCTTGCTTCTCTTTCTCCCCTTCCTTGTCAATTTGGATTCCGTTAAACACAAGATCCTCGCTCATATTTCCAAGGAAATCGGCGGAGAGGCCCAGTTTCATAAGGTGTCCGTCTCTCTCCTTCCCCGTCCCCAAGTTGTGATTCAAGAGGCTAAGATCGGGATCCCCGATAAAATAACGATAGCTATGGAAGGGCTTACCATTGTCCCCCAGGTCATCCCGCTGCTCATTGGAAAATTAAGGATCGCCTTCCTTGAAGCAAAAGGTCCCGCTGTTACCATGGAGCTTCCCGCTCAAAGGCCAAAAAAGGAGGGACCTCTAGACTTATCTTCCCAGATGATCGCCGATTCCTTGAGCCCTCTCTTGAGGCTCATGGAATCCAAAGTCCCCCAGCTCACCCTTCTTTTGGAAAAAGGACAATTCACCCTCACCAAAGGCCATCAGAGGGTCTTCTGGTTTCGAGATATTCAGGGCCGTGCCCATTTCCCTCCTGATCAACTCCAGGTGGAGCTTACCTGCAAATCCAATCTTTGGGAGGGAATGTCCATCGCAGCCCAGTTGAGTTCGAAGGATTTAACCGGGACCGTAAATCTGCAAGTCACGGACATGTACCCCCGGGCGCTTCTGAATTACCTCGTTCCTGCTGCCTTCGTCATTGGGGAAGGATCGCGGGGAGATTTGACGATCAGCCTGGAGGTAGACCGGGGCAAGTTCTTCCGGGGAAAAATCCGGAGTACCTCACCCTCTCTGGCGTTTCAGCGAGCAGAGAAGAAATGGTTCGTGAAGGGGCTAACCCTTAACGGGGCCTTTCAGATGCAGGGAGACAAGGCAGCCATCTCCCTTACGGAGCTTTTCCTGGAAAATCCCCGGGCGAGATTATCGGGAGAATTGAATGTCGATCTGGCGGCCCCCCGCTACCGCCTGAACCTCGTCGGCCGGGAGATGGATGTATATCCCGTGAGGGAAATCGTCATGGGCTTGGTTGCGGAGACCGAGCCGGTCCGAACCATCTTTGACATTCTCCGGGAAGGGAAAATCCCCGACATTTCCTTCGAAACGCATGGCCGTACCTCGGCAGACCTTGGCCAGCTGAAGAACATCTCGATTCACGGGAACCTGGTTGGCGGAAGAATTTTTCTTTCCGAATTGCTGACCGGCCTCCAAGGGATTCATTTTGACCTTACTCAAGCCCGGGGAAACGTCCGCCTTTCGCGGGGAATCCTGGAGGGGGAAAACCTTGCCGCCCAATGGGAGAAGGCCCGAGTTTCCAAGGGTTCATTGAGGCTGGGGCTGGAAGGCGAGGATGCTCCTTTCCATCTGGAAGCCCTGGCCGATGTCGACCTCACTCCGCTTCCTCCCTTCCTGAAAAAACTCATCCGGAGTCAGACTTTTGCCGAAGAGATGGACCGCTTCCAGGAATGGCAGGGGAAAGGCCGGGTAAGGTTGACTGTGGGAGAGTCCCTTAAATCGATCCAACCGAGGGTTGATGTCGATGAATTGAGCTTACTCACCCGTTACGAAAGAATTCCTTATCCTTTGAAAGTTGAAAGGGCCCAGGGCGGGTATGATGGGAGGAAAATTGAGGTCAAGAACCTTACGGGAGCAGTCGGGCGGTCTTCTTTTTCGGATGTTTCCGCCCAAATCAACCTTGGGGAAGCTCCTGATATTCTTGTGGCAGGGGGAAAGTCCTTCATCGTGCTGGAGGAAATCTATTCCTGGCTCAACTCGATCGAAAAGCTCAAGGCTCCATTACAGGAGGTCCGGTCTTTGAAAGGCAACGTGACCCTGTCCTCCATAAACCTGAAAGGCCCCCTGAGCCAACCGGAAAAATGGGACTATCGCCTTGGTGGGGAGATCGAGAAGCTGGCGATGGATGCCTCCATCATGCCAGGTCCCCTTACCCTTACTGCCGCAAAATTCGAGGTCAATCCCGAGAAGATTCTTCTCCAGGATTCTCAGGTGAATCTCTTAGACGCCTCTCTGAGAGTCTCGGCAGCTGTGAATGGTTGGCAACAGAGGCTGCCCATTGCAGAGGCGACTTTCCAGGGGAACCTGGGACCCAAAGTCATGGAGTGGTCTTCCGCCCGATTCCATCTTCCGGCAAATCTACGAATCCGGGCACCTCTTACGATTTCTCGGGCGCGCCTGGGGTGGGGGCCGAAGGATGGGATTTCATTCACCGGAAATTGGCAATGGCCCGGGGGACCCGACGCATCCGTCAATCTGCTTTATACCCCTGAAGTCCTCACGGTCAATCGCTTGCTCATCACCGATGGCGGTTCTCAGGCGGAAATCGGGTTGAAATTGCAGGCCATGGAACTGCGGCTCGATTTTAATGGGGAACTCCAGAAAACAACAGTTGATCGAATCCTGGTAAAGAATGAGTTCCTTGCGGGTTCCATTCGCGGCGATTTCCGATCCCATTTTTTCTTCGATGCCCCCACGCGTTCAACAGCCAAGGGAAGACTTGCAGGGGACGACCTTGATCTAGCTCTGGTAGCCAAGCTTCCGCTGGTTCTGAAAAATTTTGCCCTGGAGGCTGACAAGAATATCATTCGTGTCCAATCCGCCGCCCTTTCCTGGGAAGACCGCCATGTAACCGTGGAAGGCTCGGTAGATTTTTCCGCAGGAGCATTTCTCCTCGATATGGATGTTGCCATCGACGGGCTTGGCTGGGAAAAGGTCAAAGAAGTCCTGAAACCCGAAGCCCAGAAAACAGAGGCGGCCCAAGCCGGGAAAGGGAAGTTCCCTCCTTTGAGGGGGAGAATCGGGTTCAAGACCCCGTACTTTACCTACGAGAAGTTAACCTGGAGGCCTTTGCATCTGGAGGTCGCTTTCCTCCCCGAAGGCGTGAACGTAACGATTGCCGAGGCCGAGGTTTGCGGGATTCTTACCCCGGGATCCGTGATGGCCACTCCTCAGGGGATAATGTTGAATTTTCACCCCCGCGTCGTAGACCAGGACTTTTCCTCGAGCATGGAATGCCTATTGGGCAGGCCGTTTGCCATGTCCGGGACCTTTAACTTTCATGGCCAAATCAGGGGTCAAGGGCAACCCCAAGATCTGGTACGGTCTCTCCAGGGGCCCTTGGAACTGGACCTGAAGGACGGGCGCATCTATCGTGAATCAATCATCGTAAGAATTCTTGCCTTCCTCAACTTGACGGACCTGCTGGAGAAGGACCGGAGGGATCGGACCAAAGGAGAAATGGGTTATAAAACAATCAAGGCCAAAGGAGAATTGCAATCGGGGAAACTATCGATCCAAGAGCTGCACATGGATGCCTCGGTCATGCAGCTGGTTTCTCAGGGGGAAATCGATTGGGTAAATCAAAATATTGACGTGACAGCTGCCGTGGCCCCGCTGAAAACGGTGGACTGGATTGTCCAGCGGATTCCCATCGTTGATTACATCCTCGAAGGAACCCTTATCTCAATCCCGGTGCGGGTCCATGGGAACTTGAATGACCCCAAGATCATTCCTCTCGATCCCTCGTTGATCGGCTCCGATCTCGTCGGGATTATGAAGCGGACCCTCAAGCTTCCTTTCAAACTCGTCCAGCCGCTGGTCAAAGACCTCAAAGAACCCAGCCAGAAACCATCCGGTGATCCGAAGAGAGAATGATTTTTTCAATTGGCACCAATTCTTCTCGAACCTTTAGAAATCAGGCGCACAAAAAGGGCCGGAGCTCCCGGACCGATTTCACCTTTTCCAGCCCCCAAATCTTGCCGACCAGCGACTGGGTACGTTTCTTACCCAAAACATCCTGCAGCAGGTCAACCGATTTCGCCTCGACTTCGTCCCGGGTCATCGGATTATCCGCTGTGCCCCGGACCGCGGGAACAAATTCTTCTACCGTGGTCCCATCGGTTAGATGGACCCTGACCAGCCCTGGACGCTGGCGCTCCTGGTCCGCAAATCGGGGGTCGCCGATGAGATTCACCCGGGACCGGACTTCCAGAACTTGGGGGTCGGACATACGTTCGTAGGATTCGGCCGCTCTAAAAGCCAACCGGCCGTCCAGGAGGATTACAGCCATGATGTACTGGCAGTTGATATCCGGCATGTTTCGGTTATCGGTTATCTGTGCTCCCTGGGGGGGTAAATGAACATCGATGGCCTTGACCTTTGCGGCCGTAAGCCCATGTTTCTGGACCAAAACGGTCATGGCTTCAGCCGCAGCCTGGATGGGAGAGCCGACGCAGAATTTTTTGATGTTGGTGATGGAAATCTCGTAATGACTGCTCAGATTGTCAATCCATTTGGGCAACTCATCCCGTCCGGGGCAAAAGATGTCGAGGAAGTTGCCAGGGCCAGAAAAGATATTCTCCTCGCCGGTAAAGCCATTCTGGACGAATAATACTGATGTGACGCCATTTCGAGCCCCCATTCCGGCAAAGACAAAGGCCTTTTCTATGTGTTCCTTGTCCCGCGGCCAAGAAGTGATGCCTGAGGCTTGTTGACCCGTATAGGCGAGCGCATAGCGTACCTGGCGGGGGCTTAGTTTGGCTAAACTGGCCGCTGCCGCCATGGAACCGAAGAGGGGACCAATGGAATGGGTGGCGTGACCCTGGAGGCGTCCCGGGGTGAGACTCATGATACGGGCGATGCGGGAGGAAATGTCATACCCCACGACCACTGCCCGCAAGAATTCTTCTCCTGGAGCGTTTTCTCGTTCGGCCACGGCCAGGGCTGCCGGAACGATCGCGCAGCCGGGATGGGTGAAAGAAGGAGCATGGGAATCGTCCGTTTCATCGGCATGGGCCAAAAAGCCATTTACCATGGCGGCATTGATGGCCGCGGTCAAGAAGCTTGAACCGATGACCTGGGCCTCCTCCGTTCCGCCCTGCATCCGGATGAACCGGATGGCCAGTTCCCCGGTCTTGAGTCTTGAACCCGATACCATCGCGGCGATGGTATCGAGAATGTGGTGCTTGCCCTTCTCTGAGACCGGGCCCGGCAGATCTCTCTTCCCGGCCCCGGAAATGTAGCTGCTCAGAGAGTCCATGATGATTTCTCTATCCATTTTTTCCTCGGCAGACGATATCACATAAAATAGGGTTTCTCCTGTTTACACCGATCCGGGTGCCTTTTTCTCGGCTTCCAGGACCTGACGCAACGCGGCCTCGAGCACCCGAATCTCAACCCCCGCCCGTTCTTCCTGCAGGAGCATCGCGACCCGTGAGTCGCGCTCGCCCCAGCCCCGGTTGAGGGCCTCGGTCATCTCCTCGAGGGTGATATTGGCAAGGCGCATGGGAACTTTATGCTCCCGACCCAGGCTGGTTGCCAAGGTGACGTCCTTGTGCGCCAGTCGCAAGGTGAACGCCGCCGGGTCGAACTTGGCGGGAAGGAACTGATCGACAAGACGGTCGAAGGTGCGGCTCCGCCCGAGCGCTCCCTGGCGTACGGCCTTCCATAGCGAGAGCGGATCGGCCCCCGCCTTGACGCCCATCGTGAATACTTCGGCCAATGCCGTTTGGATGACATATCCGGCGCAGTTGTGGACCAGTTTGGCGATTGATCCCGCGCCAATCGGGCCGACGTAATAAGGTTGATCGCCGATCGCGTCGAGCACTGGTTTGTATCGCGTGAAAATTCCCTCGTCTCCCCCGACCCAGATGGCGAGCTTCCGCGTCTCGGCCCCTTGAGGGCCGCCGCTCACAGGCGCGTCGAGCATGTGGCTCCCGCGCTCCATGAACACCTTATGGATTCGGCGCACGAGCGAGGGTGCATTGGTCGTAAGGTCGAAGTATACTTTGCCTGCTATGAGCCCAGCGACAAGCCCCCGATCTCCGAGCGCAACGGCCTCCACTTCTGAGGGACCCGGCAGGGAGGTGAAGATCACCTCTGCCGCCTCGGCTACTGCTTGGGGGGTATCCGCCCAAACCGCGCCCGCCTGGCAGTGCGGTCGGGCCGACTCCCGCCGCAAATCGTGGACCACGAGCTCGTAGCCCGCCTTGATCAAATTAGACGCCATGCTGTGCCCCATGGTACCGAGTCCGATGAATCCAATCTTCATGGGTTCCTCTCTTTCGAGATCTGCCTTGGTGATGCGATCCACAGCCATTCTTTTCATTCCCCACTGCTCCGGCTCTTTTTAATACATCACCAGGCCCGCTGAGACATTGATGTCTTGTCCGGTGATCATGCCCGCATCTTCCGAGCACAAGAAATCGACAACCGCTGCCACATAGTTTGGATCAACAAAGGTTTTCAGGGGAGAGAGTTCGACTCTCTCCGCTACGACCTGTTCCATGTTCTCTCCGGAGAATTTGGCGATTCCGGCGAGGACCGCATCCAACCTCGGCCCGATCACTTCGCCGGGGCAAACCGCATTAACCCGAATCTTCCAACCCCCCAACTCCGCTGCCAAGGATCTCGTAAAACCGATCACCCCCATCTTTGTAGCGGCATAGGGGGTGCGTTGGGGAAGGGGTCTTTTCCCGGTTATGGAGGCGATATTGACAATGGCTCCCTTTTTTTGCCTCTTCATGGCTGGAACCGCGTGTTTGCAGCAGAGGAACATTCCTCGGAGATTGACCGCCAGGGTTCTTTCCCATTCCTCGACATCAATAGCTTCGATATCCTTAATCGGACCCGCAATCCCCGAGTTGTTCACAAGAATATCGATACGCTGATTCATTTGTAATGCTCTCTCCATTAGATTCTTGACCTGTTCCTCACAGGTGATATCGGTTGGGATAACTTTTGCCAGGCCCCCTTGCTTCAGAATTCGTTCGGCCGTCTCAAAGGACCCCTCTTCATTGATATCGGCAATGACGATACAATTCCCTCGCCTCCCCAGACGGAGAGCAATGTGCCGCCCAATCCCTTGTCCTCCACCAGTAACAATGGCAGTTACATGTTCAACGCCCATAGGAAAAGACCCCATTTTGATAAAGCCCAGAGAGCCTGGGGGTAAATCTCCTGGATTGACTCCTACGCCTATCGCCACCCCCTCCGTACAGTTTGATAGCTCTTCTTGGATGCGGATTCAATAGCGCAATCCATGAATTCGGTTTTCCCTTGGGAGTCTTTTTTAAGCCTGGGGGGGTTGTCGTGGGTAAAGCCTTAGAAAACTCCGAAACACCTTTTCATAAGGTCCGGGTCTTTTTTTACGACATTGCATACCCCTTCATAGAAGAGGTGTCCATCACTCAACACGTAGCAGCGACTCGATAGGTTAAGAGCCAATTTGGCATTCTGTTCCACCAGCAGGATCGTAATCTTCTCCCCGGACAGCTCTTCAAGGACCTTGGCCACTTCTTTGACGATGATCGGCGCCAATCCCTCGGTCGGCTCATCCACCAGGATCAGATCGGGATTGAGCATCAACGCTCTGGCAATGGCGAGCATCTGCTGCTCTCCTCCGCTCAGATTCCATCCCTTCCTCTTTCTGAGGGGAGATAACTGGGGAAAGTGACTGTATACTTTCTCGATGTTCCAATTTTGTCTGGGTGCTTCCTTTCTAATACTAACGATCAGATTCTGTTCAACCGTCAAGTTGGAAAAGATTCTCCGGTCATCCGGAACATATCCGATCCCCTTATTGGCAATGACATAGTTCGGCAACCCGTTGATCGCCTCGCCTTTGTAGCGGATCGTTCCCGAGGTCGGGGGTGTTAACCCCATAATGCTTCTGAGCGTCGTCGTTTTCCCCGCTCCGTTTCTTCCCAGAAGGCTAACCGTTTCACCCTCGCCAACCGAGAGGGTAACGTCATAGAGAATATGGGCCAGGCCATAAAAAGTATTGATTTTTTCCAATGAAAGCAGCATCAGATCACCCCTCCCAGATAGGCTTGCTGGACTCTCTCGTTTCTCCGGATTTCTTCAGGGGTTCCCCTGGCGATCACCGCCCCCTGCTGGAGGACGGTGATGGTTTGGGCAATATTGAGGACGATGTCCATATCATGTTCGATCAGGATCACGGTCAGGCTGGTAGCAAGTTCTTGGATCAGCCTGGTCATCTCTTGAGATTCGGCAGGAGACAGCCCGCTCGTCGGTTCGTCGAGAAGGATCAACTTCGGCGATGATGCCAGGGCAAGGCCGATATCCAGTATCTTCATCTCGCCGTGAGAGAGGTGGCCTGCAAGGCTCTCTTTTTTTCTCGTCAGTCCCATCCGTTCCAGGATCCCCTCGGACCGCTTGTTGACATCGTCAAGGGAGCGGACGTCCGTAAAGAGGTCCCGGCCGTAAGGCGTCCCCGCTTGCGCTGCGATCGCCATATTTTCAAAGACCGAGAGTTCCTTAAAGACGTTGACGACCTGGAATGCCCGGGAGATACCGAGCTTCACCCTCTCGAAGGGGGGAAGTCGGGTGATCTCCTTCCCGTCAAAGAAAATTCGACCTCCATCCACTTCCAATAAGCCGGTGAGCAGATTGAAAAAGGTTGTCTTGCCAGCCCCATTGGGCCCGATGATCGCAGTTAAACTCCCTTTCGTCACTTCCAGGTCCACACGATCCGTAGCCACAAGAGAGCCAAATTTCTTGGTTACCTTCTCCGTGCTCAGAATTGGCATTCCTTCCCCCTTCGAAGAACTGGAACTCGGGTTTGCTTATGCTTCCTGGTTGCGAAGAAAGCCCTGCCCTGAGGGCAGGGCTCCGAAATCAGTCTAAAGGGATCCCATCTTACACTTGGTTTCTGCCTTGGTTACGCTGTAATCCGCAGTCGGCGCAATTTTCAGGATCTCAAAATAATCGGTCCGGTCTTTCATCTCATTCGGCAACTTGGACTTGACCAGGTAGAAATTCATCATGAATTGATGATCCCAATTTCGAATCCAGACGTCCGAATCATTGATCGGCTCGTTGAATTTCAGGTTTTCTAAGGCCTCAACGACTTTGGGAACATCGGTTGTGGTCCCGGCCTTTTCGATGGCGAGCAGAAGCGCCTTCGTGCCGACGTAGCCGTCATAGCAGTTATTTTCCGGAACTAACACCACGGAGGAGGGATAGACCTTCTGATACTTCTCAATAAACGCCTTTGCCCCGGGATGACCCAGGTGGTACCATTCGACAACACCATATCCCCTGGACACATCGGGCCCGACGGCCCAGTGGTCAAGGAAGTCCATGGGAGTGGATGCGAACGGGAACTCCTTCGTAATGCCGAACTCAAAACCCTGCTTCAGAAGATTGATCCCATCCGTCCCCCATACATTGCCGACGAGGACATCCGGCTTCGCCTGCCTCACTTTTAAGAGGAAAGGGCTGAAGTCGGTCGTTCCCATGGGGATCAATTCATCTCCGACGATCGTCCCGCCTTCTTTGGCAGAAATGGCTTTATATGCATCTCGTGCCGAATGACCGGCGGCATAGTCATGGGTAAAGAGGAACCATTTCTTCCCCACGTTTTTAATCAGATATTCGGCGCAAAAACGCGCCATCGAAGGTATTTCAGCGGGGACGCGGAAGGTGTAGCGATTACATTTCTCTCCGGTGATCTCTGCCGCATTTCCATTCGTTGCCACATAGATCACCTTCTCAATAGCAGCGACCGATCCGACCGCGATACAGGTTGCGCTGCTGATGCCGCCCATAAGAAATTTCACCTTATCCCGTTGAATGAGGGCTCGGGCTTTTCTGGCAGCGACCATGGGATTGGACTGGTCATCTTCAATGAGGACCTCGACCTTGTGCCCTAAGACGCCTCCCTTGGCATTGAAATCCCTGACGGCCAAATCGACGCCCCTCTGCTCCGCAGTGCCCATATCGGAGAAGTTTCCGCTTGCCGGACTGGCAACCCCGATGTGGAGCACTTTTTCCTGCGCCCGGAGGATCTTCGGCCACAGGTGGACCGTACTGGCGGCTGCCGCACCGGCCAACGCCCCTTTTAAAACCTGTCGTCTCGAAATCTTCTTCTCGGTCATGATCCAAACCCTCCTTTCATTTTCTTATAAAAATCCGAAAAAAATCCCGACTAGCTTTATCCCTGATCATCAAATAAGCGATTACCACCCCCTTTCGTGGGTCCGGTTTCAATCCGTCTTCATGCCTAGAGATTTCAACATCCGCTGACGAAAAGCCTGGTAGGCTCCTTGATCTTTTGAAAAGAACCCGAGGATGCCCTCCGGCATAACCAGAATGACGAAGACAAAAAGCATTCCAAAGATGAACATCCAGTGGATGGTAACCGTGCTGATGAGGTCCTGCAGAATGGAAAAAATGGCTGCACCCAGGACAGGGCCGAAGAAGTTGGCCAGCCCCCCGCCGAGAATGACCATCATCACGACGTCACCCGAAGCCACCCAGGTCATAGGCTCCGCAAAGGCGGCGGCGATTCGAACGCCCGCGAGCCCACCGGCCAGGCCCGAAAACAGCGCCGAAAGGATGTAGGCAAAAAGTCGATACCGGTAGATATTATAACCCAGGACCATGGTCCGATCACGATTATACTTGTTTGCCCTCATCACCCGCCCTACGGGAGATTTCGTGATCTTATAAAGGAGGACCATCGAAACCAGAAAGAGAACAAGTACGAAATAATAGAGCGTCAACGGGGATTTCAGGTCCAGAGGGCCCCAGGAGAAGGGTTGAAACTTCAAACCATCCTCTCCTCCGGTCAGCTCCCTCCACCGAAAAGCGATGGTAAAAAACATCTGGGTGAATGCGACCGTCAGAAGGCCGAAATAGATCCCGCTCTTCCGGATGATCACCAGGCCGATCAGAAACGCCGCCAGTCCTGCAGCCAGCATGGCAAAAAGGAGGCAGACCCAGATGTTTGACGAAAAATGAAGTTGGGTCAGCCCA
>DASPRR010000130.1:0-16726 GCA_035624375.1 Thermodesulfobacteriota bacterium | reverse complement strand
CCGGCGGACCTGGCGGGTGTACATCCGGGAGACATTCTTTTGAGCGTGAATCGTCAGGCGGTAAATTCAACGAAACAGGCGGTCGAAGTGATTTCCAAAGTAAAAGATACCGATTCCCTCCTGCTCCTCATGAGGCGCAATGAGGGGACTTTCTTCGCCGCTTTGTCGAAATGATCCGGACGGGATGGGCTAAAACTTGGGGGGCCGAGGATCGATTCGGCCTCCCTTTCATTTTTCCCAAGGAAATTATATATCCCAACTCCCTGAATCCATTGGCCCTCCTTGTATCTCCAAAATATCCCTGCTAAGATGAATCTGAGAACATCTCTGCTACCTTTCGACCTACTCGGTTGGAAGAGCCGTTCTTATTAAGCAACAAGATTTCCTCTATGCTAAGCATGGTTTCACTGCTTTTAGGGTCTATTCCCGTTGGGTTTCTGGGAGCCCTTACCGGCCTTGGGGGGGCAAGTATCCTGATTCCTATCCTGGTTTCCATGGGAATCCCGGTTAAGGAAGCCATCGCCTGCGGGATGGCGAGCATCATTGCCACCTCCAGCGGCTCGGCCGTGTCTTATGTGCGCGAGAGGATTGCGAATGTTCGGGTGGCCATGTTCCTGGAGATGTTCACCACGGTCGGGGCCATCGTAGGAGCTACGATCACAACAATGATTTCTCCCCTTTTTCTCTATTTCTTCTTCGCTGCCTTCCTGGCCAGTTCTTTTTTAAAGAGCAGAGGGACGGTCTCCCAGTCCGCGACCTCCTCCGAATGGCCTGATGGGGTATCTCGCTGGCTGAACCTCCAAGGAAGTTATTTTGATGAAGCCCATGGAAAAAGAATTGACTATAAAGTGAGCCATCCCATTCTAGGGGGAGGGGGGATGCTTTTGGCGGGATTGGCCGCCGGAATGCTGGGAATCGGAGCGGGGGCGTTCAAAGTGACCGTTCAGGAGAATATTTTAAAATTGCCTCCCAAGGTCTCGAGTACCACCAGCAATTTCATCATCGGCATGACGGCCTTAGCCGGAACCAGCGTGTATCTTTACTCCGGCTTTTTAAACCTCACCCTCATGGGGCCTATGGCCGTGGGGACCACGATCGGGGCATTCCTCGGGGGCCGGGTGCTGAACAAACTGGGCAATCGGACCCTCCGGGTCCTCTTCTTTTTGATTGTCATCTTTTTGATTGTTCAGATGATTTACAAGGGGGTGAGATCCCTTTGATCTATTCTGATCGGAATGCGAGCGAGTCTAAATTGTCGTTGGCCATTAGTTACCTGCTTACGGCCGGAGTCCTGACCAGCCTGATTCTAATGGCAGTCGGAATTCTTCTCTTCTATTTCCAATTTGGGAATTTGGCCATCTCCGAAAAGAAGGTCATGTTCCTTCAAGAAAAGAATTTCTTCTATTTCCTCTACGACCTCCTAAAGGGAGGGAATTCTCAGGAAAAATCGCTCTGGATCATGACCCTGGGCATCGCCGTGCTCATTCTTACTCCCTTTGCCCGGGTCATTCTTTCTGTGGTGTATTTCTTTTTGGAAAAAGATTTCAAATTCTCTCTTATTACTCTTTGGGTCCTCCTGATTCTGACCCTGAGCTTGGCCACCCATTGAACCGATTCTCCCATTTTCTTCATGGGTTCCCAAAGCATTCCTTCCTCTTGCTAATTTCTCGTCACCTTGATACACTGCATAAGCGTTGGGGGGAATAGGAAAGATGCGCCTCAAGAATGGTCCTGTCTTGTTCCTTTTGGCAATGCTCCTGATGGCCTGGACGGGGTGTGCGACCCAATCGGAGGTCCGGAGGAAGCAGTCCCAGGCCATGGATTTGGAGATCAAGGGGGCCGACTTTTTCCAGCAGGGCCAGTACCTGAAGGCTTTGGGGTATTACCAGCGAGCCCTGCAGGCCTACGGATCCATCGATCATCGGGAAGGGGTGGCCAAAAGCCTGAACAGCATGGGGTCCGTATTTCTGGTCATGGGTCGGACTCCCGCGGCCCTCGAATATTACCAGCAGTCGCTGGCCATCTATTCCGACTTGGGCAACGATGCGGGGATGTCTCTGAACCTGAACAATATCGGAAGCGTCAGCCTTTCCCTGGGAAAGCCGGAGGCCGCCCTGGATTTCTTCCAGAAATCCCTGGCCATGGAGGAAAAGCGGGGGGATATAAGGGCGCAGGCCGTCCGGTGGAACAACGTGGGCCTGGCTTACCGCGCTCTGGGCCAGAATGACCGGGCCATGGAGTGCTATCTTCGATCGAAAACACTGAATGAGAAAAGTGAAAATCTCCCGGGAATCGCGGACAACCTGAACAACATGGGAGCGATTTACGAGTCTCAGAAAGACTGGACCCGAGCCCTCGAGGCGTATCAAGGCGCCCTGGATTCGGACAAAAAAAGGGAAAACTCCCTCGGAATCTCCACTGGCCTGGCCAACCTGGGAAGGCTGTATGAAACCATGGGAGACAAGGAAAAAGCCCTGGATCACTACCTGCGCGCCTGGAAGGTCAATGAATCCCTCGGCCTGAAGGAGCGCATTCTTTACGACCTCGGAAAAATCGCTTCCCTTTACGAAGCCCTGGGAAAACCCCAAGAAGCTGAAAAATTCCGGAAGAGATCCCAGGAACTGACTTCCTCTTCCAAGTAGTTCATCAAGGCAGGCTTGCGACACCCGCGAGCCTTATTCATGATTTTCCCCTACCCTTTCTCCTCTCCCCCGAATTCGGGGGAGAGGGCTGGGTGAAGGGGCGATTCTGCGCAAGGACCATGGCAAAGATATTTCCATCAGGGGAACGGAAGAACCCTTCCCTGGAAAAACTCTTCTACCCGGACAGCGTCGCGGTCGTGGGCGCCTCTCCGGAAGTGAAGGGAGACCGGTTTCCTTTCTTCCAGGCTTTTTTGAAGGCTGGATTTCCCGGAAGGCTCTATCCGGTGAATCCCAACTCTCCCGAGATTGGCGGCCGCAAGGCTTTTTCCCGCCTCCAGGAAATCCCGGAACCCATAGACCTGGCCATCATCACCCTGCGCGCTCCTAAGGTTCCGCCCATCGTCGCCGATTGCGTGCGTAAGGGAGTCCGGTTCGCAGTGATCTTTTCCTCGGGATTCACGGAGGGCGGCCACCCGGAGCTGGAGGAAGAAATCAAAGCCCTAGTCTGCCAGGGACCTACCCGGCTCGTCGGTCCCAACTGCATCGGCCCCTATTGCCCGGAAAGCGGCGTCACCTTTGCCATAGAAGAAAAGGCCGCGGAGCCGGGGAACGTAGGGTTCGTCTCCCAGTCCGGAGGCCACAGCATCACTTACAAAACCTTGGCCAGTTCCAGGGGAATTCACTTCAACAAAATTCTCTCCCTCGGGAACCAATGTGACCTGACGATCCAAGAGGTCCTCCGCTACTATGCGGGAGACCCACAGATCAGGGTTATCTGCGCCTACCTGGAGCAGGCCAGGGGGGGAGAGGAATTTGCCCGGTCGCTGCGCGAGGTGGCCCACAAGAAGCCGTTGATCGTCTGGAAAGGAGGAGCCACCGAGGCTGGGGCACGCGCGGCCTTCAGCCATACCGGCGCAATGGCGTCCCACTCCGGGGTCTGGCAGAAAGCCGCCCACCAGCTGGGAGTCATTCTCGTGGAGGACCTGGAAGAGATGGCCGACGCCACATTTTCCTGCCTAACCCTGGATTTGCCCCGAAGCCCCCGGGTGGGGATTGTAGTCGTGGGGGGAGGGAGTTCCGTGGAGATGACGGACATCTGCGCCCGGAATTCCCTGGAGATTCCCATCCTGGGAAAAGAGACTCAAGAGAAAATCGCCAAGAATATTCCCCAGGCGAATACGAGCTGTAAAAACCCGGTGGACCTTGGATTCATGGGCTTCTTCCCCCAGGTTTACAGCCAATCGATCCGGCTCGCCGCTACGGACCCGAATATTGACGTTCTTCTTCTCTACCAGATCACCGAGTATTTCCAGCAATTCACTCCCCACCTGGATTGGCCGGCTAATATAGCTGCTGAAATGGCCAAGGTCAACCGGGAGCTGCAGAAACCCATGGTTATAGTCATCCCCCCCCTGGAGCAGGATAAACCGGAGTTCATCTCCAGGCGCCAGACTCTCGTTCAAAAGCTCCGTGAGAGCAGGATCCCTGTCTTCCCCACCATCGACCGCGCCGCCAAGGTTATTTACCGGCTGCAAAGGTACCGAAAATTTTTGCATCCGGAAACGTAGGGCCATTCATGGTTCGCCCATACAACCCCTTGATCTACGCCTTTCGACAGGGGCGGTCACCCCTACACCACTCCAAGCATACAACCGATCATAGACTTCCCCGGCAGCCTTGGATGGATTAAAATGAAAATGTGGGGGGGTTCCCGAACCTCCCTTACGGCTGGGAGAGAAGGTCCCGCGTCTCAAGGCCGGAACCCAGCATCCAGTATCCAGAAACCAGTTTCTATGCCCGACTTCAAAATTGTTTCTCCATTCAAACCCCAGGGGGATCAGCCCCAGGCCATTGAACAGCTGGTACAAGGGGTAAAAAAGGGAATCGCCCACCAGGTTCTCCTCGGAGTCACCGGGTCGGGGAAGACTTTTACCATGGCTCGGGTGATCGAACGGGTGCAGAAGCCGACCCTGGTCATCGCCCCCAACAAGACTCTGGCGGCCCAGCTCTTCCAGGAGTTCCGCAGCCTCTTCCCGGACAACGCCGTGGAGTACTTCATCAGCTACTATGATTACTACCAGCCGGAGGCCTACATTCCCACCACCGACACGTACATTGAAAAGGACGCCTCCATCAACGACCTGATCGACAAGATGCGTCATTCAGCCACCCATTCGGTCCTCACCCGCCGGGATGTGATCGTGGTAGCCTCGGTTTCCTGCATTTACGGTCTGGGGTCGCCAGAAACCTACCAGGGGATGATCGTCCTTATGGAAGACCAGAAGGAGACCTCCCGGGATGAGGTCCTTGCCCGTCTGGTGGAGATCCAGTATGAACGAAACGACTATGATTTTCACCGGGGGACCTTCCGCGTTCGGGGAGATGTTCTGGAGGTCTTCCCGGCTTATGAGGAAAACACGGCCATCCGGGTCGAGTTCTTCGGAGACCTGGTGGACTCTATCTCGGAAATCGACCCGTTACGGGGAAAGGTCCTGCGGAAGTTGAAGCAGATCACCATCTTCCCCGGCAGCCATTACGTGACTCCCCAGGACCGCCTGCGCCGAGCCATTCAATCTATCCGGGAAGAGCTGGTGGAGCGGCTCGCTTTTTTCGAATCCCAGAAAAAATTACTGGAAGCCCAGCGCCTGGAACAGCGAACCAACTACGACATCGAGATGCTCCAGGAGATGGGATACTGCACCGGCATCGAAAACTATTCGCGCCACCTGGACGGCCGAAAACCAGGGGAGCCTCCCTATACCTTGCTGGATTATTTTCCGAAAGACCTCCTTTATTTTATCGATGAGAGCCATATCACCATTCCTCAGCTGAATGGAATGTACTGGGGCGACCGGACGCGGAAAGAAACCCTGGCGGAGTTCGGCTTCCGCCTCCCCTCGGCCCTGGACAACCGGCCCCTCTCCTTCGAGGAGTTCGAAGCCCGGGTGCCCCAGATGGTCTACGTTTCTGCCACCCCCGCCGCTTACGAAATGAAGAAGTCTCGGGGTCGGGTGGTGGAACAAATCATCCGCCCTACGGGCCTGATCGACCCGCAGGTAACGGTTAAACCCGCCCGATACCAGGTGGATGACCTCCTGAATGAAATCCAGGCCCGGGTCGCCCGGGGGGAACGCGTCCTGGTCACCACGCTGACCAAGCGCATGGCCGAAGACCTGACTTCCTACTATGCTGACCTGGGGATCAAGGTCAAGTACCTGCACTCGGACATCCAGGCCCTGGAGCGGACGGAGATCCTCCGCGACCTGCGCTTGGGGAAGTTCGATGTCCTCATCGGCATCAACCTGCTGCGGGAGGGGCTGGACCTCCCCGAAGTCTCCTTGGTGGCCATCCTCGATGCGGACAAGGAAGGGTTCCTACGCTCCGGGACCTCCCTGATCCAGACCTTCGGACGTGCGGCCCGGAACGTGGGCGGGCAGGTGATCCTCTACGCCGACCAGGAAACGGAATCCATGAAGAAGGCCATCCGGGAGACCGACCGGCGGCGAAAGGTCCAGGAAGATTACAATCGCAAGAACCGGATTACTCCCGAATCGATCCGCAAGGCCATCCCTGACATCCTCCAGTCCATTTACGAAGCGGACTACGTCACTGTGCCCATGGCCGCAGAGAAGCCCGAGGAATACGTTTCCCTCTTCGAGGTCCCCAAACTCATCGTCCGCCTGAAGAAGGAGATGCGCGAAGCCGCCTCCCGGCTCGATTTCGAAAGAGCCGCCGAGTTGCGGGACCGGATCCAGGCGCTGCAGAAAAAGGAGCTGGATACCAGGGAAGGAAGGGCAGCAGAAGCGTAAGTCAAAGCTCGATACTGGATTCCGGATGCTGGATATCGGATATATCATTTTTTAATCCCTTATCCAGCATCGAGTATCCAGTATCCAGTATCTAATATGAACCTGGAAGACCAAATCCAGTCTCTCCCTACGAGCCCCGGTGTCTATCTGATGAAGGATCAGGCCGGAACGGTGTTGTATATCGGGAAGGCCAAGAACCTGCGCAGTCGGGTGAGAACCTACTTCGGAAAATCCGGGGATGCCCGCCTCTCCCTCCGCTTCTTAATGCCCAAAGTCCGCCAGGTGGAGACCTTCCTCACGGACACGGAGAAAGAGGCCCTGATCCTCGAGAACACCCTGATCAAGAAGCACAAACCACGCCACAATATTGATTTAAAAGACGACAAGACCTACTTCAGCCTCAGGTTCAACCTTGAGGAGGAATTTCCCAAACTCACCCTGGTCCGCAAAATCAAGCGGGACGGGGCCCGCTACTTCGGCCCCTACGCTTCTAGCGCGGCGGTGAAAGAGACCCTCCGGGTCCTGCGTCATCTCTTCCCCCTGCGCACCTGCAACGACGCCAATTTCCGGAACCGCTCCCGTCCCTGTCTGAACTTCCAAATTAAAAAATGCCTGGGACCCTGCTGCGGCATGGTTTCCTCCGAGAAGTACGCGGACCTGGTTCAGGAAGTTATTCTCTTCCTCGAGGGGAAGAACTCCCAGTTGATCAAGCTTCTTCAGGAAAGGATGACTGAGGCATCGGAAGCCCTTAACTTCGAAGAGGCGGCACGCCTCCGGGACCAGATCGCCGCTATTGAACAAACCCTGGAAAAGCAGAAAGCCGTCTCCCAGACCCCCAACGACCAGGATGTCTTCGCCTTCCACCGCCGGGGAAACGCCTGGGAGTTCCAGGTCCTTTTCTTCCGGCGGGGAATTCTGGTGGGGAACAAGGCCTTTCACTTCCCCCGTCTCAACCTGCCGGAGGAGGAGGCCTTGTCCGCTTTCCTCCGTCAGTACTATGCCGAGGAGCCCTCCATTCCCCACGAAATCCTCCTGCCTCTGCCGATCGAAGATGAAAGGTTACTGGCCGAGTGGCTTTCCGAAAAGAAGGGGGTCAGGGTAGAAGTTCACGCCCCCCAGCGGGGAGAGAAAAAAAGCCTGGTGGAGATGGCCGGGAAAAACGCTGAAAACTCCTTCCAGAAAAGGGTCGGCGATACCGAAACTCTGGCTCTGATTCTTCAGGAGCTGAAAGAGAAATTGAGGCTGAAAACCGTTCCTCACCGGGCGGAATGCTTCGACATCTCCAACCTCTTCGGGACCCTAGCTGTAGGTTCCATGGTGAGTTTTCTGGATGGGCGCCCGGAACCTTCCCACTATCGCCATTTCAAGGTTCACGCCCCCTCTTTTCCGGATGATTATGCTATGATGTATGAGATTTTGAGGCGCCGGTACGGTAAACTGGAGCCTGGAGGGGAAAAGCCGAACCTCCTCATCGTTGACGGAGGAAAAGGGCAACTCAATGTGGCCCTGGCAGTCCTGGCCGAGCTCGGCCTGCAGGATATTTCCGCCGTAGGGCTGGCCAAGGACAAGGGGCCCAGTCTGAGGAAGATCGCGGAGAAGACCGCCGACAAGGTCTACCTTCCGAACGTAAAAGACCCTGTGCTCCTTGGCCGGTCGGCTTCATTGCGCTATCTCCAGAGAATCAGGGATGAGGCCCACCGGTTTGCCATTCGGTACCATAAGAAGTTGCGCGGCAAGCACGGGTTGCGGACGCTCCTGGACGATATTCCGGGGATCGGAGAGGTAAAGAAGAAAGCCTTGCTCAAGGAATTCGGGAGCCCGCAGAAGATTCAGGAGGCTTCTCCGGACAGGCTCAGTCAGGTAGGTCCCATGACCCACAGGGACGCGCAGACGGTCTTTGAGTTCTTTCATCCGTCTTCACCCGCCGCCTCTTCAGGAGAGGAGGGAGAAGGGACAGGGTAGCGGAAGAAGGATTCAGCCGGGAGGAAATCCGAAATTCGAAGCACGAAATCCGAAAGAATAACAAAATTCGAATTTCAAATTTTCAAACCGATGTTGCCTTAATTTGAATTTCTGTAATTCGAATTTGTTTCCGATTCCGATATTCAAATTTCGAATTTTATCATTGCCTTTGAGGCATTTTTTTAGAGAGGAGCTCCGAATGTTCAAAACCCCTGAAACATTTCCACAAAGGTATCGTCCTTTGATCATGGCCCCTCACGGAATGGTGGCCTCTCCCCACTATCTCGCCTCTCAGGCCGGTGTGGATATTCTAAAGAAGGGGGGTACGGCGGTGGACGCGGCCATCGCCACTAATTCTGTCCTTAACGTCGTTTACCCCCACATGTGCGGAATCGGCGGGGACGCCTTCTGGCTCGTTTACGACGCCGCCAAAAAGGATTTGGCCTTTCTGAACGCCAGCGGCCGTTCCGCCTATGCGGCTACGATCGAGACTTACAAAAAAGCCGGGATGAATTCCATGCCCGTCCGGGGTCCCCTGACCGTGACCGTCCCCGGGGCTGTGGACGGCTGGTTTGAGGCCCACCGGCGATACGGAAGACTGCCCATGGCCGCGCTCCTCGAAACAGCAATCGCTTACTCCCGGAGGGGGTATCCCATCAGCCACGTCCTAAGCTTCAAGACCCACGAGGCCGTCAGCGAACTTTCTTCCTACTCCACTTCCAAAGGCCTTTTTCTCCCCGGGGGAAAGGCTCCGCGGCCTGGGGATGTCTTGACCAATCCCGGTCTGGCTTCTTCTCTGGAAAAGATCGCCCGAGAAGGAAGGGACGTGTTTTATCAAGGGGAAATCGGTCGGGAAATCGTCCGCTTTTCCCGGGAAAACGGCGGCCTCTTGACCGAGCGGGATTTTCTGGAACATCGGTCCGACTGGGGAAAGCCTGTGTCCACCCAGTACCGGGGTTACACGGTCTACGAAACCGCCCCCAACTCTCAGGGCCTGACCGCCCTCCTCATCCTGAACCTCCTCGAGGGCTACAGCCTGGCCTCCATGGGCTATCAGTCCTCCGACCATCTTCACTTCATGGTGGAAGCCAAGAAAGTGGCCTTCGCCGACCGGAACCGGTACATCTCCGACCCTGAGAAGGTCGAGATTCCCATGGACGACCTCCTCTCTAAGGACTATGCCAACAAGCGCCGGGCCCTCATCCAGAAAGACCGGGCCGTGGACCCTCAGGCGATCTCTCCAGGGATTTTCGGGCGGGATACGATCTATCTGTGCACCGTGGATGAGGCGGGAAACGCCGTGTCCCTGATCCAGTCCCTCTACTATTCCTTCGGCTCGGCGGTCGTGGCCGGGAACACCGGGATCCTGCTTCAGAACCGGGGCGCTTATTTCTCCTTGAACCCGGATCATGTAAACTGCTTGCAGCCCCATAAACGCACCTTCCATACCCTCATGGCTTCCATGACCTTTCGGGATGGGAAACCCCTCCTCGTGTTCGGGACCAGCGGAGCCGACGGGCAGCCCCAGACCCACATCCAGGTCATGACTGGGGTTTTCGACTTCGGCCTGGATATCCAGGCGGCCATCGAGGCGCCGCGCTGGGTTGCAGGCCGTTATCTTCTCCATCATTCGGAAGGGCTTCTCATGATGGAGGGACGGTTTCCTGCGCCCGTGGTCGAGGAGTTGAGAAAACGGGGCCACCAAATCCAAATCGTCGATGGAATCGACCAATCCATGGGAAGCGCCCATGGGATCATGGTCCATCCGGAGAATGGGTTGCGCATGGGGGGCTCGGACCCACGCTGCGATGGGGCGGCCATCGGGTATTGATCGGATGCGGAGGAACCAAAATTCATGATCTCTCGTAGAGAGATGCGGAGAACGCCGGCAAAATAAGAGTCCCATGATTTTTGAACCATCGAAGATTGTATGGTGAAAACGAAAAAGCCTTCTCCAAAATCACGTCCAAGAACAGGAAAGACTCCGCAGGAAAAAATCCAGGAGCTGACCCGGAAGAACACCCGGTTGCAGCGCAAGGTGGAAGAATTCCGCGAAAAAGCGCGTCAGTTTGAAGAAATCATTCGTTTCGAGAAGGTGCTTTCGGAAATCTCCACCCGCCTGGTCCATCTTCTGGCTGATCAGATCGAACGGGAGATCGAGCTGGGGCTGCGTCGGGTGGTCAAATTCCTGGGAGTTGACCGGGGAAGCGTCTATATCTTTTCGGGGGACAGAACCAGGATCTTTCGGAAATACTTCTGGGGAATGGAGGGAATTCCCGAATCAGCGCCCGTCCTGGAGGATCAGAAGTTTCCCTGGCTCAGCAAAAAACTGCAGAAGGGCGAGATGCTGGTCATCCCGCGCGTCGACGATCTCCCACCAGAAGCGGCGAAGGATCGGGAGGAATTGAAGAAATTCCGGAATTTATCCTCCCTGGTGATTCCTCTGGCCGTAGGGAAAAACGTCTTTGGTGCCGTAACCTTTGGAGCGGTCCGCGCCGAACGAAACTGGCCGGGAGGGCTGATTCAGCGAGTCCGCCTGGTCGGAGAGATTTTCGCCAGCGCCCTGGCCCGCAAGCAATCGGAGGAGGCGCTCCGCCAAGCCGAGCTGGAATACCGGATGGTGGCCGAATTCCCTTACGACTGGGAATACTGGTCCAACCCCGATGGCACCATACGGTACATGTCCCCTTCCTGCAGAAGAATCACCGGGTATTCGCCCGATGAGTTTGTTAATCGCCCCTCTTTAATCAGAGAGATCATCCTTCCCATCGACCGGGGAGCCTGGGACCAGCACTTCCGGGAAAGCCGGCGAGGGGTCCTCGCCCACGAAATTCAGTTCCGCATCCGCAAGCCGGACGGTCAGGTCCGCTGGATCGAGCATGCCTGCCAGTCGGTAAGAAGCCCTCAGGGGGAATTCCTGGGCTACCGAGTCAGCAACCGCGACGTGACCGAACGGAGAATGGCCGAAGAGGCGGCCCGGAAAAAGGACGAGAGCCTCGCGGAAGCGCAGAGAATTGCCCACATGGGTAACTGGCACTGGAATATCGAAACCAACGAACTGGCATGGTCCGACGAAGTTTACCGGATCTTCGGCCTCCATCCGCAGGAGTTCGGGGCCACCTACAACGCTTTCCTGGAATTCGTGCACGCCGGTGACCGGGAAGCGGTCAAAGAGGCTGTCACCCGGAGTCTGGCCGACCCGTCCATCCTTTACGGCATCGAACACCGGATTGTAAGGCCGGATCACTCGGAACGAATCGTCCATGAGCGGGGGGAGGTCACTTTCGATGATGGAGGGCGTCCGATCCGCATGATCGGAACCGTTCAGGACATCACCGAGCGAAAGCAGGCCGAGCAGATGCTCCAGCGTTCGCAGGAAGAGCTTCGGCGTCTTTCCGTCCAGCTTCTTTCAGTGCAGGAAGAAGAGCGGAAACGAATCGCCCGGGAGCTTCACGACGGGATCGGGCAGTCCCTCTCGGCCATGAAGTTCCTGCTGGAAAATCGCCTCCACTGGATGGAGAAGAACTCCTCTCCCGGCAACCTTCGGGACCTGGAAAGCATGATTCCCATGATCCAAAATGCCATCGAGGAAGTGCGACGAATCCAGTCCGACCTTCGTCCCCCGATCCTCGACGACCTGGGAATCCTGGCCACCATCTCCTGGTTTTGCCGCGAGTACCAGGGAATTTATGGGTCCATCCGGGTCCAGAGGCAGCTGGAGGTGGAAGAGGATGAAGTCCCCCCGCCTCTCAAGACGGTCATTTATCGGGTCCTGCAGGAAGCCATGAATAACGTTGCCAAACACAGCCAGGCAACAAAGATTCTCCTCTCCTTGCGAAAGGTCAACGACTGTCTCGAACTGGTGATCCAGGATAATGGAGTCGGAGTCGAACTGGACCGGATTATCTCCCGAAAGAGTGAAAAGTACGGATTCGGCCTCTCCAGTATGCGCGAAAGGACCGAGCTCTCCGGGGGGTTTTTCTCTGTCCAGTCCGGGAAAGGGAAAGGAACGACCATTCAAGCATCCTGGAAAGTCGCCGCAGAAGCATGACCGACGGCCTGCGGGAAGAAGATTCTCTGCGCCTTTTTCAATGGCTTTGAATTTCTTTTGGTTAGATTGGAGAAGAAATGAAACTCCCACCGCATAAGACCAAGATTGTCTGCACCATCGGTCCGGCCTCCGAGTCTCCGGAAATGCTGGGAAAGATGATCCGGGCAGGGATGAACGTGGCCCGTCTTAATTTCTCCCACGGCGATTTTCCCGGGCATAAACGGGTGATCGAAAACCTCAGGGCTGCCGCCCGGGAAGCTGGTTATCGGCTGGCCATTTTGGCTGACCTCCCGGGTCCCAAGATCAGAATCGGCCAGTTCGGCAAAGAACCCATCGAATTAAAACCGGGGGAGACTTTCACTCTCACCACAGAGGAGGTCTTGGGGGATTCCCAGCGAGTTTCGGTGAGCTTTTCTACCCTTCCGCAGTCCGTCAAGGCGGGGGATATGATTTTCCTGAACGATGGCTTCATCCAGCTGGAAGTCCTTGGGATCAAAGGCAGAGAGGTCCTATGCCGGGTGATCGTCGGAGGAGAATTGCGCTCTCGCAAAGGGTTGAACCTTCCAGGAATTGATTTGGGAATCACCGCCTTCACCGATCATGACCGCCGCTGTCTGCAATTCGCCCTGGAAAACGGGGTGGACGCAGTGAGTCAGTCTTTCGTCGAATCGGGAAAAGACCTGAACGCCGTTCGTCAGGCCGCCTCCTCCTTGGGGTTTTCCCCCTTTATCATCGCCAAAGTCGAACGATCTCGGGCTCTTTCCCACATCGACGAAATCCTCGACGCCGCAGACGGAATCATGATCGCCCGGGGGGACCTGGGCGTGGAGATCCCCATCGAGCAGATTGCCCTGGTCCAGAAGCAGCTCATGCGGAAGGCCAACCTGCTGGGCAAACCGGTTATTACAGCCACCCAGATGCTCGAGTCCATGACCGACAATCGTCGCCCCACCCGGGCCGAGGCCACCGATGTGGCCAATGCTATCCTGGACGGGACGGATTGCGTCATGCTCTCCGGGGAATCGGCCATGGGAAAGTATCCTGTCGAATCGGCGGCCATGCTGGCCAAGATCGCAGCCGCCATTGAACCCTACCGGCCCGCCCATTATATTCGGGAGACGCTGCAGGGCGTTGGGCGGGGAGACCGGACCCGCCTGACCGACCTGATCGCCCTGAGCGTGGAGACGACCCTGGAACGGATTTCTCCCGCTGCCGTTTTCGTCCCCACCCACAGTGGGGCCACCGCCCGGTCTATTGCCCGGTTTCGCCCTCCGGTCTGGATCACCGCGGTGAGCTCCCAGGAGTCCACCTGCCAGCGCCTCCAGTTCTCATACGGGGTTTATCCGGTACACGAACCGGATCACCCCGAAGACTGGAACGCCTTTGCCCGGAAATGGCTGCAGGACAATGAGGTGAAAGGAAATCTCGTAGTTCTCACAGAAGGCCCATCGGTAAAGCACCCCGAGGCCAACAACCGGATGGAAATCATTGACTTAGGTCGCATCGTCGCCTAGTCGGGCAGTCTTTTACTTCCCCATTTCCAATTCATCCCTTCCCCTTCTTCTCTTCTCTGCCGGGCGGCGGTGCCGCAAGGGCGGGGTGTCTCTGCCCCTGAAAATCTTTACCTTCCCGGTTGCAGGCATTGTACTGAGCCAGGTTGGTATCGTGGTCGCGGACAAAGTTGCGAAGAGCCTCCAACTGGGACTGATAAGGACCGCAGTCGAGGGGGGTTTTTTCATCGGGGTCGGCCCTGAGGTCAAAGGCCCAGCAGCGGTTCTTCTTCAGAGAGACCTGCACTTTGATCCCATCGGTGCTCAACGAAGAAATACTTTCCTCGTGCCCATAAAAGAAAATGTATTTCCGCTTCAGAGGGTGGAATAGGGACTCTCCATCCAGCAGGGAGGGGTTGTAAGAAATCCGCAGGGCGTCCAGGAGGGTAGGCAGAATATCCGTATGGTTGGTGGGTACGTTGAAAGACCTCGGCTTGAACAGAGCCGGTTGGTAAAAGATCACCGGGGCCTCCAGATTTACGTTGTAGCTGTATCGGTAGTGAAGGTAGTTGTCCGGATGGTGCTGGCCGAAGGCCTGACCGTGATCGCCCACGATCACCAGGATGGTTCTCTCCAAAAGGCCCCGCTTCTTCAGGTGCTCAAAAATCCGCTGGACCAGCCGGTCGAGCAGGTACAGGTTGTTGATATAGCGGCTGATCGACTTTCCGTCACTCTCCACGATGCGGTATTCAGGTCCGTAGTCGAAATACGGGAAATGGGCGACGAAGCTCACGTACATCCCCAGGAAGGGCTCCCGGGCCCTGCTGATTCTCTGGAGGAAAAAATCCACGGTCTGAATTTCGTCGCGGGCGATGTAACGGCCCAGCGTGCTTAATTCCTCCCGGATCTTGAAGTTCAGATTTTCGTAGGTATGTATTTCTCGCAGCCCCCCGTTTCTCAAGAACGGGAGGGGGAAATACCAGGCGGAAGAGGAGGGAGAAACGAGAAAAGAATCGTATTTCGGGCCCAGGAAATTGTACAGGGATGGGATCTGGACATCCTGCCGCACTCCCAGCGTTCCCCGCTGGAAGAAATCGTAGAGGCCGCTGAAAATGGAAAAATCCGCCTTGGTGCTCACATTGGAGGGAGTGAAATGGTTTTTCAGAAACCAGCCCTCCCCAGCCAGCCGGTTCAAAAAGGGCATGGGAACCGGGCTTCCGCCGTAGCCTTCCTGCATGTAGCGGGTTCCCACGGACTCCAGAACCAGGAATACCACATTCCAGGGATGATTGGCTTGGGGAGGAAGGTCTTCCACTGCCCGTACGGGATGAGAATTCAATGGCCCGGCCGGCTTGAATCCGGATTCTGTCTCCTGAACCCGGATGCCCGTTCGGTCCCTTATCGGAGACCTGCCCAAGTGCTCGGCCATGTCGGAAAGGAAGAAAATTCCGGGATTCACCCGGAGCTCCGCCGGAACGGTATTCTTCTTTTCCGGAGGACCCAACAAGGAGAAGGCCCCCCAGAAAACCACGCCCGCGAGGAAAGCCTTCGCCACCCAGGCTCGCGCCGCTGGAGGAACCAGCCAAACCACCCAGAAGATTGCCAGGGGGAACAGGACGAACAACCAGTCCCGGACCTCCAACAATTTCAGGGTGCCGATGGTGGAGACGCTGTACACCGACTCTAGGATCACCCCGAAATCGAACCCCGTCTGGGCGTCGAAGAGAAAGCGGAAATGGCCCAGGTGAAGGAACAGGAGACTTCCCAGGATCAAGTGGAGGAGAACCAGCCCCGCAACCTGGAAAGGGAGGAAGACCTTGCGGCTCTTCAGGAGGAAGCGCCCCTGGGAGAGGAGCAGAAAAAGGAAAAAACAGGACAGGATCAAAAACAGATCGGAATCGCCAAACCCAAGGGTGAACCGGACCGGATGGGCGCCGGGTGAGAAATCGAAGGGTTTAATCGGATGAGTAAATAAACCGTAGGTGAGACGGGCCCGGTATGCCAGGACAAGGGACACCAGAGCCGGCAAAAGGGCAAAGGCCGTCCGGTTGCCGGAAATGAGGCGGGGAAACCATCCTTTCGGTTTTTCCGCGGAGGAAAGGTTATTCATTCCCCTTGCCATCTTTCCTCATTTCCTTGAACGTGTTGATCAATCCGTTGGTTGAGGAATCATGCGAATGAACAGGGCGGTCCTCCGCCAATTCCGGAAGGATTTTGCCGGCTAACTGTTTGCCCAGCTCCACCCCCCATTGATCGAAGCTGAAGATGTTCCAGATGATCCCTTGAACGAAGATTTTGTGTTCATACATGGCGATCAGGCTTCCCAGGACTCGGGGGGTTAATTTCTGAAAGAGGACGGAATTGGTAGGACGGTTGCCCTCGAAGATACGGTAGGGCCATAGTCTTTGGATTTCCTCTTCGGGCTTTCCTTCGCGCCTTAGTTCTCCGATCACCTCCTCTTTGGTCTTCCCATTCATGAGCGCTTCGGTCTGAGCGAAGAAGTTGGAGAGAAGGATGGAATGATGGTCCCCGATCGGGTTGTGGCTGATCGTTGGGGCCAAAAAGTCTGCGGGAATGAGTTTGGTCCCCTGGTGAACCAGTTGGTAGAAGGCGTGCTGCCCGTTCGTTCCCGGCTCTCCCCAGATGATGGGACCTGTCTGGTAGGATACCCTCTCGCCCTTCCGATCGACGGATTTCCCATTGCTTTCCATATTTCCCTGTTGGAAATAGGCTGGAAAGCGGTGCATGGACTGGTCGTAGGGCAGAATGGCC
>DASPRR010000106.1:0-8462 GCA_035624375.1 Thermodesulfobacteriota bacterium | reverse complement strand
CGCCATTTGGCCAGCTCTTCGTCGCTCGGGTCAAAGAATTCCACGCCTTTGCCCTCCATGAGCTTTCTGGCCTCGGCCTGCTCCTTGCGGGCGATCTCCCGCTGCTTGGGGACAATCTCATTCCATACGTCCGAGAAGGTTTTCTGCAGGTCGGCGGGCAGGCTGTTCCAGAATTTCTGGTTAACCAGGGGGACGTAGTAGCCGTTGTAATTGCGGCAGGTGACCGCGTACTTGATGCCTGCCTCGTAGAGCTTGGCGCTCTCCACGCTCTTGGTGGTGGAGCATACGCCGTCCACCGTCCCTTGCACCAGAGCCATGGGCACGTCGGGCCAGGCAATGAATACCGCGCTGGCCCCAAAGCGGTTGAGTCGCTCTTCGGGGATGGAACCGCCGGAGTGCCGGATCTTCAACCCCTTGAAGTCTTCGATTTTGGTTATTTTCTTATTCCGGGTCCAGGTATGGTCATAGCCCAGCTCATACCAGCGGCCCGGAGATTTCGCTCCTACTTTCTTTTCCAGGGACCGGTTCACCGCTTCTCCGATTTTCCCGTCGATCAGCTTCTCGGTAATATCTCCGGGCTGGCCGAAGAACATGGGCAGCATGGTAAGGCTGGCGCTGGTATCGAATCCCTCCAGCAGCCAGTTTCCGGGCACGCACATTTCAACCGTGCCGGTCCTCAGGGCTTTAGTCACGTGGGCGTCCTTGTAAAGCTGGGCGCTGTGGTAAATCTTGCCGACCAGCCTCCCACCGGACCTCTTGGCCAGTTCCGGCACGAAGATCTCCAGCCCCCCGTATCGCGGATGGTTGGGGACAGTATCGATGGAAATTTTGAATTCGAAAACCTTTTCCGCGGCCGACACCGGACCCGGGCTCATCCACACGGCCAGCGCGAAGGCCAACGCTGCGACTGCAAAACCTTTCCATATTCTTCTCACTTTTTTACCCTCCTTGCCTTAAGAGATTATTTTCCAGGAATTCCCTCTCACAGGAACTTGCCTTAAGGAACCTATTTAGCTGGACTTCTCCTTGCGAGGCTATTCTTCCAATTCAGGCAACCCATGTCAAGAAATTTTCTTGCGCAGGAGGAAAAGGGTTCTTTCTAGCTTTCTCGAACCGCCACCTCCTAATGTTTCTTCGGCTCCACTAACTCCAGAAGCACTCCGTAGGTTCCTTTGGGGTGGAGAAAGGCAATCTTGGAATCGTGGGCGCCCCTTCTCGGCTTTTGGTCGATCAGGACAAGACCTTTGGCTTTCAGCTCTTCCATGGCTTTCTCGATGTCGTGCACTTCCAGGGCAATATGGTGGATCCCCTCTCCTCTCTTTTCGATGTGGCGGGCGATTGCCCCATCGGGCTTCACGGATTCCAGGAGTTCAATGGCCGTATCCCCCAAGGGGATGAACGAAACCTTGTTGTCCGGCGAAACCTCCCGTCCACTGATGGGCAGGCCCAGGATTTCGGAATAGAGTTTCTCAACCTCTTCGACGTTCTTCACGGCCACTCCGATATGGGCAATCTTGCGGATCACTTATTTCTCCTTTTCAATCGGTCATTAGGGGGTCAAAAGTAAAATTGTGAGCAAAATGGTAACAGACTGTAGGGGCAACCCCCTGTGGTTGCCCATCTTGCGGGCGGCCACGGGGGGCCGCCCCTACAATTTTGGTTCTGGCTTGCCCGGATTAAAATTCATTTCACCAGCAACCGGATTAGTTCATCGGCACGTTTTACCCACTCCAGATCGTAGACTTTCTCGGCGATCTTTTCCGTTTGCACCCGATCCAAGGTGTTCAAGGAGAGGCGGCGGAATTTATCTTTGATCTCCTCGTCCGTCATGGGGTTCTGCGGGTGCCCCTTGGGATAGATGGATTCGTCCTGGAATCGCATTCCGTCCTTGGTTTGAATCTCAACCTGGGCCGCCAGGGTTCCTGGATATTTTTCGACGAATTGTTGGACGGATTCCAGGGTTACTTTTTTCATGAATTGCTGGACCCTGGCATCCTTGATCTTCTCCTCCTGGAATTGATCCATGGCGATGTAGCCGTCCGCAGCGGCCCGGCTGACGCAGTAGGGAATGCTCAGGCGGGCAGCCAAGGGGGTATCAGGCGCATAATTCATCCCTTGTCCTGGCGCGGTGGGGGTCACCCGGAAATGAATGGCTTCTATGTCTTCCAGGCGCAGGTTCTTTTCCTTCATGAGTTTCACCGTTCCCTGGATCGGGGTATGGCTGCAGAGAATGGTGGGAAAAGCTTTCAGGCTGTCGGTCAGGATCTCGTAGGACGAACCGAGGCTTTCGTTCAAGTGTTTCATGGCTGGCTCGTCGGAATAAGCCTCGCAGAAGCCGGATTTGTATTCGAGCAGTCCCTTGGGTCCTGCAGCCCCGCTGGCGATTACCAGGGCCGACAAGATCCCCTTCCAGGCGCTGAAGCCGGGATGGAGGCTCTTGGAAAAATCTCCGAAGTCGATGCAATAGCGCATGCCGGAAGCGCCGTCCGCCGCCAGGCTGATGGCCTGCTCCATCCGGTCCGCCTTGAGTCCCAGGAGTTTCGAAGCGACTACAGCGGAAGCGATGGTTCCCAGGGTCCCCGTGGGGTGCCAGTATTTATAGTGGGAGGGCATAATCGCTTTTCCAATTCTTCCCGCCGCTTCGTAGGCCATGACCATGGCCGTGAGAATCGAAGGTCCATCGGCCCCGACTTTTTCCCCGATGGCCAGAGCGGAGGAGACCACGGAAGCTCCCAGGTGGGCAATGGACCCCAGGTGGGTGTCGTCAAAATCTACCGTATGAACCAGGGTCCCGTTCACCAGGGCCGCCTGGGGACAGGAAGTCTTCATCCCGGCGAGCCACACCGTGGATTCAGGATTTCCACCCATCTCTTTCACCGGCTCGTAGACCCAGCGAAACTCATGAGCGGCCAGGGTGTAGCCGGCGATGGCGCACCCAAGGGTGTCTAGGACGATGCCCTTGGCCTTCCGGACCACCTCTTTGGGCAAGGCGGGGAAAGAGGTCTCGCTCACATAATCGGCCAGAATTTGAGTCGCACCCATCATTATCCTCCTAATTGCGGATTGCGGAATGCGGATTTCGGATTAAAAGAATTTAAACTGAAATCGACAAGCCTGAATCCGTCAACCAATTTTTTTTCTAACAGGCCACCTACGAGCATCCTAATTCTTCCATTACGGGTTTTTCATTCCGCAATCCGCAATCCGAAATCCGCAATCGGTTATGCCAGTTCCTTCAGCCGTTTCTCGATGGCCTCGAAGGTGGACTGGGCAAAAACCCGAGCCTGTCGGGTAAGGAAGGCCCTTTGCAGAAAGCCCATGTCTTCCGCTGTGGCCCGGCAGGTCACCGAGGTCTTTCCTTTTTCCACCGGAGTCATGGCCAGGGTCACCTTCTGATCAGCTTTAACCAGGCCCCCCAGGCCTTCGAGAAGAAGCCTTACAGAAAAAGATTCAGGGGGGGAGATGTCCACCATCTCTCCTTTCAGCTTCAGGACCCATTCGGACCCCATCATCTTCACCCGGAGCAAGGACCGGAAGTTGTTCTCGTCCAGGATCTCCATGCTTTCCATTCCCGGAAGGACGCTGAAGATGACCTTGCCGATCAACCGCCAGACCCGATCCGGGGTTGCATTCACGATAAATTCTCTCTCCGCCAGAGCTGTGCCTGCCATGGGAATTCTCACGACCAGGGTTTCTCTGCGGCCGCGTTCTTTCCCGCAATGCGCCCGAAGACCAGGGCCTCTCCGATGTTGCAGGCCCCCTGGTAGAGGAATCCCCAGATCGAACCGAGCTCTCCGGCGGCGTAGAGTCTGGGAACGGGCTTCCTGTCGGGGTCGAGGACGCGGGATTCCTTGTCCCTCCGCGGGCCTCCCTGGGTATTGATCAGCGAAGGCCAGAGTTGAATGGCGTAGAAGGGAGACTCCAGAGCACGAAGGTCTTCCCTGGGCCGGCCGAAATCTTCGTCCTTCCCCGCTTTGCAGAGATAGTTGAAGCGGGCAAGGGTCTCCTCCAAAACTTTCGGTTCCATGGATATTTTGGAAGCCAACTCGGCTACTGTTTTCCCCTGTTGGACCCATCCTTTGGCAATTTCCACCGAGTTGTCCAGGCTCCAGGAGTAGAGGTCTCGGTTATAGCCCGCGGTTCCCCGACTGAGAGGCCCCCGACGCCGGGTCTGCTCATCGAAGATCGCCCAAAGAGGAATCCGGGGATATTCCATCTTCTCAATGTCAAAATGGGAGAGCTCCTTGTAGTACTCGTGAATCTCGATCCCCGCCTCGTTGACAAACCTCCGGCCGTACTTGTCCACGAAGAGGAATCCCTCGCTTAGGAAGGCAACCCAGAAGGCTGCCTCAAACTCGGGAGCCTTGAAGCCGATCAGACAGGCTAGACGGGTCATATGCCACAGTTCTCCGCCGACCTTCTGCACCATGCGGATCCCATCGCCGGTATTCCCGGGGGTTCCCAGGAAATAGAGCGGTTTGACCGGCAGGTAATCCCATTTCATCCAAGGGTCATTCTCGTATCCGCCGCAGGTTAAGATGACGCCCCGCCGGGCCTTGATGGAGATTCTCTTGCCCTCCCTTTGAGCAATCACTCCCACGATCTCTCCCCGGGCATTGGGAACGAGTTCCTGGGCGGGAGTCGCGGTCAGAACTTTGATTCCCCGTTTGGACACCAGGCCGGAAAGAAATTTCCACAGCCGCTGGGACGGCTTCCCTTCTTCCGGAGTTCCCTTGATGTTATATTTCACCACGTTTTCCGCGCCGCGAACGTGGGGGAAGCCTGCTCCGGCAATCATGGTGGGGTAGGCCACTTCCAGCGGGCGGAAAACCTGGACGTCGGCCCCCATCTGCCGGATCCAATCCCCGTTCTTGAGCGCTTCCTCCACGAAGGTCTCCAGGATTTCCCTTTCCGTGGTTTTAAAGGAAAGGGTATCCAGGTACTCCAGGAATTCCTTACCCTTGGGGACGATAATATTGCCGCCGCAGATGGAAGAATTCCCTCCCCCGTTGGCCATCTTCTCCAGGATGACCACTTTGGCGCCTTGGTCATGGGCGGTGACGGCTGCTGCCGTTCCCGCTGAGCCCCAGCCGACGACCACCACATCGTATTCCATATCCCATTTTTCAGGCACGCTTACCTTCATTTCCTTCTCCTTTCCCTTAACAGTGAAAACGCGCATCCCCCCCACCCTAACCCTCCCCCTCGCGGGGGGAGGGTAGGGAGGGGGTGATTTTCGTTGCGGCCTCTGCGCTTTTTATTTCGACTTTTCCTTACAAGGGTATATTCCCATGCTTTCGTTCCGCCCGGTCTACCTTCTTTCCTTCCAGCATCTCCAGGGCTTTGATGATCTGGGGCCGGGTCTCCTGCGGGCGGATCAATACGTCCATCTGACGTTTCGCCGCGGTGTAGTAGGGAGTCATGAACTTCTCCCGGTATTCCTGTATCTTTTCTTCGCGGACCCGGGCCTTGTCCGCGGCGGCATCAATCTCTTTCCGGAAGAGAATCCGCACCGCCCCCTCGGCACCCATGATAGCGATCTCCGTTGAGGGCCAGCCCATAACCAAATCCGCCCCCAGCTCCTTGTTGCTCATGGCGGCGAAAGCACCCCCGTAGGCTTTCCGGATGATGCAGGTGATTTTCGGCACGGTGGCCTCTTTCCAGGAGTAGAGCATTTTGGCCCCGTGCCGGATGATCCCCTTGTGCTCTTCCTTCATTCCGGGGAGATACCCGGGAACATCCACCAGAGAGATGAGGGGGATGTTGAAGCAGTCGCAGGTCCGGATGAACCGGGCCGCCTTGTCCGCGGCATCGCAGTCGATGGCCGAGGCCAGAAACATGGGATTATTGGCAACGATTCCCACGACCTTCCCGTTCATGCGGGCCAGCCCAGTGACCATATTCCGGGCAAAGCCGGCCCTGACCTCCAGAAAATCCCCGTGATCGACGATTAAGGAGATCAGACGGCGCATGTCGTACACTTTCTTGGGGCTGTCGGGGATGATATCCACCAGAGCCTCTTCACAACGATCCGGATCATCCAGGCACGGAACGGCCGATGGCTTCTGATTGAAACTGGAGGGAAAGAAGCTCAGAAGCTTCTTTACTTTAGCCAGGCAGGCCAGGTCATTCTCGCCGACAAAATCCGCAACTCCGGAGACCTGATAGTGGACCCTTGCCCCGCCCAGTTCCTGGCTTCCCACGTCCTGCCCGGTGACTTCCTTGATCACCAAGGGGCCGGTGATGAACATCTGGCTGGTTTTATCCACCATGAAAATGAAGTCGGTGAGCGCCGGGGAGTAAACCCCGCCGCCCGCGCAGTTTCCCATGATGACCGAGACCTGAGGAACAACTCCGGAAGCTTCCACGTTTTCCGCGAAGATCAGGGAGTACGCCCCGCTTCCTTCCTGGATTCGTCCCCCTGCGGAGTCGATGAGGCCCACGACCGGCGCCTGCGCTTGCCGGCCCATGCGGATGATGGAGGCGATTTTCTGCCCGTGGACCAGGCCCACCGATCCCCCCATGACCGTGGAGTCTTGAGCGTACAGGAACACCGTCCGGCCTTCGACCTTCCCATACCCGGTGATCACCCCGTCACCCCAGGGGTGGTTCTTCTCCATCCCGAAATCGGTGCACTGGTGCTGGGCCAGCATGGTCACCTCGACGAAGGTACCGGGGTCCATAAATTTATCGATCCGCTCCCGGGCGGTGAGCTTCCCTAGGCGGTGCTGTTCTTCGACATACTTCTTTCCTCCCCCCGCCCGTGCGGTTTCTTCAATCTGTTTGAATTTTTCGATTTCGTCCCTGACGCGAGACATATCATGCTCCTCCCGGCCGGCCTTTGGCCGGCTATCGTTTAGATCATAACATATGCGGATTTATGGACAAATAGATAAGTCTCCCCTTTTTGTCAACTGAAATTTACACCGAATTATTTTTCATGCTTGAAAAGCGGGGCCCGCTTCTCTACGAACGCCCTTGACGCCTCGGAGTGATCCTCGGTGAGGAAGGTGAGACTTTCTAAAGCCAATGACGTATCCAAGGTTAGATTCATTTGATCCTTGATCAACTTGTTGACCGAATACTTGGTCCATTTTATGGCCTGGATGGGTCCATCGGCCAGGCGCTTGGCAAACTTCCAAGCTTCCTCATAGGCCTTCCCTTCAGGGACTACCGTATTGACCAGCCCAATTCGTTCCGCCTCACGGGCGGGTATCAGGTCGCCGGTCATCAGGTATTGCTTGGCTCTGGCAATTCCGCACAACATGCTCCAGATCACCGCGCTTCCATCCCCAGCGGCCAGGCCCACTCTTACGTGGGTATCCCCGATGCGGGCCGTCTCGGCAGCGAAGATTACATCACAGAGCAAGGCGATGCTGGCCCCCAGTCCTACGGCGTCGCCGTTTATGGCGGCGATGATGGGGGTTTCACATTCCAGCATATTGCGAAGCAAATGGCGGCTGTGGCGAGTGGGAGCCAATTCTTTTCTCTGAGTCGGACCCCGCTGCTGTTCATCCATGTCCTTAACATCGCCCCCCGAGCAGAAAGCCCGGCCGGCCCCGGTAATGACGATGGCCCGGACCCTGGAATCGTCGTCCATCTCGATAAAGAGCTGCTCCAGTCTCCGGTGCATTGCCTCGTCAATGGCGTTGAGTCGTTCCGGGCGGTTCAGGGTGATCGTTGCCACCCCTTCTTTTTGATCAATAATTAAAGACTTAGAACGATTGTCTACCACCATCTCTATCCCTCCGGGTATTTTTTGAGTATTCGCAAAGTCGAGAAAGGGCCTATATTTTCAGGCCTCTTTGGACGGATATTCTGGGTACGAATGGTCGGGTGAAAAAGATTTCCTCAGGGACCAATTCCGTTGGATTCTAAAAAGGTCGCCTGGGACGAATCCTAAGCGACTCCTGATTCACTTTGGATACGCATAGAACCCTTGGCCATTTTTTCGGCCCAAGTACCCGGCTCGAACCATTTTCCGCAAAAGCGGGCACGGACGGTACTTGGAATCCCCCAACTCCTTGTAAAGATTCTCCTGGATCATAAGAAGGGTGTCCAGGCCCACCAAATCCGCCAGGGCCAAGGGCCCGATCGGATGGTTCGCTCCTAGCATCATCCCCTTATCGATGTCCTCGGCGGAAGCGACTCCTTCTTGCAGGACGAAAATGGCCTCGTTGATCATGGGTATGAGGATGCGGTTGACAGCAAATCCCGGGGATTCGTTAACCGCGATCGGAGTCTTGCCCATTTTTAACGCCAGGGTTTTAATGACCTGAAAAGTCTCGTCGGAAGTGGATTGCCCTCGGATGATCTCCACGAGCTTCATGGCCGGTACAGGGTTGAAAAAATGCATGCCGATCACCTTCCGGGGGCGTTGCGTGACCGAGGCGATCTCGGTAATGGAAAGGCCCGAAGTATTGGAGGCCAAGATTGTCTCTTTGGGGCAAAGGAGGTCGATG
>DASPRR010000080.1:0-3973 GCA_035624375.1 Thermodesulfobacteriota bacterium | reverse complement strand
CGCCCAACGTCAACTTTTTAAGTCGGTGACTATAAAAATAATCTGGGCTCATGATTCAACAAATATCTATCTCGATTATCTGCGCCCTGATTTTTTTATTGGGATAGCATAGGGTTTGAAGAGAGTCAACTGCTTTGTCGAATCCTTGCCCAGCCCCAGTTTTTCGTGCTTGCTGGGGTTCAGGGTGAAGGAATTTGGATCATCAGGCTCGGCGGGCGCTTATCCTTCCATGAAACTCCTCCCCATGTTCCGCAGGCAGAGGCCTGAGAGGAGATTCCTCCAAACAGAAAAGAGAGCCAAAGCATTTTTCCGTTTCAATCCCCCCCCTAGACAGGCCCGATCCCATGGAAGAACCACCGCCTCAGGATGATGATCCAAATTTCTCCGCCCTGAACTCCATGAGATCCCCCTCCTTTCCAGAGGTCTTTTTTTCGAAGGACTCTTTTTCAAGAACTGGGGGTGGGCAAAAGGCGCGGCCTTAACCTTAGAGCCTGAAAAGTCATTACCTTGGGCATGGCAGGAGGTTTGGAAAACAGGGGACCGCTCAAAGCTGATTCTAAATGGCCCCACCTAAAGGTGGCCTTCCCTCTGCCGGCCCGGGGGCAAGACCCTTTCACGCAGAAATCATAAGGCGCCTTTGATTCCATGGAACGGGCGGGCACAACTCCTGAACCAAGTGTTCGGGTCGATTCCTTACAGGGGCGATCTGCCCGGTAGCCTCAGGGCCCACTGCCTTTTGCGGAAGGCGAGCGGAGCCTCTGGGAAAAGAGCCCACCCTGCCGATGCTTTCTGCGTGAAAGGGTCTTGCCCGCGGGCCATGACCCAGGCATTCTGTAAAGGTCAATCCGCCACGGGCGGACCCCCGGAAGAGCCGGGGATTTACGGAAAGGAAATTATTTTGGTTTGGGAATAAAACGCCGCAGGTGTTCGATGGCCGCGCGGGCTGAAGTGTCCGGGTCCGGCCAGGGAAGCATCTCCGTGGATACGAATCCGTCATACCTGATCTCGTTAAGGGTACCGATGATCTGGGCAAAATCCAGGTGGGCGCTTCCTGGCCACTTGCGGTTGTTGTCACACACATGGACGAGCCAGGTATAGTCCCTGGCGTCGCGGAAACTCTGGTAGATGTCCACGTCTTCAATATTCATATGATAGACGTCCAGCATCAAACCAAAGTTGGGGCGGTTTACCCTCCGGCACATATCTATCCCGTCCTGGGTAGTCAGGACGAATTTGATCAGGGTGGCCGTGATCGGTTCCAGCGTCAGACGCACTTTGGTGGGTGCCGCATAATCAGCCAGTTCCTGGAACGCGGCCTCATAGGCTGCCAGGCTCTTCTCCGGCTGCGAGGGATCACCCTGGCCGCGGGAGCGGCCAATATTCACCGGGACCCCCGGTTTGAAATATGCAGCGGCAAAGTCTACGATTTCCTTCATCCGCTTCATGGCCTCACGGTTCAAAGTGGCATCGTGGTTGACCAGCCCCAGTTTGTCTTCCCCCCAGACGTGCCCGGTGCATATCTGGCAGAGTTCCAGGTTGTAATCGTCCAGCGAACGACGGATGGCAACCCCGTTTAGCTTCGATGGGTTTTTGGTCATGAACTCAACGCCGTCGTAGCCCATCTTCGCCAGCTTGTCGAAGGCCACAGGCAGATCACCTTTGTAAGGCGCCAAGACTGGCGCTTTCAAGTCCGGGGTTCCAACCATGGAGGAAATTTTGATCATGTTCCTATCTCCTGGAAACAAAATACCCTGATAAAGGTGCCCAGGAGGATTTTACATACGGAGGGATTCTCGGCCGATCCTGGTACACCATGCCGCTCCTCTTCCATTCCGTCCCATTACGGCAAGGCGTGATGGGAAAATATCCTAATCATGTCGGATTAGTTTGAGTATAGCGGGCCATGTCTCCATGGGTCAATGAAAAACGAGGAAGGAACCTCTGGGATATGATACACTTGTGTTCAAGCCTTTAAACGGTGCGTTCGGGAAGTGCATCCTGATATTTTTTGAAATCCATTTATTCCCATCTTATGAGTTTCTATCCGCGTTCATTCGCATCCAATATCGCCTTCGGGGGTTTTTGCATTTCCTCGCCTGTGTTCAATTTTGTTTTCCTGTATTTCAATAATTCTTTGGGGAGATCGTGATGAGTCCGCAGAAACAAAAATTGGGGGTGGGAATCCGGGGAGCCGGTCAAGTTTCCTATGAGCATGCCAAGGCCATTGGCCATAATCCCCGCCTCTACCTGGCCGCCGTGTGCAGCCGATCCCTGGAAAGCGCCCAAAAACTGGCCCGGGAGTTCAACCCCGAAGCGAAAGTGTACGCCCATTATGAAGACCTCCTCGCCGACTCCTCGGTGGACGTAGTTTCCATATGCATGCCCAATTACCTCCACGCGAAGGAAGCCATCTTCGCCCTCCACGCGAAGAAACACCTGATCCTGGAGAAGCCGACGGCCGTCAACCGCGAAGAGCTCGCAGCCTTGCGTCAGGCGGCCCGAAAAGCGGAAACCCGCACCGTGGTCAGTTTCGTGGCCCGCTGGCATCCCATGATCAAGAACCTCCGTTCCCTTCTTGACCGAAAAGCCCTTGGGCACATTTATTACGTCGAAGCCGATTACTGGCACGGGATCAAGTCAACCTTTGCCAGCTACCCCTGGATCCGGCGCAAGGAGTTCGCCGGCGGGGCCATGATCACCGGGGGATGCCACGCTGCCGACCTGGCGCGGTATCTGAAAGGAGAAGAAATCGTAGAGGTGTCCGCCTACCGTTGCCGAAACCGGGAGGACTTCGATTATTTCACCACTCTGGTGGCGGCAGTGAAGTTTCGGGATGGCGCGGTGGGTAAGCTCTCGGCTTCTCTCGACGGCCTCCTTTTTCCCTACCAGCTGAATATCGACCTTCTCGGGACCGAAGGCGCCATTCGGGACAACCGCGTGTATTCCAAGGGCCTTTTCCCCGTTCAGACGGATTGGATCACCCTTTCTACCCCGACTCCCAACTCGGGTGCGGTTACTCATCACCCTTTCCAGGAAGAGATTGACAACCTGGTCGCCAACATCTATGAGGATGTACCGGTCCTTTCCGACGTCCTGGACGCCTGCAACTCCATGGAGGTGGCTATCTCCATCGAGGAGTCGGCAGCGACGGAAAAACCTGTTACCGTAACCGGCCAATAAAATGCGGAATCAATGCAGGAGGCAAATTCTCTTATCACCCTCCGTTCCGCTGAATTCTGTCCTCACTCCTTCAATTGAGCCGGAGGGAGGCTTATCTTACTAAGTACGGCAAACGGACCTCTAGTGCATCCACCGGACATTCGATCTCGCACGGGAGGCAATACCAGCAAGTTTGGTTGACTTCCCCCGGCCGGCCGCAGTTCAGGCACCGTTCGGCTTCTTCGCGGGCTTCCTTCGTTCCCAATGCTTTTTCTATCTCGTTCAAGGCATTGCGGGATTGAACCGGAAGCCGGGGAAGTGAGGCCCTGGGGCGCACGATGGTTCCGGATCGATCGACGGGAAAGTCGGTGATGCAGGTACCGTCCCAGTAGGCTCGCCCCCACCTCAGCGTTTCTCCCTGGAGGAAACGGTCGATGGAGACTGCCGCTTCCCTCCCCTGGGCCATGGCTTCGATGACCGAACGGGCACCGGAGGTCAAATCCCCGGCGGCGAAGATTTTTTCCCTGCGGCTCTGCAAAGTCAACGGGTCAACCAGCAGGTTTGATCGAGGGGAAGGCCGAATCTCCGGGGGCAGCAATGAAAGGTCCGGCTGCTGCCCGATCGCCACAATGACCGATTCAGCCGAAGGAGACAGTCCGCGGAAATCATCCAATTGGGGAGAGAACCGGCCCTGCTCGTCGAAAATCCGAAGGCAGCGGGATAACTCCAGCCGCAGGCTGCCCTGTTCATGCTGCAGGATTTTTCGAGGCCCCCAGCCGTTCTGAATCTTGATGCCCTCCTCCACAGCCTCTTC
>DASPRR010000079.1:0-6141 GCA_035624375.1 Thermodesulfobacteriota bacterium | reverse complement strand
CGCCCAACGTCAACTTTTTAAGTCGGTGACTATAAAAATAATCTGGGCTCATGATTCAACAAATATCTATCTCGATTATCTGCGCCCTGATTTTTTTATTGGGATAGCATAGGGTTTGAAGAGAGTCAACTGCTTTGTCGATTCCTTGCCCACCCCCAGTTTTTCGTGCTTGTTGGGGTCCGGGTGGAGGAATTTGGATCATCAGGCTCGGCGGGTGCTTATCCTTCTATGAAACTCCCCCCCATGTTCCGCAGGGAGAGGCCTGGGAGGAGATTCCTCCAAGCAGAAAAGAGAGCCAAAACATTTCCATTTCAACCCTCCCCAGGACAGGCCCGATCCCATGGAGGAACCACCGCCTCAGGATGATGATCCAAATTCCTCCGCCCTGAACCCCATGAGATCCCCGCTCCTTTCCAGAGATCTTATTTTCGAAGGACTCTTTTTTAAGAACTGGGGGTGGGCAAGCTTTGTCGATTCTGGTTGATCGGGAAATCGGGCCATTGGTACAATGAGGTTCATTTTGAAAACCCGGTGCGCACTTTTGCTAAACAACAAGACTTCTCCCGCTTCTCATTGGATTGCCGATGCGGTTTTGCTCGGGGTATCCGTTTTCTGGGGAACCTCCTTCGCCATCATCAAGGAGGCGCTGGGGGAAACCACTCCTGCAAATCTCCTTTTCATCCGTTTCTTTTTTTCCTGCCTGTTACTCCTGCCCGTGGGATGGACCCGGAGAAAAACCTATTCCCGGGAATTCTTGAAACCCGGAGTCATCATCGGCTTTTTTCTTTTCACCGCCTTCTTCACTCAGGCCTGGGGGCTGGTCTTCACCACCGCTTCCCGGAGCGGGTTCATCACCGGCTTGAGCGTTATTTTGGTCCCTTTGCTGGCGATTTTGGTTTTGAGGCAGATGCCCGCCCGGTCTGCCATGGTGGGAGCAGCGCTGGCTTTTTGCGGCCTTTACCTCCTGACCACCGTCGACCAGACTCAGGCCCTTTCCTTTAACTGGGGAGATTTTCTCACCCTCATCTGTGCCTTTTTTTGGGCTGGCCACATTCTGGCCCTGGGTCGATATTCCCCCGGGGGGGATACCTTCTGGCTAACCTTCATTCAGCTGGCGACCTCGTGCATCGGCAGTCTGGGTTGGGTCGTCCTTACCGGCGATTTAAATCTTCGCTTGCCAACGGGAGTCTATGGGGCCGCCTTTTACCTGGCCCTGACTTGCACGGTTCTGGCCTACCTGGGGCAGACCTGGGCCCAGGCAAGGACCACGGCAACCCGCACGGCGATTATCCTGTCCATGGAGCCGGTTTTCGCCGCTTTCTTCGCCTGGTTTTGGCTGGGGGAAAAAGTGGGAGTGTGGGGATGGATGGGCGCAGCTTCGATCCTGGCCGGAATTCTCCTGGCCGAATTGGGCCCTTTCCTTACAAGAAGACCCGAAAATTCCGGAACTCCGACCTCCTAACTTCGAACCGTTTTTGTCGGTGGCTTGGAGAGCAACAAGAGCAAAAGGGCTAAGAGATTGGTGAGCCCTCCCAGAAGAAAAGCGAAATTATAAGTGTGAGTCAAATCATAAATGTAACCCCCGACGAAAGGCCCGAAAGCGCTCGAGACTCCCGAAATGGCAAAAATGGCGCCGATCACCGAAGCGGCCTTGAGCCTTCCAAAATAATCTCCCACGATGGACGGAAAGACCGCACTGACTCCTCCGTAAGAAAAACCAAAAAAGACGGCGAAGACGATCAGCATCCACGCGTTATGGGTCGCCAGGATCCAGAGCCAGGATAAAACCTGGAGGGCGAGGTTCAAACCCAGGGTCCGCTTCCTCCCGATTCGGTCTGAAACGTAGCCCATCGTCAAACGCCCGATGGTAGAAGACCCGCCCAGAAAGCTCAGGGCGAATAGGGCTGATTTCTGGGAGAGGCCGATATCCCGGGCAAAAATGACCAGGTGAACCAGGGGGAGGAAGACCAGAAGCCAGGTGAAGAAGAAGATCCCTGTCAACACCCAAAAGGAACGGGTGTGCATGGCTTCCGTTGCCGACCAGTACACTTCTTTGGAGATACTCTCCAGGCTGGTCTTTTGGGGGCTGTCGGGTTCGTGGACCCTTCGACCGTCAGGCAGAAGTCCGACCTTTTCCGGGTGGCCGACCATGAACAGAGAAGTGGAGAAGAGAACGGCGAAGACCAAGGCTCCCAGGATCATACAGGCGTGCCGCCAGCCAAAAGAGGAAATCAGGGTTCCCACGAGGAGCGGGATGAGCACGATTCCAATCCCCAACCCGGATTGGGCGATTCCCAAGGCCAGTCCCCGCTTCTCGACGAACCATTTTACGACAGTGGGGCTGGCGGTCATGTAGGCCGCGCTCATTCCCCAGGCGGCAAGGAATCCGTAGACGAGATAGAGATGCCAGGGGGCCCGGACCTGGCTGATCAAGCCGATCCCCATCCCCAGACAAATACTGCCAGCAATTAAGACGACCCTTGGGCCGAAGCGGTCAACCCATCGGCCCAGGATGATCCCCAGGGAACCGTAGAGGAAAGTGTAGAGGGAAAAGGCCCCAGCCAGATTCTGCCGGTTCCACTTGAATTCTTCGATCATGGCAGGAAACAGAACCCCGAAGGAATACTGGGCCCCATAAGCCGTGCCCAGGTTCAAAAACACCAGACCGGTAATAATCCAACCGTAAAATACTCTTTGCTGATGGATTTCTTTCTGTTCCATAAATAATTTTAAGAAATCCGAAACTCGAATATCGAATTCCACGAAATGTGGGACGAAACAAATCCGAATCTTCCATGCTCAAAAAGGGCTGCCTTGAACTTCAGGTCATTTCAATTTGTTTCGATATTGGTGCTTCGGATTTTGAATTTTTTCCTGGGATGTTATCGCAAAGACCACTATCTGGCAAGAAAAGAGTGGATTGATGAAGAAGGGAGAATGTGTTTTAATAAGGGGCAAAACCTGTTCAAAGTGAGCGCCAAATTATGGCCCGGAGACCCAGCCCCGAAATCAAGGGCTTTAGCGATTCTTTCTTTGGAAAAGACCAGGAGGCCCGGGAATTTGAGCCGGGCGACTTTATTCTCACCAAAAGCTCGGGGATCCTAGGCAAGCTGATCCGGACCGGCCAGTTGATCCGCTTCAAGGGGAAGTATGCCAAGTGGACTCATGCCGCCCTGATTGTGAGCAAAGATGGAAGTCTGATCGAGGCCAGCGGGAGGGGAGTGGTCCATTCCCACATTTCCGCATACAAGAAGAAGGACTACCACCTGATCCGTCTGGGTGAAATGGCCGACCAGAGAGACCGGCAGAAAATGGTGAATTTCGCCGAGTGGTGTCTCCGGTATGATTACGGCCACTTGACGATTATCTCGATTTCTTTGTGCCTGATTACCGGGTGGAAGTTCCTGTTCGGGATGGACAACCGAATCATCTGCTCCGCCTTGGTAGCCAGGGCCCTGGAGCGGACCCGGGTTATTTTTGACAAAAATCCCAGCTTCATCATGCCTGCTGATTTGGCTAAATATTTCCGGATTTGAAAAACCATCGATCGCTCCGAAAAAGAATTCCTTTTCATGCTTTATCCGTGGCTCAGCGAACCATTGCCCGGCCCGGGGGCAAAGGCGTTGCCCACAGAAACCATGAGGCGCCTTTGATTCCATGGAACGGGCGGGCCGTCGCAATTGCAGATTGTAGATTGCGGAATGCGGATTGAAAAAGAAAGGCCCCCAAAAATCCGGAATCCACAATGCGAAATCCGCAATATGAAGGCCGATGCTTTCTGTGGGCAACACCCTTGTCCCCGGGCCACGACCCAAGCTTTCCGGAAATGTCAATCCGCCCCAGGCGGACCCCCGGCAGAGCGGAGGGATACCTTAAGAAAATTAGGAGCCGAATTCAGGACTCAGGACACTAACCAGGCCCAGCCCAATCCTCCCCAGATATGGACCTCTTCGTTATCCATGGCATCGTCGAGGAATTAAAGAAGGAGATCACGGGGACTTTCATCTCCAAGGTCTACCAGATGAACCGGACCGACCTTCTCCTCCGCCTTCGCCGCTCGGGCGATGAAAAACAGCTTCTCCTTTCCACCCACCCTGATTTCTTCCGTCTCCACTTGACGGAAAAGAAGTATGCCAATCCGATGGTTCCCCCGCGCTTTTGCACGTACCTGCGAAAGCATATTGGCGGGGCCAGGGTCTCCGGTGTCACCCAGGATCGTTATGAAAGAGTCGTCCGCGTTGGCCTCCAGAAGATGATGGATGCGGGAGTCATCCGGGAGGTCTTTCTCGTCGCCGAGCTAGTGGGAAAAATGAGCAATCTCCTTTTGCTGGAGGGGGATAAAATCCTCGATTGTCTACATTTCCGCCGGGGTGAAGAAGGAGCGCCCCGCCCCTCGGCCCCCGGCCTTTTCTATGTGCCCCTTTCTCCATCTAGTCAATGGGCTCCGGATGAAATGGATCAGGAGAAGATGGCGGAAATTTCTTCCTCTCCTGTCGGGGAGCGCTGGAGAGCCATGGTTCACAGAATCTCCGGGGTAAGCCCGCTTCTGGCCCGGGAATTGGAGTTTGTGAGCGACGGAACTCCCGAGGGGATAGGCGAAAAACTACGCCTCCTGACGCAAAGATACGAGAAAGCCGATTTCGAGCCGAGGGTCTATACGCTGCTGGGGGAAAAGAAGGTATTGTCTCCTTTCCCCCTGAAGAGCCTGGGGCCGGCAGAGGAGGAGACCTTCCCTTCCATGAATCAGGCTGCCGATCAGTTCTACTTCGAAGTAGTGATGAAGCGCCAGATGATCGAGCAGAAGCAGTCCCTTTCCAAAAGGCTGCGGCAGCTGATCTCCCGGCTCCAGAGACGGCAGGATAATTTGACAACCGATCGGGAAGGATTTCAAAAAGACCTGGAGGCCAAGGACTATGGAGACATTTTGACCGCCAATTATCCCAGGATCAAGAGGGGGATGCGCGAAGCGGAAGTTCTGGATTACCGGCAGGACCCGCCCCGGTCGATATTGATCCCCCTGGATGAATCCCTGGACCCTTCAGCCAATGTGCAGAGATATTTCAAGAAGTACAAAAAAGCCAAGCGAGGTTTGGAAATAGTCTCCCAACGGGTGGAAGAAACGGAGAAGGAGATCGTTTATCTGGAATCGGTTCTGTTCGGAGTCGAAGCCGCCGAGGATGCGGAAGAAGTAGAAATGATTCGTCGGGAACTGGAAGAGGAAAGGATCATCCCTGTCTCGAAGAAACAGAAGGCCGGGAAGGAAGAAAAAGAAAAATCCCTTCCCGTGCGTCGCTTCCGTTCTTCCGAGGGATTGGAGATTCTCTGCGGGAAACACAATCTGGGGAACGACTATCTCCTCCGGCATCTGGCCAAAGATAACGACCTGTGGTTCCATTCCCAGGGACTTCCCGGTTCCCATGTTCTCTTGAAAACCGGGAAGGGGGACCCCAAACCGGAGTCAATTCTCGAAGCGGCCACGATTGCCGCGCATTACAGCCGGGGGAGCGGTTCCACCCGGCTCCCGGTGGACTATACTCCGGTGAAGAACGTGCACCGCCCCAAAGGGGCCAAGCCCGGGATGGTGACGTATTTTCATCAAAAAACAATTCAGGTGAGGCCGGATAAGGAAAAAGTGGAAAGGCTAAGAACTTAAGATTTTTTCTAGCCGTCCTTTGGGTTGTTTCAGCTTTTAGAACCTGAACTCATTCTCGGACCCCTTTCCCGCTTTTTTGAAAATTTTGGTGCGCCAGAGCCTTTTTGGGTTTGACTTCCCTTCTCTACTTTGCTATAAGAACGGTGAGTTTTCCTGCCCTTTGTTCCTCAATCGAGTCCTGATTCAGCCAAGGAGGGAAACCCATGAAGAGACTGCCCCTTCTGGAATTGAATCCTGCCGCGGAAGAATCACCGGTAATCATCTTCTATCTGGATTCCCCGGGAAATATCCGATTTAGACCTCCCGGCTCGGCGTGAGCGGACTCCGCTTTGTTTTGCCGCGCAGCTTGACGGACAACTTCTAAGGAGAGGGTTATGAACAAGTGGAATGAACCAGAGGAAGACTTGGTCTATCAGGGAAGGATCAAGGTTCCCTACACTTGGTCGGTGGGCGAAGTGGGCTCCAGGTTCTTCATAGAACTTCGGGAC
>DASPRR010000072.1:0-24952 GCA_035624375.1 Thermodesulfobacteriota bacterium | reverse complement strand
TAGGAGAAAAGATCCGGCAGATTCTCCTTTCTTCAGATAATGCGGGCATGGAGCCCGGGACCGAACTTTTCCTCTATATCGCTGACCGGATTCAACATTACCATCAGGTTATTGCTCCTGCCCTCCAGGAAGGCAAGGCCGTCCTGTGCGACCGGTTTGCTGATGCCACTACAGTTTACCAGGGATTTGGGCGTGGTCTGGATTTGGCCTGGATCGAAGAGATCCATGCCCGGGCTTTGGAGAATATAAAACCGGACCTGACTTTCCTTTTAGACCTGCCGGTGGAGGTTGGGCTGAGAAGGGCCTGGAAAAGGCTGGAGAATGACAATACCCAAGAGGACCGGTTTGAAAAGGAAGCTCTTGATTTTCATCAGCGGATAAGAGAGGGTTATTTAACCCTGGCCCGAAAAGAACCCGGTCGGATCATCGTCCTGGACGGAAAGAAAGACGAAGCGGCTCTTCATCGGGAGATCGTCTCTCATCTCCCCGGTTCCCTACGAGGATGAAACGTGTCATTTGACCAGATCAGAGGACAGGAAAAGGCCATAGCCATTCTGCGCAATGCCCTGGGCAATGATCGGCTGGCCCATGCCTACCTTTTCATCGGCCCTGAAGGGGTGGGCAAACACCTAACGGCCTTGACTCTAGCCAAAGCCATGAACTGTCAGTCTCCTCCGGAGGCGGGGGATTGCTGCGAAAAATGTACCTCCTGCATCAAGGTCAACTCTTCGAATCATGCCGATGTGATCGCCGTGGAGCCCGAGGGAGAATTCATCAAAATTGACCAGGTCAGGGAAATACAGAAAAGGCTGCGCTTCCGGCCCATGGAGGGGGGACGCCGGGCCTGCATCATCGATCCCGCAGATCAGATGAAAGCCGAAGCCTCGAATGCCCTGCTGAAAATTCTGGAAGAACCGCCCCGGGATACTCACCTGCTTCTCATAACCGCCAGGCCCCATCAGCTCCTGTCCACGATCCTCTCCCGCTGCCAGTGGGTCAAGTTTAAGCCCTTATCCCAGCCAGACATTGCTCAGATTCTAAAGAAAGACAAGGGTTTGGACGAAGAAAAAGCCCGTTTTTACGCATCTCTGGCTGGGGGGAGTGCAGGACAGGCGGTGTCCCTGAGTGCCCGGGTCGACTTCCAGAAACGTCTGGATTGGCTCCAGGTCTTCTCCGATCTTCCCCAGAAATCAACGGAAGAGGTCTTCGAGACCTGCGAACGGCTGGCCAAGGAGGAAGAGGAGATCGGAGACCTTATGGACCTATGGAAAATCTGGGTTCGCGATCTGACCGTCTTCAAGGTGCAGGGGGATCGAACCAAAGAAGGTCTGATCAACCACGACCTTCTCTCTACTGTGGAAAAAGACGCAGCCAAGTCCACCTTCGATCGGCTGGAAGGCATATTCAGCCTGATCTCCGAGGTCCAAAGATCCCTGGCCTACAACGTGAACAAGCAGTTGGCCTTGGAAACCTTGATGCTGGAAATAAGAAAAGAGAGACCGATGGAAAGAGGATGAACAAGGATAGGGTTGAAAGGGTCAGTGCCCGTTTGAGTGTGAGCAAAAAAGACGTGAAACTCCAACCCCGAAACGTATTTCGTTTTAGGCATTTTAGGCACTCTAGTGCCTTTTAGGCATTCTTTATGAAAGTCGTGGGAGTAAAATTTCGGGACCACGGGAGAATCTACGACTACGATTCCACGGGATTCACTCTGAAGGAACGGGACATCGTGGTAGTGGATACGGAACGGGGGCCGGAGATCGGCTTTGTGGCCCGGATGCCCCTGGAACGAGACCCCAAATATTTCACCAAGACCTTGAAAAAGGTCCTCCGCCTGGCCGACCAGCAGGATATGGAACAGGGCCGTCACAACTTGATCCGGGAGAGGGAGGCCAAAAAGGTCTGTCTGGCCAAGATCCAGGAGCACAAGCTGCCCATGAAGCTCATCGGAGTCGAATCCTTCCTGGATGGGAGTAAGATCATCTTCTATTTTGTTTCCGAGGGCAGGGTTGATTTCCGGGCCCTGGTCAAAGACCTGGCCAGTGCTTTCAAAACCCGTATCGAGATGCGCCAGGTGGGGGTTCGCAACGAGGCCAAGATGATCGGCGGGCTGGGAACCTGCGGCCGGGAGTTCTGCTGTTGCGCCTTTTTGAAGGAATTCGAGCCGGTTTCGGTGAAGATGGCCAAAGAGCAGAACCTGGCTTTGAACCCTCAGAAAATCTCCGGGGCCTGCGGCCGGCTGATGTGCTGTCTGGCCTATGAAGTGGACACTTACTCCGAGCTGAAGAAAGACCTGCCCAAGGTGGGTAAAAGAGTGATCACCCCCCAGGGACCGGGGAAGGTCATGCAGCAAAGCATCATCAACCAGAAACTGAAAGTGACCCTGGATGACGGGAAAGAAGTGGAAGTGGGTTTCGATGAGGTCCGGGAGGAATCATTCTTTGACCGGGTCAGGAAGGGAAAATGAAACGAATTTATTTTACCACCCCCATCTATTACGTAAATGCGGAGCCGCATATCGGGCACGCTTACACAACCATCGTGGCCGACGTGTTGAATCGTTTTTATAAGCTGGCCGGATACGATACCTTCTTTCTGACCGGAACGGATGAGCATGGCGACAAGGTGGCCCAGGCCGCCCGGGCCGCGGGCGAAACCCCTCAAGCGTATGCCGACCGCATCAGCGGCCTCTTCCGGGCACTTTGGCCCAAGCTGAATATCACCCATGACCGCTTCATCCGCACGACCGAAGAAGCCCACAAGAAGGTTGTCCAGCACATCCTCCAGAAGGTGTATGATGCCGGCGACATCTATTTCGGCGAATACGGCGGGCATTACTGCCGGGGATGCGAGCGGTTTCTCACGGAAAAGGAACTGATCGAAGGGAAATGCCCGGACCACGGGACGGCTCCGGATTTTATCCAGGAAAAGAACTACTTCTTCCGCATGAGCAAATACCAGGGGTGGCTGATCGAACACATCCAGGCTAACCCGGATTTCATCCGCCCGGAGCGGTACCGCAACGAGGTGCTGGGCTTCCTGCGGGACCCCCTGGAGGATCTCTGCATCTCTCGGCCCAAAAGCCGCCTGGAGTGGGGGATTCCCCTGCCCTTCGATTCCAATTATGTCACCTATGTGTGGTTTGACGCCCTGATCAATTATCTCACGGGGGTTGATTACCCCGACGGAGAGCGATACGGGCACCTTTGGCCCGTCTGCCAGCACCTGATCGCCAAGGATATCCTCAAGCCGCACGGCATCTACTGGCCCACGATGCTCAAGTCAGCCGGGGTCCCCCAGTATCAGCATCTAAACGTGCACGGGTACTGGATCGTCTCCGATTCCAAAATGTCCAAGAGCCGGGGGAACATCGTAAAACCGCTGGACCTCAAGGACAAATATGGCCTGGACGCTTTCCGGTACTTCCTCTTGAGAGAGATGGCCTTCGGCCTGGATTCCAACTTCAGCGAAACGGCCCTGGTGGGACGAATCAACGCCGACCTGGCCAATGACCTGGGGAATCTGGTCAGCCGGACCCTTGCCATGGCGGAGCGTTTCCGGGGGGGAGTCATTCCCCGGCCGGCCGGACTCGAGGATAAGGACATAGAGCTCAAAGACCTGGCTATGAGGATTGCCCGGGAAGCCGAGCCCACGATGGAACAGCTCGGTTTTCATAAACTTCTGATCTCCACCTGGGAGCTTATCAACCTGGCCAACAAATATATCGACGGGATGGCCCCCTGGGCTTTGGCTAAAGACCCTCAAAAAGCGGAGCGCCTCGACACGGTTCTCTACCAGCTCCTTGAGGTGCTCCGATTCTCGGCCGTTCTCATTTCGCCTTTTATGCCTCAGACGGCCGAAAAGATTCAGGCCTACCTGGGAATCTCCGAGCCGGACCGCCAGAATCTGGCCAGCCTGGAGGAATGGGGCGGGTTGAAACCGGGTGGGCAGGTGCGTAAAGGAGAATCTCTGTTCCCGCGGATAGAAGAAGCGCCCAAAAGAGAGGAAAAAGAGAAAATGGAAACCTCGAACATTATCACCTATGAAGAATTCCAGAAATTGGATTTGCGCGCGGCGAAGGTCCTCGCCGCCGAGAATATCAAGAAATCCGATAAACTCCTGAAGCTGCGCATCGACATCGGCGAGGAGCGGACCCTAGTGGCGGGAATCGCCAAAGCCTACAAACCCGAGGAACTGGTGGGAAAGACCATCATCATTGTGGCCAACCTTCAGCCCACCAAGCTCATGGGTGTCGAGTCCCAGGGCATGCTCCTGGCTGCTGACGGGGCCGACGACACCGGTGTTGTCCTGGCCACTTTCGACAAGGAGGCCAAGGTCGGGGCAAAGGTAAGGTAGGCCCATCGGCTGGATGAGGGGTGCCTGACCTAACCATTGATGTTCGTCACGGGGGGGAAAAGAGTATCTTCTACAAGGTCTGGAATTTATCTACGTGGAAAGAGGCAGATTTTCTATCGTCATCCTCCCCTAATCTTCGGGAAGGATTATAAGACATCCGGGATGAGTTGGCTGGCTATGATTTCACCCAGCTTGGCGCCAGAAAGGATCTTAAGGAAAACCTGAGAAATCAAAGGATCGAACTGACTCCCGGCACATCTCTTTATTTCTGCGAGAGCCTCCTGTTTACTCAAGGCCTTTTTGTAGGGGCGACCGTAAATCATAACGTCATAGGCATCGACCACCGAAATGATTCGGGAGGCCAGGGGAATTTCTTTTCCAAACAGCATCCGAGGATAGCCGGCTCCATTCCACCACTCATGATGGGATAATATCCCTTCGGCAACAGGAACCATCTCGGGAGAGGAGTTTGCGATCCGGTACCCGATTTCCGGATGCTTTCTGATGAGGTCCCATTCCTCCAAGGACAGCCTGTCGGGTTTGATGATAATTTCTTCCGGGATGGCGATTTTGCCGATATCATGCAAATTGGCCAAGAGGGTCAATTCATCCAGAATACTGTCGGGCAGCTTTAAAGCGTTCCCGATTTGAAGGGCCAACCGTTGCAGGCGCCGGGTATGCTCTTCGGTTTCATGACTTTTTTCAAAAAGAGTCTGGCGGAGCGAAGAGAGAAGGGAGGTCCGAAAGCTCTTGCTTTCCAGCAGTTTATTCCGGTACATCCGGTCCTCGGCTTCCTTGAGGACTACTTCGATACTCTTCGAAGGGTCAACTTTGGTGGCCACTCCCAATGCCATACTGACCTCAAAAGGAGCACTGCTTTTTTCCTTGCAGATTTTCTTGATCCTCTCGGTGATTTCCATGGACACCCCATGGTTGGTTCGGGGCAGCATAATGGCAAATTCATCGCCTCCCAAACGGGCCACCATATCCTCTTTTCGGCAGCAACTCTTCAGAATGGCGGCAATCTCTTGTAGGAACCGGTCGCCCTCTTGATGACCAAAGGCATCGTTGATCAACTTCAAGCCATTGGCATCTCCCATCAGGATACTGATAGGCAATTGTCTGGGAGAATCCAAACGCCTTAAATTTTCTTCAAAAAAAGCCCGATTATAAACCCCGGTTAGACTGTCATAGAACGACAGAAATCTTATCTTGTCCTCAGCCTGTTTCTTATCGGTTATGTCCTGGAGGGTCCCTTCATAGAAGAGAACATTCCCATTGGAATCCCGCATGGCCAGGGCGTTTTCCGAAACCCAAATCTTTTCCCCATCTTTCCGGTAGACTTCATATTCAAACCCTTTGACCACTCCGACTTCCTGTAAAAGAGTTTGAAATTCTTTCCGAATTTCAGGATTGGCGTAGAAGGGGCGATCCGGGGATAAATGGCGGGTAATCAATTCTTCCGGGGACGAGTAGCCTAATATCCGGGCGCAAGCCGGGTTGGCCACCAGAAAATGGCCATCGATGGTGCTTTGGAAAATCCCCTCCAAGGCATTCTCAAAAATGCTGCGGTAATTTCTCTCCGCCCTATTGAGGAGTGTCGCGGATAACTCCTGTTCGGTTATATCCATCAAAATCCCGGTTAGACCGATGGTTTGTCCATCTTTGACCAGCGGCCGGCCGGAGAAGCGCATATCGAAAATTTGATTCTTCTTGTCCAGAATGCGGAATTCAAAGGTTCTTTGGGCGCCCGAAAGGCAACGCTTCATATTTTCCCGAAAATCGGGTTCGGCATGAGGATGAATGAAGGAGGATAATGGCTTCCCGGTCATTTCTTCCATCTTATAGGATAGTTTCTTTTCAACCACCGGGTTGATATAGGTTAAACAGCCTTTATCATCCAAACTTAAAACGATATCATTGATATTTCCCAGAATCGCCCGGTACATATTATGAGCCTTCCCAAGCTCAACCTCTTCTTTCCTCTCTTCGCTCAGGTTTCTGGCGATCATCAGAGTAGCCGGCTTTTTCCCCCATTCGATAACCACCGCATTTGTTTCTATGCATAATTCCTGACCCGACCGGTTGATGATTCGGAAGGGGGAGATAGCGGGAATGGGCTGCCCTTCTAACCTTCTCCGGTGCTTTTCGAGAACCATCTCCCTATCATCCGGATGAATGTGATTCCCAAATGGAATTTTGGCCATCTCCGCCGCTGAGTAGCCGAATAATTCTTCGGCCTTAGGGTTTGCGAATTTTATCACTTCATCTTGGGCAATAAAAATGGCGTCATTGGAATGCTGAATCAGAAGTCTATTTTGTTCTTCCAAGTCCTTTGAGGATTCTTCGAATTGCTTGGCCTCGGTTATATCCGTGGCCAAGCCTTCAACGTAAAGCAATTTCCCTTCGGGGTCCTGTATCCGCCGGGCGCTGGTTGAAATCCAAATGATGCTTCCATCCTTCCGAAAAACCTGGGCTTCAAAATCCCGGACCATCCCCTGGACAGTAACCAATTCTCTGAATTTTGCATTTCGCTCAGAGGAGACATAATATTGACGATGCGGGTCGGTGAAGCTGGCAATCAGATCGCTCGGGGATTCATACCCCAAAATGTGGGCCATGGCTGGATTTACGGTGAGGAATTTCCAGTCCGAGGTTAATAGATAAATGCCCTGGGGCGCGTTTTCAAAAATAAATTCAAAATTATCCGCGCCTTGCGGGGTAGTTTTTCCAAAATTCATCTTCTTCGATATCCCCAGAAAATTCTAATTATAGATTAAAAACCTCAAATTCCATGGGGCTATTTTCTATTATCGTCAGTATTTTGGAAATTTTTTAATGAATTCAACGAAAATACTCCCCCTTGGGAAGCAAAAATTAAGCCAGATCTGGGTATATGGCCTCGCCATCGCCCCGGAACGATATGCTGCGCGGAGGAGAACGAACGGATATCGCCCATACAATCTTGGCCCGCACCAATTAAGCTCCTCCGCGGTGGGACCCCAACTTCATGATTCAGCGATGCAGAATAGGCTTGGGGGCATAGGGCAGCGGCACGCGGTGATTGGGCAGAATGGGATTACGAACTGATTGAATTCCCAAACCCTTATACGGGGATTATGGGCTTAAATACGGCGATTTAAGAACTCAAACCCTTTCTTAAATCAAAAAAACTGGTCTTTTCCAGGAATCCGAAAACCCTTTCCACCGAGGCACAGAGCACGAACTGAACCCAATCCGGCGGCGGGGTTCATCGACCCAAGATGTTGGCTAAGACTGTCGTCAAAATGAGGGGCACAAACGCCGCAGGAGAACGACTATGGGGAAAGAAGCGGGGGAGTCGACGGGGAGAATTGAACTCCCGGGCGGCGGATTGCCAATCGAAACCCGACCGAAAGCCCTTCCCTATCAAAATTTTGGACAGCCATGATCATTATAAACTTGCCGAATTCCTTTTAAACCAGGATAGGGTTTTCTCCCGGAGTTGCCATAATTCCTTTCTAACCATTCCGAGATTTGCAAGGGCCTCTCTTACATTGGCCGAATCGACTTTCTCCTTCATCTGGGTATAGGCGACTGAGAGCGTCTCCTGACAGACCCGGTTGAGCTTCCCGGGGATCCCCTTGGCGTGACAGGCGATCAGGTACACGGCCCTTGGAGTGAAGACCTTGGACGTGGTGCTTCCCACTCTATTCAACCGGTGCTCGATGTAACCCAGGGATTCCTCCAGGGTAAAGGGGCGGAGGCGGCACCGGACCTCAAATCTCTGGTTGAGAACCAATAAATCCCTGCCATTCAGTTTCTTTTCAAATTGCGGGGCCCCCACAAAAATTTCCTGGAGAAACTTGGGTCTTCTCGGGTGGGGGCTGGCGAACAGGCGGATTTCTTCCAGGACTTCTTTTCGAAGGTTCTGAGCTTCATCGAAGATCATGGCCACGGTTTCCCCCTGGGCAGACCTTTGGAGGATATCCTCATCCAGCAGGGAAAGCATGGCACTCTTATTCTCTTCTTCTGCCGGAAATCCCAGATTTCGGAGGACCGCCCGGAGAATTTCCTCGATGGCATTCGGAGGGTCAAAAAGGGGGATCACCTTCACTTTCCCGCCATTGGTGGTTAAAAATAAATAAACCAGGGCCATTAGGGTTGTTTTTCCGATCCCATTTTCTCCGGTTAGTAAGATGAATCCCTTTCTTTCGAAAATGCCCTGAAGCACCGAATTCCATACTTCTCGGCAGTTGTCCGTCAAAAAAAAGAGGTTGGGGTCGGGATGAGAGGCAAAGGGGTCTTTTAGAAAACTATAGAAGCTCTCGTACGTATTTTCCTGCAACACGAATTTCAGTTTCGGGTCACATAGAAAGGGGTTCAATAATTTTTTCTTTTTTCGGAAGAAATTCATTTTTTTATGGATATCCGCTTTTCATGAAATCCAACTTCGACGCGATTCTCGGGATGATTCCGTTTACAGACCTCCGGATTGCAAATCCTTTGGTTCCAGTTTCGGTCACCCGATAAGCCGGCTATCCATCCAGGTTCTTTACTCCCCTTTCCATTTCAACCATCAATTCCATGAACTGCTTCATGATCCGGTTCAATTCCTCCCGGGCCTGCTTGTATTTAGTAATATCCATCAGGGATACCATGACTCGATTGGTGTCTGGAATCCGGGCTGCGGTCATGGAAACGGTTCTTTCCCTGTTTTGTTTATCCACGAACTTGAAAACCTGCATTCCCGGGTCCGGGGAACTCATATCTGGAGAACCCGTTGCTTTCCCCATATCTTGCGGAGACCCATTATGAATGAATTCGTTCCAATTTTTCGCTCCTTCGACTTCTGCCCGAGAATACCCTGAAAATCTTTCAAACTCCGTGTTTACTCTGGATAGCACCTTGTTGTCTTCGACCACCGCGACCGCCGTGCCGGTATTCTCGAAGAGAATCCGATAATAGCCTTCCAAGCTTTTGAGTCTTTCCTCCAGCCGCCGGCGTTCGGCCTGCTCCGATTGAAATTTTCCACCGATTTCTTTCCATTCTTCCGTGCGGACCTCCAGAAGTCGGGTGAGTTCCAAGGACCTTCTCTCCAAGTCCTCCTCTCTTTCCTTTTTATCGGTGATATCCCAGGATATCCCTAAAATTCCCACAACCTCTCCGGCCTCATTCCTGACCGGATATTTAGCGACCTGCTCCACCCGCTCTTTTCCGTCACGGGTAGCCCTTTCTTCTTTCTCTTCCGGATGCCCTTGCTCCATGAACTTCCGGTCATCATTCAGGTATTGCTCCGCCTTTTCATAGGGGAAAAAGTCGTGATCCGTTTTTCCGGGAATTTTTTGTGGGTCCACTCCCAAGAAGCGGGCATAATTTTGGTTGCCAAAAAGGTAGAATAGATTTTTATCCTTCAAAAAAACCTTTTGAGGAAGATGGTCGATGACGGCCCGGTATTTGTTCAGGCTATCTTGAAGGGTCCCAACCAGGTCCTTGTAGTGGACTTCCGAGGCCTTCAATTGCTTGATCTGCTCATGATACCCGATTAGCTCAGTAATGAATTTGTCAATGTTCATGAACTTATCAACCCCGCTTTTGTCCTCTTCCATGGGAACCCTCCTTGTTCATTTATGGCATTCGGCAACCAACGATTCCCAGCCTCTTGAAAGGATGGAAATATCTTTCATCCAAACCTGGCAGTTCCCCAAAGAAGCCATCCAAAGGAGAATTACCACCCGAAGGCTTTTTGCAAGGTACTTTGAGGCACCCTCTTTTCCCAAAAATCCCTCACGAAATGTGTTGTCTCCAGAGGAAGGAACAAGGCAAGATGCCCTTCCAAGGGCATTCACCCAATTATGAAAACCTTGCCCGCCTTTTTTAAGGCAAGATTTTCCATCAGTCGAACAGAGCAAATATGATTCCCCACAGAAAGCTTATTGTAAGTATATAATATTGTTATTTTTTTGTCAATTCTAAAAATATCTGAAAAGTTGATAAATCGTAAATTTTTCTGACTGAGATCATCTTTTAAGGGGAAGTTATTGGAATCTATATTCTATTTAAAGAGCTATTTCCCCCATGAATTAGCTCAGACTACATAAAATTTTTCTAAAATTCAAAACTCTTTACCGTTTATTTCCTACCCCGGCATTGCTGGGCCTAAGCGAAATTTTGCGAGGGCCGCCACTACAAGGTAACGATGACCGTCCCAAAATGGCCCTGAGGTCGAATGATTGGGAGATGAACAGAAAGATAGCCTGGAGCCGACGGGGAGAGTTGAACTCCCGACCAGCCGATTACGAATCGGCTGCTCTACCACTGAGCTACGCCGGCTCTCTAAATAGGCAGCATAAGAAGCGGTTTGGAAATCGATTTTATGTACTTCGATGGAATCGCTTTCTCCCGGTTGTCCTCGGTGGAAATGGTTACCTCCTATTTATTCGATTAAAAGATCAATTCCCGGGAACACTTAAGGAGGATAAATTCCCCGCAGTCATTTTCGCTGGGGCAACGGCCACACTCGGAGTTGTCCCCGGCATCATCCATATAAGCTACGAACTTGGCCTCGTCGCCGAAACAGGTTGGCCGATTGTCGGCCGTCGCCGTGCTTTTCCCCATCGATTCCATAAAAATAATTTTGCCACAGGCAGGGTGGACTTTTCAAGTCCCACCAATAAAAAAAGACAAAATTCCAAGGACCAAATTCCGACCCCGTCAATGGCGGGAGAAAGCAAATTCAGCTCTTCTCCTGATCCGGTGGATGGAAGGGTAACAGAAATATTCTCAGCCAAGGGGGTGTGTTCTGCCATAGCGGGACAAAATCAGCGGGAAAAACCCGGATTCCTGAGCGGTTGCTTGGGTCTCGCACCATCTGGGGAATTGTTTTTTGGGATTGGATTTGTTAAACTTCTAATGCAAAAACCCTTAAGAAAGGCCTGAATCTGAAGAATTTCTTTAACCTTTCAGGATTTAAGATCGCCCTCCTGCTGACCCTCGCGGTCTTGGGGATTTACCACCTGGACCCCTATTTCTTGAGCATTCTGGAACTAAAAACCCTCGACGCACGCTTCCTTTCCCGGGGTAAGATTCCCACCAGCAACCAGGTGGTTCTGGTAACCATCGATGAAAAATCCCTTGACGAACTTGGGCGCTGGCCCTGGACGAGAGTCCGCATGGCCCAGGTTCTGGATGCTTTGGTGAAAGCGGAGGTCAAGGTTGTGGGGTTCGATATCGTCTGGGCGGAACCGGATGAAAATTCCCAGCTCAAGGTTCTGACCGAAATTAAACAGAAGCTTACCGAATTGAAAGTGGCCAACCCGAACCTGGAACGCTACATTGCCGAAGCGCTTCAGGAGGCTGACTCCGACCGGATTTTGGCCGATTCCCTAGCCCGCTCCCAACGGGCTGTTCTCGGCTACTTCTTCCATTTTTCCCCCCGGGAGAGTTCTGGCGGGCAGGAAGGTCCGGCGAAAGAAATGCCGCCCCTCACTTCTTTCAACCTAGTCAAGTTCACCTCCGAGGAGGCGGCCCGGGTTCCCGTCTTCGAAGCGGTTCACGCCGAGGTAAACATTCCAGTCATTTCCCAGGCCGCCGAAGGAGCGGGGTACTTCAACATATTCCCCGACCCGGACGGGACGGTGCGGTGGGCCCCTCTGGTGATTAAGTATCAGGACCGATTCTACTCCTCCCTCTCCCTGGCGGTGCTGCAGAAATTTCAGGATAATTCCCCTCTGGCGCTGCGCATCGCCGAGTACGGGGTGGACCAGGTCCGCCTGGGAAAGGTGTCGATTCCAGCCAATGAAGAGGGTAGGCTGCTCATCAACTACCGGGGCCCGCAAAAGACTTTCCCTCATTACTCGGCCACCGATGTAATTCACGGACGGGTCCCGGAAAAAGCCTTCCAGGGAAAAATTGCCTTGGTGGGGGCAACGGCCATCGGCATCTATGACATGCGGGTGACCCCTTTCGAACATGTATATCCCGGGCTGGAGATCCACGCCAACGTCATCGATTCCATTCTCCAAAACCAGTTTCTCTACCGGCCAAACTGGGCCACCCTGGTGGACATCCTGGTTATCGCGGTTGTGGGGCTGATTCTCGGGGGCCTTCTCCCGCGGTTCAAGGCCCACTGGGGAGCCCTGGTGGGGGGGGCTTTATTCCTTTCGGTCCTAGCCCTGGGCCAATATCTTTTTGAGACCCAGGGAGTCTGGATGAATCTCACGTATCCATCCCTCAACCTGGTTTTCATCTACCTGGGGGTTACCGGGTACCGGTACATGACGGAGGAGAAGGAGAAAAAGAGGATCCGGGGAGCCTTCCAATATTACCTCACCGCTTCGGTGGTGGAAGAGATGCTGCGGAATCCGGACAAACTCAAATTGGGTGGCGAAAAGAAAGACCTGACCGTCCTCTTCAGCGACATCCGGGGGTTCACCTCGATATCCGAACGGATGACTCCGGATGGGCTGGTCAAGTTCCTGAACGAGTACCTAACCAAGATGACGGACGTCGTCTTCAAATATGACGGCCTCCTGGACAAGTACATCGGGGACGCGGTGATGGCCGTGTGGGGGGCGCCCCTGGATCAACCCGACCATGCCAGGCGCGCCTGTCTGACGGCCCTGGATATGCTCGACGAACTCCATCGCCTGCAGAAGAAATGGAGCGCCGAGGGGTTGCCCGTCCTGAATATCGGGATCGGCGTCAACGCCGGGCCCATGGTGGTCGGGAACATGGGGTCGGACCGGCGGTTCAACTACACGGTGATGGGAGACAGCGTGAACACCGGATCGAGGCTGGAAGGGTTAAACAAGGTGTACGGGACCAACATCATCGTGAGCCAGACGACCCTTGAGAAGGTCCAGGAGGAATTTATAGCGAGGGAACTGGACCTGGTGCGGGTGAAAGGGAAGGGACAGCCGGTGAAGATCTTCGAGCTTCTCTCTCTCGTAAAGACCGCATCCACCGACCAGCGGGCTCTGGCCGATGGCTTCCACGCCGCTCTGGCCGAATATCGGAAGAGGAACTGGGACAAGGCCCGGGAGGCGTTTCAGAAGGTATTAGCCCAGTTCCCCCACGACGGGCCGGCCAAACTATACCTGGAGCGGTCGGAGACCCTCTCCAAGAATCCCCCGCCGGCCGACTGGGACGGGGTGTACACCATGACCACCAAGTGAGGGGAGGACGGATTTGAGCCGGCCGTCGATTGCCGAGATCGCCCTGGACGCTTTGCGGTTCAATCTGAATCAGCTGCGTGGATTGACCGGGGGAAAAGTGGAGGTCCTGGCCGTATGGACCTCACCATAGTTGACGTGAGCGAGATTCCGGGTGTACAGGTGGGAGATGAAGTGGTATTACTAGAAGAGATCACCGCCGCGGAGATGGCGGGATGGATCGAAAGCATCCCCTACGAGGTCCTCTGCAGCATCGGAAAGAGGGTACCGCGGGTCTATCAGCGCAGCGAAGGGTAGTGGAGAAAAACTCTTCAAGGGTTTTCCAAGAGCCAGCATGTTCAGCCTTTTCGACATCATCGGCTTCAGAGTTCTGAGATTCCTGGCGGAATCGGGAAAGGTGATGATCTTTTCTTTTAAGACCCTCACCTGGACCTTTCGCCCCCCTTTTGATATTCGAAATTTGCTGAAGCAGATGGAAGAAGTAGGGATTAAATCCGTACCCGTCGTTCTGATTACCGGGGCTTTCACGGGGATGGTGCTGGCTCTTCAAAGCTATACGGGTTTCAAGCGTTTCAACGCCGAGGCTTTTGTCGGAACGGTCGTGGCCCTGTCCATGACCCGGGAACTCGGCCCTGTGCTCTCCGGATTAATGGTCTCCGGAAGGGTGGGCTCGGCGATGGCCGCGGAGTTGGGGACGATGCAGGTGACCGAGCAGATCGACGCTCTCTATACTCTGGCTACCAATCCCATCAAATACCTGATTGTCCCCCGGTTTCTGGCCTCGGTCATCATCATGCCCGTTCTGACCCTCTTCGCCGACCTGGTGGGAATTCTGGGGGGCTACCTGGTCAGCGTAAAACTCTTGGGAAGCAATCCGACCATCTATCTTCGCCGCACCTTCGATTATCTGGACCTGGAAGACATCTACATCGGGCTCCTGAAATCCCTGGTTTTCGGGATGATCATCGCCATCATCGGATGTTATCAGGGATTTCACACCGAGGGGGGGGCCGAGGGGGTCGGCAAGGCGACCACCAAAGCGGTGGTCATGTCTTCCCTTCTGATCCTCATCGCCAACTATTTCATCACCGCCCTGTTCATTTGAGCGAGGGATCAAGGTTGAGGATAAAAGGGGGAGGAAGGATTCGCGAAAAATCAGGCCCGCGTAACGAGGACGGAGAAAAGGAGTACCGTCGGTTGAATGGGGAGAAGAAATCCAGAGGGCAGAGTGCCCGGACTGAGCGCTGATGGCTGAAGACCCAGAGGGGGAAAAGAAATCCTGCCGCAACCCCGATGATCCCATGATCGTGGTGAAGGAGTTGTATAAATCCTTCGGCCCGAACCACGTGCTGCGCGGGGCGAACCTGGAGGTGAAGTGCGGGGAGTCCATGGTGGTCCTCGGGGGAAGCGGGACGGGCAAAAGCGTTCTCATCAAATGCATCATCGGCCTGCTCCGCCATGATCGGGGGGAGATCTACGTGGATGGGACCGAAATCTCCGACCTCGACGAGGAGGAATGGAACGAGCTGCGGAAAAAGTTCGGCATGCTCTTCCAGCGGGACGCCCTTTTCGATTCCCTGAACGTCTGGGAAAATGTGGGGTTCGGCCTGCGCCAGCATACCAAACTGCCGGACGACGAGATCAAGGCCGCGGCCGTGGAAAAACTGAAACTGGTGGGGCTGAAGAATATCGAAAATCTCATGCCCTCCGAGCTTTCCGGGGGAATGCGGAAGCGGGTTTCTCTGGCCAGGGCCATCGCCATGGAGCCCGCCATCCTGCTCTATGACGAGCCCACCACCGGCTTGGACCCCATCATGGCCAACGTGATCAATGAACTCATCGTGGAGATGCGCGAAAAGCTCGACGTCACCTCCATCGCCATCACCCACGACATGATCAGTGCGTACCGGATCGCCGACCGGATCGCCATGCTGTACAAGGGGCAGATTATCGAAGTGGGGACTCCCGGGGAGATTAAGGCCTCGCCGAACGAGATCGTTCAGCAGTTCATCCACGGGCAGGTGGAAGGGCCGATCACCCGGGGCACGGACATCGGCCGGAAACTTTAAAAGCCGGAAGGAGGGAAGGGATGAAAAGCATCGCGACGGAGACGAAAGTGGGGATCTTTGTTCTCCTGGGGATCGTCCTGTTGACCTTATTTACGGTCCGGGTGGGGCGGATCGCCATCCGGGAAGAAGGGTACCGGACCTACTCGTACGTCGAATCGGCGGCCGGCCTGGAAAAAAACTCTCCCGTGCGGATTGCGGGAGTGGAAGTCGGCAAGGTGGAAGGCATTAAGCTGGAAGGCTTGAAGGCCAAGGTCACCATGCTCCTGCCTTTCAACGTGAAGCTCCCCCTGGGATCGAAGGCTTACGTGAAATCCGCGGGCCTCCTGGGAGAGAAATACGTCGAGATTGTTCCGGGGACCGGGACCGAGATCATCAAGGCGGATGGTTTGGTCGAGGAAGGGGGCCCTTCGGCGGATGTGGACCGGGTGCTCACCCAGCTCAGCAGCGTGGGGGGAGATATCCAGCGGATCACCCGGTCGCTCAGTAATGTCCTGGGAGGAGAAGAAGGGGAACGTTCGATCAAAGAGCTGGTCACCGGAGCCAAAGAGACCATGACCAACCTGCAGCATATCACCGACTCGGTCAACCGGGGGGAGGGAACCCTGGGGAAACTGGTCAAGGATGATAAGCTCTACGCGGAAGTGAAAGATACCATGGCCAACCTGAGGGAAGTGAGCCAATCCATCGAGGAGGGAAAAGGGACGCTGGGCAAGCTGGTCAAAGACGAGGCCTTGTACGTGGAAACCAAGGCGACGATGATCGAAGCCAAGGAGACCTTGGCGAACCTGAACAAGGTCTCCAAACAGATCGAGAGCGGAGAGGGGACGCTGGGCAAGTTGGTCAAGGACGAGGCCCTGTACAACGAGACGAAGGCCACCATGAGCGAAGCGAAGGAGGCTCTGGCCAGCCTGAAGAAAGTCTCCGACCATATCGAGAAGGGGGAGGGAACCCTGGGAAAATTGGTGATGGACGACTCCCTGTTCAACGACGCCAAGGCGGCCATGACCGAGGCCAAAGAGACCATGACCAACCTGAAGAAAGTCTCCGAACAGATCGAGAAGGGGGAGGGAACCCTGGGAAAATTGGCCAAGGATGACGCCCTCTATGACGATACCAAGCGGGCGGTCAAATCGGTGCAGAAGGCGGCGGACGGAATTACCGAAGTGACGCCCGTCACCGTGTTGGGCGTTCTTCTGGGGACGGTCATTCGGTAGGGGGGGCGGCTATCAGAGGGAAACGGAGGGTCTTCTTATATCTCATCGCGGGGCTGACCATCCTTCTTTTGGGGTCGTGGGTTTCCGGGTGCGCCACCCTGAACCCCGGCCCACGGAGGGAAAATTTCGCTCCGCTCTTCCTCTACAGCGAGGATGAAGAACGGGAGGGAAAAGGGATTGATATTCTGGGTCCCTTCTTCACTTACCGCAGGGACTCGGAGGAGAAAGATGTAGCCTTCCGGCCGCTGTTCTACTCGAAGACCAAGCCGGCTCAATACCGGCTGGATTATCTTTACCCCATGGGCAAATACGAAAGGACCGATCGGCGGGTGGAGTCCTATTTCCGGCTGATCTATTCCACCGACCGGGACCTGGAGAAAGAAAAGCCGGAGAAAAAGGAAAGGGGATTTCTCCTCGCTTTCTGGGGAGAGACGGAAAAAGGGGAGCCCTATGGAGGTTTTTTCCCCCTTTATGGGAGCCTGAAAAACCGTTTCGGGCGGGATGAAATGAACTTCTTCCTCTGGCCCATCTATTCCGATTCCCGGGAAGGAGACAATAAGACGTACACCTTCCTCTGGCCCTTCTTTTCCTACAGCGAAGGAACCGGAAGGGAGGGGTTTAAATTCTGGCCCCTGGGAGGATATGACCGGAAGGAGAACGATTACCAGAAGACCTTCTTCCTCTGGCCTTTCTTCCACTTCGAGAAGCGGTACCTGTACACCGATGATCCCACTGAGATCAACATGGTGTTCCCGCTCTACGTATCCGAGACTTCATCCCGCCGGGCCAAGCGTTCGGTGCTCTGGCCACTTTTTACGCACGTACGAGATGACGATGACCACTACACCCAGTGGGATGTCCCCTGGCCCCTCGTCCAGTGGGCCAAGGGGGATGAGAAGGAAATCTTCCGCGTTTTCCCCGTGTACGGCCGAAAATACTGGGAAAGCTACGAAAGGGGGTATATCCTCTGGCCCATCTATTGGTATGTCCACGATAAAGGGGACAACTATCGGCGAACACTCGATCGTTATCTGCTCCTGTCCAAAAATGAAACCAAAATTTGGGAGAAAGAGGGGAAAAAGGAACGAAGGTTGCGGGTGTGGCCGTTCTTCTACTGGCGCCAGGAAACGGACGGGAGCGAGTATCTCTACTGGCCGTGCTTGATCCCGGTGGATTACGAGGGGTATGAAAAAAACTGGGTGCCCCTTCTCAGTCTCTACGAATACCGACGGAACCCCCAGGGGGCGAGCGAATCCAAGTTTCTGTGGGGGGTCTATGTCCATCGCCAGAATCAAGTCCGCGACCTTTATGAATTGAGTTTTCTCTTCACTTTATACACCACCGAGGACTTACTTTATTTTTCCATCCTGAAGGGACTGGTGGAGTATCTGGCCGACGGCGGGAAACGGGCCTTGCGGCTGGCCTATTCACCGCGGCCGATCGAATGGGAAAATTTTTCGGCTTCCAGAGAGGCCCTGGCCTTCTGGGGAGGGATCGCCCAAATCACGGAATGAGGAACCTTGAGAAGAAATCATGAACAAGAAAGTGCGACTTACCGCTATGGTAAAGGCCGGCGGCTGAGCGGCGAAGCTGAGTCCGGAGGACTTGGATAAAGCGCTCAAGCCCCTGCCCCTGGAAAGGCACCCCAACCTTTTAGTGGGGACCGAAACCGCCGATGACGCCGGGGTCTACAAAATATCAGAAGAGATGGCCCTGGTGCAGACCGTGGATTTCATCACCCCCATCGTGGATGATCCCTTTCTCTTCGGGCAGATTTCTGCGGCCAATTCCCTGAGCGATATCTACGCCATGGGAGGAAAGCCCCTGACGGCGATGAACGTGATTGGGTTTCCCCGCCCTATCCTGGATGTATCCATTCTGACCGAGATCCTTCGCGGAGGGCTAGAAAAGGTCCATGAGGCGGGTGCCGTGCTCATGGGGGGGCATACGGTGGAAGACGTTGAGTTGAAATACGGTCTCTCGGTGACCGGCACCGTCCACCCCCGAAAAATACTAACCAACCGGGCAGCTCGGGCGGGGGATGTTCTGGTCTTAACCAAACCCATCGGAACCGGAATGATCTCTACGGCCAACAAGGCGGAGATAGTGGAAGAGGAGTTTTTAAGGAAGGCCATCGACTCCATGGCCCGGCTGAATGACAAGGCGGCCGAAGTGATGGCCCTGTGCCATGCCCATGCCTGCACGGATATTACCGGCTTCGGCCTGCTGGGTCATTCCTCCGAGATGGCCCGGGGAAGCGGCCTTTCCTTCCATCTCCGTTATTCCCTCATCCCCCTGCTGCCCGGAGCCAGGGAGTATGCGGCCATGGGGATGGTACCCGCGGGTGCCTATTGCAACCAGACTCATTTCGGCCCGAAGATTTCCTTTGCCCATGCAGTGCCGGAGCTGGAAAGGGTCATCCTTTTTGATCCGCAGACCTCCGGAGGCCTGTTGATCGCGCTCCCCTCCGAGGAGGGGGAAAAACTCCTGGGTCTATGCCGGCAAAGGGGCATAACCGAAGTGGCTCTCGTGGGAGAGGTCGTTCCCCCAGAAAAGAGCCTAATCACCGTTGAGTATTAAAAAAGCTGATCAGCGATCAGCCCCAAGCTCTCCGCCACATTTTTCTGCTGAACGCTGAGAGTTGATGGCTGAAAGCTATTTTCAGAAAGGAGTCCTCATGGGAAAGATTCAAAGGGCCATCATCAGTCTATCGGATAAGAGCGGGATCGTCCCCTTTGCCAAGGAAGTGCAATCCTTCGGGGTGGAGATCCTTTCTACGGGAGGGACGGCCAAGACCCTGCGGGAGAACGGGCTGAAGATCCTGGACATCTCCGAGTACACGGGGTTTCCGGAAATGCTCGACGGAAGGGTGAAGACCCTTCATCCCAAGGTCCACGGGGGTCTCCTGGCAATCCGGGACAACCCCGAACATGCGAAGAAGATGAAGGAGCACGGGATCCTTGCCATCGATATGGTGGTGGTGAACCTCTACCCCTTCGAGGCCACCATCGCCAAGCCGAATTGCACCTTGGAAGATGCCATTGAGAATATCGACATCGGGGGGCCCTCCATGCTGCGCGCCTCGGCCAAGAATTATCCCTATGTCACCGTGATCGTGGACCCGGCGGACTATCAGCCTGTACTGAACGAGATGCGAAAGAACGGCGGCGCGGTGAGCAAGGAGACCAATTTTCGTCTGGCGAAGAAGGTATATGCCCTCACGGCAAAGTACGACAAGGCCATTTCTGAGTACCTGGCAAAAAAATAGGAATTCACCACAGAGACACGGAGGACACAGGGAACAGATTTGAACCGCCAAAAAAAACTAGATTCCCAACCAATAGGGACACCCAAATAGAATCCAGAAGCATCCCCAGCTAGCCAGTTTGGGTATTGTTGATTTTGAATGTGGTGTTTATTTGGCGTTTAGAATTTTTATTTAAATTCTCTGTGATCTCTGTGCCTCTGTGGTGAATCGATTCGGAGAAAAAATGAAAGTCCTGGTCATCGGCGGCGGGGGAAGGGAGCATGCCCTGGTGTGGAAGATTTCCCAGAGCCCGAGGGTAAAAAAAATCTATTGCGCTCCGGGGAACGCCGGGATTGCTCAGCTGGCCGAGTGCCTATCCGTTTCCGCCGAAGACGTGAAGGGACTGACTGCCCGGGCGGAAAAGGAAAGGGTCGACCTGACCGTGGTCGGCCCAGAAGCCCCCTTGACTCTGGGAATTGTTGAGGCCTTTAAAGAAAAGGGGATGAGGATTTTCGGCCCAAGCCAGAAGGCTGCGGAGATCGAGGGGAGCAAAGCTTTCGCCAAGGACCTGATGAAAAAGTATGGAATCCCCACCGGGGATTCCCAGACCTTCACGGATCATGGACCGGCAGTCAAATATGCTAAAGGCAAAGGGGCTCCCCTGGTAGTCAAGGCGGATGGCCTAGCGGCGGGCAAAGGAGTGATTATTTGCCGGAGCGTGGACGAGGCGCTCTCCGCCCTGGACCTCATCATGGTGCAGAAAGCCTTTGGCGCTGCCGGGGGGAAGGTGGTGGTGGAAGAATTTCTGGAGGGAGAAGAGGCTTCCTTTCTGGCCTTCACCGACGGCGAAGCCGTTCTGCCCCTCCCGACTTCGCAGGACCATAAAGCCATTTACGATAAAGACCAGGGACCGAACACCGGAGGAATGGGGGCTTATTCTCCGGCGCCCGTGGTGAATAAGAGGGTGCACCGGGAGGTTATGGAAAAAGTCATGAGTCCCACGGTACGGGGAATGGCCAAGGAAGGAAGGAAGTATCAAGGGGTTCTCTACGCTGGATTGATGATCAAGGAGGAGAAAACCAAAGTGTTGGAGTTCAACGCCCGCCTCGGCGACCCGGAGGCCCAACCCCTCCTGATGCGCATGAAGAGCGATTTGGTGCCGGTGCTGGAAGCAACCATCGATGGAACCCTTGCCCAGCAGAAGATAGAGTGGGAAGATCGGGCATCCGTCTGTGTAGTCATTGCTTCCGGCGGCTACCCGGGCTCCTATGAAAAAGGGAAGGTCATCTCGGGCCTCCAGGAAGCGGCTAAAGTCCGGGACACGTTTGTTTTCCATGCGGGAACGACCCTAAAAGAGGGAAAAGTGGTTACCAATGGCGGCAGGGTCTTAGGAGTGACCGCCCTGGGAAGCGGAATCCAGGAGGCGATCCAGAGAGCCTATGAAGCGGTAGCCAAGATCTCCTGGGAAGGGGCCTATTACCGGAAAGACATCGGGCAAAAGGCGCTTCAGCGAATGGGAAAAAGGTAAGGCGAAAATGGAGAATCAAAAGCCGCTGGTGGCCATCCTCATGGGAAGCGATTCCGACTTCCCGGTCATGGAGGAAGCAGCGAGAATCCTGACCGAATTTCAGGTTCCTTATGAAATCACAGTCAGCTCGGCCCACCGGTCCCCGGATCGCACTGCGGAGTTTGCCCGGAGGGCAGAACGGCGGGGCGTGGAGGTCATCATCGCCGGCGCGGGGGGGGCTGCTCATTTGGCCGGGGTGATCGCCGCCCATACCATCCTGCCGGTCATCGGTGTGCCCATGGAATCGGGCTTCATGGGCCTGGATTCCCTGCTTTCCACCGTGCAGATGCCCGGTGGAGTGCCGGTGGCCACCGTGGCCATTGGCAAGGCGGGGGCGCGGAACGCAGGAATTCTGGCGGTCCAGATTCTTTCCGGAAACCACCGCGAGTTGAAGAAATCCCTGGTCCGTTACAAAGCATCTCTAGTGGCCAAGGTGGAAGAAGCAGCTAAAAAAATTAAAAGGCAGCCATAAGCGATCATCCTTCAGCTTTCAGTCTTTCATGGCCTGGGTCCATGGCTGATCGCTGAAAGCGAAAAGGCGGGACATGGTCCAGACTCCCTGGTTGAAGTATTACGAAGACGGAGTTCCCCCCTCCCTGGAATATCCCAAGGTTTCCCTGAATCATTTCCTGGAGCAATCCGCCGCCTCCTTCCCCCAGAGTGTGGCCATGATCTTCGCCGGGAAGAAATTCACTTATGGAGAAACGCAGGGAAAAGTCCAGGCCTTGGCCAGCGCCTTCTATGGATTAGGGGTAAGGAAAGGGGATCGAGTCGGCCTGCTCCTTCCCAACAGCCCTCCCTACATCATTGGATATTACGCCACTCTGAAAATAGGGGCAATCGTTGTCAGCCTGAATCCCCTTTCGGTGGAACGGGAGCTCCTTCATCTTCTGAAGCATTCCGGGGTGCGAACCCTCATTGTGGCCGAACCGCTCTTTCCCAGGATCGCGGAGATTGCCGCCCAAAGCTCGCTGGAGAATATATTGATCGCCTGCCTGCGGCAATGGGCGGACCGTAAGAAGCCATCGGAAAGGTCCCAATTTTTCCCCTCCCCCCAAAAAAGGAAGGGAATCTATCTCCTGGAACCCCTGCTGGAAAAATATGCAGCCAGAAAAGTTCCTGTTGTCTCCCTGGAGCCGGAGGATGAGGGAGTCCTGCAGTACACCGGGGCCATCAGCGAAGGAATCAAGGGAGTCGTCCTGACCCACGCGAACCTGGTGGCCAATACCCTGCAGATCAGCAGCTGGGTAGTCCGCGCTCGGAGAGGAAAGGAGGTCCTCATCTCGGTCCTTCCCTTCTTCCATGTGTACGGGATGGCCGTGGCCATGAACGTGCCCATCTATTTGGCTGCTACGATGATCATTATGCCTCGCTTCGAAGTCATGGGTACGCTACAGGCGATCAAGCGCTACCGGCCCACTTTCTTTCCCGGGGTCCCCACCATGTTCGTGGCCCTCTCCCAGGAGAAGAATGCAGAGAAATATAACCTTTCCAGCTTGCGGGTATGTTACAGCGGAGCAGGTCCATTAGCCGTGGACACCCTGGAAGATTTTGAAAAACTGACCGGGGCGCGGGTTACCGAGGGGTATGGGCTTGCCGAAGCTTCACCCGCCACTCATTGCAATCCGATCTTTGGGAAGCGCAAACTGGGGAGCATCGGCCTTCCTTATCCAGACACCCTGGCCAAGATCGTCGATCTGGAGGCTGGCCAGAAGGAGCTTTCACCCGGAGAAGTCGGAGAACTCTGCATCCAAGGACCCCAAGTGATGAAAGGGTACTGGAAGGGTCCGGAGGAGACGGCCAGGACCATCCGCAACGGCTGGCTCTATACCGGCGATATCGCGCGCATGGATGAAGACGGATATTTTTTCATCCTGGACATAAAGAAAGATATGATCATTGCCGGGGGGTTCAACATCTACCCCAAAGATATCGACCAGGTGCTGGCGGAACACCCGAAAGTCGCTCAAGCGATTGCAGTGGGAATTCCAGACCGGTACCGCGGGGAAACAGTAAAGGCTTTTATTGTGCTCAAGACGGGCCATTCGGCCACGCAGGATGAGATCCTCGACTTTTGCAGAAAAAACTTGGCCAAGTATAAAGTACCCGCCCAGGTCGAATTCCGGGCCTCCTTGCCCAAAGCGAGCTCCAATAAGATCCTGAGAAGGCTTCTGCGACAACAGGTGATCGAGGAAGAGAAGAAGAAGGCCGGAATCAAGGGATCAAGAATTTTGGGATTTGAATAAGGAACTTTTGCTGGTTACTGGTCTTAGAAATCAAGGAACAGGCAACCAGAAACCATATTTGTTCTTCACATGACCTGCCCCATCTTCAAAGCCAATCCCTTTGGAATCAAAAAAGCCGCCCAAATCATCCTTCAGGGAGGGGTTATAGCCTTTCCTACCGAGACTTTCTACGGTCTGGCGGCGGATTCCCGGAATGAAGCGGCGATTAAAAAAGTCTTTCAAGTAAAAGGCCGGGAGGAAGGTAACCCGATTCTGCTTCTGGTGGTCGATCGGAGCTGGCTAAGTGGATTGGTGCAAGAAGTGTATCCCTCGGCAGAACGGTTGATGGAGAAATTCTGGCCCGGCCCCCTCACCATGGTCTTTCGGGCTTCTCCCAACCTCTCTCCTCTTTTGACCGCCAACACCGGAAAGATCGGCATTCGAGCTCCGGGCCTTGCGCTGGCCCGGGCTCTGACCCGTGCCGTGGGCCGGCCCATCACCGGAACCAGTGCCAATCTTTCCGGTCGGCCCAGCCCCTCGACTGCCGAGGAAGTGGTTCAGAGCCTGGGGGAAAAGCTGGATGCGATTCTCGACGGGGGCAGGACTGCAGGGGGCCTGGGGACCACTGTGCTGGATGTATCGGGCCCATCCTTCCGGGTCCTCCGGGATGGGGTCGTCAGCAAAAAAGACCTCGAACCATTTTTCATTGAGCTTGCATCGACGAATTGACCGGAATCGAAAAAGGGGGCTCCCTTTCTTACTAATCAGTCCATAATTGTATGGACGCTGAAGACTAGGCCGTTCGTGCTGAGTTTGTCGAAGCATGAACGGCTTAGTGACGCACCCTTCGACAAGCTCAGGGTGAACGGTAACAGGCTAAGCGAAAAGCATCGGGGTAGGAGTAGAGTTTCGCACAGATATGCCTTCTCAATTATGGACTCCTCAGTAACTCTAGGCTACACCGCCCCCAGAAATCTCCTATGCCCTTTTCTGCCTCCGTTCTTCCGTATTTCTATTTTGTCTTCTCAGGTACTCCCGCAGGTAAGAAGCCGTCCGGGAGTTGAGTGACCTGGCGACTTCTTCGGGCCGGCCCCAGGCCACCACCCGTCCTCCTGCATCTCC
>DASPRR010000054.1:0-6137 GCA_035624375.1 Thermodesulfobacteriota bacterium | reverse complement strand
ACGGACCTGTTTACCCAAAGGGGATATGCAGCGGCCACCGTCCGGGAGATCGTGGGCGCAGCCGGGGTAACCAAACCGGTCTTGTACTACTACTTTCGGAATAAGGAAGGGATTTACCTGGAACTCATGCGGCAGGCCTTTGCCAGGCTGGACGAACTGATTGCCGGCTCGATGGGAGACCGGGGAAGCGCGACCCAGAAACTTCTCCGCCTCTGCGACCGGGTGTACACCCTCTTCATGGAAAATGTCAAACTCGCGCGAGTGATGTATTCGATCTATTACGGACCCCACCAAGGAGCCCCTTTCTTTGACTTCGATGCCTACCACCTGAAATTCCAGGAAGCCGTCCGAGGGCTCATTCAAGAAGGGATCCGCAAAGGAGAGTTCAAAAGGGGAAACCCTGAGGATATGACTTGGGCCATTCTCGGGGCGATCAATGTGGCCATGGAAGTGCACCTGGGTCATGTCGAGTTGGCGTTAGGGCGGGAGGGACTCGCCCGGGTTCTAAGACTCGTCTTTCAGGGGATATCAGTGAAAAAAGGGAGACGGAAGTGAGACCACCATTCAGAAATTGGGCTTGGACCGCTCTGGTCATTTTCCTGGGGATGGTTGCCGGCGGATGCTCCACCCAGGCCGAGGATAAAAAACAGACAGCGAAGGTATCTGAACGTCCTCCCGTGGCCGTTGAGGTAACCAAGGTCTCGGCCTCAGAGGTCACCGGGGCGATCGAGGTGACCGGGTCGCTATCCTATAAATTTGGGGCCGATGTGAAGTCGGAATACACTGGGATCGTTACCGACGTTTATGTAAACGAGTGGGTCAGAGTCAAGAAGGGCGATTCCCTTGCCAAGCTCGACACCCGGGAGGCGGAAGTGGTCTTGCAAAAGGCCAAGGCCGCGGTTGAAGTAGCCAGGGCCAGTATCCTCCAGGCCGAGGTCTCCCAGAATCGGGCCAATCGGGAGTTTGAGCGGGCCCAGAAGCTAAAGGAAACGGGTTTGATCACCCAGCAGGCCTTCGATGACGCCCGCACGGAAACGGAAGCCGCGAAAGCCCGGATCGAAGCCACCAAAGCCCAGCTGAAAGTGGCTGAGGAAGATGTCTTCTACGCCCAGACCCGCCTTTCCAAATCTATGATCCGGTCGCCCATCGACGGAATGGTCTCCCTCCGGAATGTGAACGTGGGTGATTTCGTGGGGGAAATGGGAGCCAAGCCCATGTTCCGCATCGTGGACACGAGGATTCTGGAGCTCACTGTGACGGTCCCCTCCGGCGAGATGGGGAGCGTCCGGATCGGGCAGCCCCTTCAATTCTCCATCGCTGCTTTTCCCGGCAGGAATTTCGTCGGCAGGGTGATGTTCATCAACCCGGTGGTGAACGAGGCCGATCGTTCCATCAAGGTCGTGGCCGAGGTGGAAAATCGGGAGGATCAACTGAAGGGCGGACTTTTCGTCCAAGGCCGGATCGTAACCGGAAGACGCACCGGAGTCCTGAAAATCCCCCGGGCCGCCCTTCTCAGCTGGGATGTGGCCAGTAAGAAGGGGGAGGTCTTTGCGGTCAATCAGGATGTGGCCCGGCGAAGACCGATCCAGACCGGAACCATCCTTGGAGACCACGTAGAAATCATCTCGGGACTCGCTGCGGGAGACCTGGTCGTCACCCGGGGAGGGTTCAACGTGAAAGAAGGCGACAAGGTGAACGTGACCCGGATCAACGGGGAGAAGTAGAATGTTTCTTTCCAATCTATCCATCAAGAGGCCGATCTTTGCCACGGTCATGATGCTGGCCCTCGTCACCCTGGGAATCTTCTCCTACCGGCGGCTGGCCATCGACATGTTTCCAGACGTAGAGATCCCCGTCGTCTCCGTGGTGACCAAGTTTCCCGGTGCCTCCCCCGAAACAGTGGAACGGGAGGTGAGCAAGCGGATTGAAGAAGCGGTCAACCCCATCTCCGGCGTCAAGCATGTCTTATCCACCTCTCGGGAGAGTGTCTCCAATGTGGTGATTCTTTTCCAATTGGAGGTAAAGATCAACGAAGCGGTCCAGGAGGCGCGGGCCAAGATCAATGCCATCCGGGGCGACCTGCCCCAGGCCATCGAGGAGCCCATCATCCAGAAGCTGGATTTTGCCGCCTTCCCCATCGTTTCGCTGGCCGTTCGTTCCCAGAGACTCTCCCCGCGGGACCTGACAACGTTGGTCGATAAGAAGGTCAAGAGACGATTTGAAAACATCTCCGGCGTGGGAAAGATTAATCTCGTCGGCCCGTCGAAGCGGGAGGTCAACGTGAATATCGACCCGCTCCGCCTGGAAGCCTTGGGGATGGGGGTAGACGAAGTGATCGGCGGTCTGCAGTCGGAGAACGTCAATACCCCCCTCGGCCGGCTGACCCGAGGAGGCACGGAATATCCCCTGCGCATCTCTGGAAAGCCCGATGTGGTGGACCAGTTCAAAACCATGGTCATCGCCCGGCGGGGCGGGCGTCCGATTCCCCTGGCCGAAGTGGCTCAAATTCAGGATGGCATCGAGGAACAACGGTCGCTGGCCCTGGTAAACGGCATCCCAGCCATCGGCCTGGATATCCTCAAACAATCAGGGGCCAATACCGTGGGCGTGGTCGATCGGGTGAAAAGGGAGATCGAGATCCTGCAGAGAGAACTTCCTCCCGGGACCACGGTCGAAATGGTACGTGACGCCTCGATCATGATCCGGGACTCGGTGCAGGATGTGGAAGAGACCCTGATCCTCGGCGGAATCCTGACCATTTTCATCGTCTTCTGCTTCCTTAACTCCTGGCGGTCTACCGTCATCACCGGGCTGACCCTGCCCATTTCGGTCATCTCCTCCTTCACGGCCATGAATTTCCTGGGCATGACCCTGAACGTGATGACCCTGATGGCCTTGTCCCTGGCCATCGGCATGCTCATCGACGACGCGATCGTAGTACGGGAGAACATTGTACGACACCTCGAGAGGGGGGAGGACCACTTTACCGCCGCCCAGGAAGGAACGAGCGAGATCGGACTGGCCGTTTTGGCCACCACCCTATCTGTCGTCGCCGTGTTCGTTCCGGTGGCCTACATGAAAGGAATCGTCGGGAGATTCTTCTTCCAGTTCGGGATCACGGTGGCCTTTGCCGTGCTCGTCTCTCTTTTCGTTTCCTTCACCCTGGACCCCATGCTCTCCTCGCGCTGGGTGGACCCAGACATCGAGCGGAAAGGGAAACGGCATCTTCTGGCGCGGGTCCTTGACCAATTCAACCACTGGTTCGACCGGACGGCGGATGGATATCGCGGGGTGATCGGCTGGGCTCTCGATCACCGCAAGACGGTCCTCTTTCTCGCCACGGCGGCCTTCTTCGCGGGGCTGGGCGTCTTTTACACTCTGCAAACGGAGTTTTTTCCCAATTTCGACAAGGGTGAGTTCCAGCTGAATTTCAAGAGTGCACCGGATGCCTCCATCGAAGAGACCCAAAATCGTATCTCCGCCTTGCTGACGGCGTTGCGAGAAATTCCTGAGGTCCAACACGTCTATGCCACCATCGGGGCCAGAGACACGGATACGGTGCGAGACGGCCTGGTCTTCGTAAAGCTCGTCGAACGAAAAGAGCGGAAGCGGACCCAGGCAGAGATCCAGCGCGACTTTCGTAGCCGCCTGGAAAAGATCCCCGGCATCCTTCCAGCGATCTTGGAATGGGCAGGGGCAAGCAGCGAAAAGCCTCTGGTCGTCAACATCCGGGGGGAGGACATTACCCTGCTGAAGAAATATGCGGCGGAATTGAAGGAAAGGATCTACCAAATCCAAGGGATCACCGACCTGGAAGTAACCTTGGAACAGGACATTCCCGAATTCCGCCTGAAGGTGGACCGGGAGCGGGCAGTGGATGCCGGGGTGATGACCGCAGACATCGTCCGAACCGTGGGAGCGCTGGTGGGCGGGCAGGCCGTCACCACTTACGAAGATGAAGATGGGGATGCCGTGAATGTGCGCGTCCGTTTACCCCTAAATCTCAGGCAGGACCCGGCGCAAGTGGAAAGGTTTCGCCTAGCGGTACAGAAGCCGAATGCCCCTCCTGCGCTGGTCCCGCTGGGAAACGTGGTCAGCTACGGGATGAGCACCACGCCGGCGGAGATTAACCGACAAGACCTGACCCGTCAGGTGGTTATAACGGCCAACCTCGACAACCTACCCCTTGGAACGGCTGTAGAAAAAGTGAAGGAGGCCGGGGCAAAAATCCCCATGGCTCCGGGGTACCGGGTGGTCTTTTCCGGCGAGGCGGAGGATATGGCTGAATCCTTCGGTTACATGGGGGAGGCGCTCATCCTGGCCATCATCTTTGTTTACCTCATTCTGGCGGCTCAGTTCGAGTCGTTCATCGATCCCCTGGCCATCATGTTCTCCCTTCCCCTTTCGATCGTGGGTATGGCCGGAATGCTCTTTTTCACCCGTGGTACCATCAACATCATGTCCCTCATCGGGCTCATCATGCTCATGGGCCTGGTTACCAAGAACGCCATCCTCCTGGTGGATTTCACCAAAACCCTGCGTTCCAGGGGAATAGACCGCAGGCAAGCCCTGATCACCGCCGGCCGGACAAGACTGAGGCCCATTCTGATGACCACGCTGGCCATGATGTTCGGCATGCTCCCCTTAGCCCTGGCCCTCGGGCAGGGGGCGGAGATGCGGGCGCCCATGGCCCGGGCGGTCATCGGGGGTTTGATTACCTCGACCTTATTGACATTGCTCGTTGTTCCGGTTGTCTACACGGTGCTCGATGACGTGGGGGGATGGGTCCGGCGCAGATGGGAAGGGACGAAGGAGTCGGAAGGATGAAACAACACATGCCTCTGGGATATGGGAAATGGATACGGCTACCCCTCATGGGGATGCTGGGCCTCATAAGCCTGGCAATATTTCCTCTGGCCCCCGGGTGGACCCAGGAGAAGGGGGTGAAAGTGCTGACCCGGGAAGAGGCCCTCCGAATCGGCCTGGAGAAGAATAAGGACATCAAGAAAGCCCAGGAATACCGGAACAGCGTGATGGGGCGTTATGTGGAAGAGCGAGCCGCTGCCCTGCCCCAACTCCAGCTTTCCGGGGGGTACAACCGGGATCGGGACGATGCCACGAGTAATGTTCTCCATGGACTCTTCCCGCCGGAAAAAGAGACCTGGGGGACGGAAGTAGGAATTTCCCAGCTGATCTACAGTTTCGGAAGAGTGGGCGCGGCGATCCGGGCGGCCAAGATTGGTCTTTCTACGGCTGAGGACCAGCTGCGCATTTACCAGCAGGCCGCTCTGCGGGATGTCTCCTCGGCCTTCGACGATGTGTTACTGGCTAAAGAAATCTATGCCCTCTCCTTACAGAATTACGACCAGAAGGTACGGATCCAGGATGAAACCCGGCGCAAGCATGCTGCCGGGGTGGCCACGGACTATGACGTCCTGGCCGCGGATGTGGCCGTGGAAAATGCCCGTCCGGAGGTCATCCGCAGGGAAAACCAGATCCGCCTTACCCGGGAAAGACTCCGCTTCCTCCTGGGGCTGGAGGGGGAAGAGGTGGATGCCAAAGGAACCTTCGAAGAAACCATCACCCCCTATCCTTCCTATGAAAAGGGGGTGGCTACGGCCTGGAAGAGTCGTCCCGACCTTTCCGACCTGCAAAAACGAATCGGCATTGCAGCGGAGCTCGTCAAGATTAATGATGCGGGAGATAAGCCCCGAGTGGATCTAAAGGGTTCTTACGGGTATAAGGATATCAACTACTTCGATGTGGCTAGGGGGGATGGACAAGTCTGGAGCGCGGGAGTCTTTTTGACTTTCCCCTTCTTTGACGGGATGCGCAGTCGCGGAAAGACGATCCAGGCCAAGAGCGACCTCAGTTCGCTGAAGATTGATGAAGCCAAAATGAAAGACTCCATCGCCCTGCAGGTCCGCGACGCGTTAAACGCGTGTCGGGAAGCTGAAGAGATCGTGAAAGCCCTCTCCGGAACGGTCCGGCAGGCTGAGAAACTTCTTTCCATGGCCGAAAAGGGGTATGAATACGGCGTCAAGACCAAGCTCGAGGTGGACGATGCCCAGCTGAGCGTCATCCAGGCCAAGGGAAACCTGGCCCGGGCGCGGCGGGATTACTCGGTTGCCAGGGTG
>DASPRR010000053.1:0-2273 GCA_035624375.1 Thermodesulfobacteriota bacterium | reverse complement strand
GGGAGACTTGAATTCATCCAGGGCGCGCATGGCCGGGAAATTTTCCATCTTCCCATCCACTCGCGAATAAACAACCTCTCCGCAAGGGTTCATTTTCTTCCAATCATGATAGGCGACTCCCGGCCAGAGGCCTTTCATAATTGACAAGAAGCTTGCCGCCAGGAGCAGCGAATTTACCCAAGTCGGGTCCTTACGATTCAATCTGTCGCCCATTTTGAATCAGGGGGGAAGAGTGGCGATCACTTCAGGAGGTAATAAAAACCCGCGGCTTCTTTCTTGCCGCCTGCTTTGAAAAGGATCAGGACCTGGTACCGGCCCTTGCCGGACAGGGTGAAGTCGCCCGCGTACTGATTCATGCCGGCGATGAAGTCCAGGAGTTTGATCTGGTCTTTGCCCTTCGGGTCGATGACTTTCATCTTGACCACTGCGTCGGTGATGGGCAGGTTCGTCCGGGTATCGCTGAGGGTTACCGCGATATTGTGAGTTGCCTGAGGATCGACTTCCATTTTCATCCTCATGTCCTGAAGCATCTTCTTGTGCTCCGCCATGGCCATGATGGAAAAGGCAGCCTTGACGCCGCCCTGCAACAGGAAGGTACGGTTGGGAGATGCTTCATTTCCTAACGTCGATTCGGGTTTCTTTTCCCCTTCCATCCCGGGCATGCCGGACATCCCGCCATGTTGATGCTGGGCCATTGCTGAAGGGACGTAAAGGAAGGCCGCGATAAAGAGGGTTTCTACCCATAGCCACCTGTTCATTGAATCTGCACCTCAACCCCTTCAAGATTCATGCGCCTTAGGAGAAAAGTCAGGAGTCCGGGGGACCCGCTGTAGGTCATCCTCTGGGGAGGATTTTCCTGGTCTACAAATTTCTTCTCGCCAGTTCCTGGGGCCGCCAGAGAAATGGGAGGTGATGTCTCCACAAAATGGAATAACTCGCTCACTTTTTTTACGAACGCCTGGGTTTCCGCAAAGGGAGGGATCCCTCCGTATTTTCGCACTGCGGTGGGCCCGGCGTTATAAGCCGCTAGGGCCAGGGGTATATCGCCACAAAAATCCTCCAGGAGATTGCTGAGGTATTGAACTCCGCCGCGGATATTGGCGACAGGATCGTAAGGATCGGGCACTTTGTAACGTTGCACCACGACGGGCATTAATTGCATCAGTCCTTTGGCCCCTTTGGCGGATACTTTCCTGGGGTTTCCCTGGGATTCCGTCCAGATGATAAATTTGACCAACCGGGGGGAGACGCCATACTCGCGGGCAATGGATTCGGTGATCGCCGACAACCACCCCGGCAAAGGCCCTTCCTCGAGTGCCTGGGGTTCGTTCTGTTCTGGAAACTCATCGCCAAACCACGCCAACCATCCCTCTTCTGCTCCCTTTTTCGCCATATCCCCGCCCAGGAGCGATGGAAGAAGGAAAGCGACGCTAACCCACTGTCCAAGGGCTTTTTTAGACATATTCATTATTCCCTCCTCCTAGGTTCATATCTCCTTTAGGCCAGCTTCGGCTTGGCTTGGTTCTCCGCGCTCGAAAAGCCTTTCTTGAATCCCCTCCCCCGCCAGATCTCGAAGATCACTGGGTAAATGACCAGCTCCAGGATGAAGGAAGTTACGATCCCTCCGATCATGGGAGCCGCAATTCGCTTCATCACATCCGCCCCGGCCCCGTGGCTCCACATGATGGGCAGCAGTCCCATGATGATGGCCATCACGGTCATCATCTTGGGGCGGACCCGCTTGACTGCGCCTTCCCTAATGGCTTCCTGCAGGTCTCTCAGGCTCCGCATCCTCCCCTGATTCTTCCACTTTTCATAGGCGTGATCTAGGTAGAGAAGCATGATGACGCCGGTTTCGGCGTCTACCCCGGCCAAAGCGATAATGCCTACCCAAACCGCCACACTCAAATTGTAACCTAAGAGATAAATGAACCAGAAGGCGCCGATCAACGAAAAGGGAACAGCCAGAAGCACGATGAAGACCTTGCCCACATGGGCGGTGTTGAAATACAAAAGGACAAAGACAATGAGAAGGGTCAGGGGAATAACGATCTTCAGCCGTTCTCCAGCCCGTTCCATGTATTCGTACTGCCCGCTCCAGACCAGGTGGTATCCGGGGGGAACTTGGACCTTTTCAGCCACAACCCTCTTCAAGTCTTTCACATAGCTTCCGATGTCCCTCCCAGTGACATCGATGAATACATAGCCGGCTAGTTCCCCTTCTTCGCTCCTCACCAGGGTAGTCCCGCTGGACATCTTTAAATCCACCAATT
>DASPRR010000034.1:0-10291 GCA_035624375.1 Thermodesulfobacteriota bacterium | reverse complement strand
ATCCCCTTCTGCACCTGGCTGCTCATGGGATATTTCAAGTCTATTCCCAAAGAGATGGAAGAGTGCGCCATGATCGACGGGGCCAGCCGGTTCCGGGTTTTCTGGCAGATCGTCGTCCCCCTGGCCCTGCCGGGAATTCTGTCCTCGGCGATCTTTGCCTTCACCCTTTCCTGGAACGAATTTCTCTATGCTCTGACCTTTATATCGACCAACACGCAAAAGACCGTTCCCGTGGGCCTGATTACTGAATTGGTCCGGGGCGATGTCTATCACTGGGGTCCGCTCATGACCGGAGCCCTGCTGGCATCCGTACCCGTGGCTCTGGTATACTCATTTTTCGTGGAACACTATGTCGCCGGCATGACCGGCGCGCTAAAGGAGTGAAACTATGGCTAAAGTTCTGATGGAGAAACTGAACAAGCATTTTGGGGAAGTCAAAGCAGTGAGGGATTTCGACTTGGAGATCCCGGACAAGGAGTTCGTGGTCCTGGTCGGTCCCAGCGGCTGCGGCAAGACCACCACCCTGCGCATGGTGGCGGGCCTGGAGGACATCACCTCGGGGGATATCTACATCGACGACAAAGTGGTCAACAACCTCCCCCCCAAGGACCGGGACATCGCCATGGTCTTCCAGAATTACGCTCTCTACCCCCACATGACCGTTTACCAGAACATGGCCTTCGGCCTCACCCTGCGCAAATTTCCCAAGCCCGAGATCGACCAGCGGGTCAAGGATGCGGCGGAAATCCTGAACATCAAGGAGCTTCTGGACCGCAAGCCGAAGGCTCTTTCGGGTGGGCAGCGCCAGCGGGTTGCCGTGGGCCGGGCCATCGTGCGCAAGCCCAAGGTCTTCCTTTTCGACGAGCCCCTCTCCAACCTGGATGCCAAGCTGCGGGTGCAGATGCGGGTGGAGTTGAAAAAGCTCCATGACCGGCTCCAGACAACTATCATCTACGTGACCCACGACCAGGTTGAAGCCATGACCATGGGAGACCGGATCGTGGTGATGAAGGACGGGCTGAAACAGCAGGTCGGTCCACCCCTCGAACTTTATTTCCATCCGGCCAACAAATTCGTGGCCGGTTTCATCGGCAGCCCGGCCATGAACTTTATTGAAGGGGATCAGCTTTCCGAAGGCGGGGCGCTTTATTTCCAGGGTCCGGGGATGAAATTGAAGATCCCCCAGGAAAAGGCGAGCAAGCTGAAGGATTACTCCGAAAAGCGGATAATCTTCGGCGTCCGCCCGGAAGACCTGCCGGAAGCCCCCTGCGCAGCCCCCGGGGAGACCTTCACGGTGGTCGTGGAAGTCATGGAGCCTCTGGGAAGCGAAGTGTACCTGGACGTGAAAGCCGATGATCATTCGCTCATCGCCCGGGCCGAGCCCAACACCACGGCCAAGCCCCACGGCAGTCTTTGCCTGAGGCCCACCATGGAGAATATCCACTTCTTCAGCATCAAGGACGAAAAGACACTCGTGTAACCTCAAAGCGCTTCGCGCAGAGCGCATAGCGTTAAAATAGGATCGGGAGTCCTCAACGCTTTGCGCTCTGCTTTCTGCATCAGCCCCCGGTTCGACTCTCGCCATAAGTAGACAACTTTATTTCAGCCAAAAACGGACCTCAAGAAGATGAATTTTATAGTCATCAAATGGACTTTGCTCATCGATGGGACGGGACGATCGCCCATTCAAAATGGAGCGGTTCGCATCAAGGGTGACCCGATCTCAGCCGTGGGACCGGAGAGGGAAATCGGCTTAAGAAAGGAGCGGAAATGGCAAAAAAAGTAAGAAAAGAAATTGGGTTGGCAGTCGTCGGATGCGGCACGATTGGGCGGATTCGCACGATGTTAGCTTGCAACTTTCCCGGGGTGACCTGGCTGGGTGTATGTGACCTGAAGGAAAACCTGGCCAAAAAGCTCGCCGAAGATGCCCAGGCTGATTTCTGGACCACTGATTATAAAGAGCTGCTGAAGCGCTCTGAAATCAATGCCGCGATTATCGCTACCGGTGAAAATCAACACGTTGCCCCCACCCTGCAAGCGGTGGAACGCCGCGTGGATATGCTGATCGAAAAACCCCTGGCCACGGATGCCAAGGAATCCCAAAAAATCCTCCAAGCAATCCAAGCGAGTGGTGTGGATGCCGTCGTCGGATACACCAATCGTTTCCGGCGCCGCTTCCTGGCCATCAAGGAAAGGATTAAGACAAAGCAGATCGGCGAGGTCACCGCGGCCACGACCCGGGCATTCATGAACCGCATGGTACCCATCGCCACCGTGCGGCGCACCGAGCAGCGAAAGACGTTGACGCCTATGGTCGTATCCGGGACCCACAGCCTCGACATGTCCCTGTGGCTGTTGGAGGGAAAGGAACCGGTTGAAGTCTACGCCCGGTCCGTCGACAAGGTCCTGGGAAAATGGGGGACGAAAGACGCCACCTTCGGTCTCTTCACGATGAAGGATGGAACGATTTGGAGCATGAACATTAGCTGGGCCCTGCCAACCGTTTGGCCGGGTGCGGTTTATTCCCTGGAAATCGGGATCGTCGGAACCAAGGGGGTCATTACCATCGACGATACCCATCGTGACCTGGTGCTGGCATCGGAAGTTGCTCAGGGGGCCGGGTACAAGCCCGAAGGATTTGAGCCGGAATACGCGCGTCACGTTGATTTCCTCACCAGCTATCCTCCGGGAGATGTTCATTTGGGGCAGATCTGGGGGGCCATGCGGGACGAGACCAATTCCTGGCTGACCCGGGTTTGCATGGGCTTGCCGACGCCCCACGCCTCCGCGGCCGATGGACACCGGAACCTAGTTCTCACCATGGCCATGGATTTGTCTGCGGCGCGCGGGAAGGCTTTGAAGCTGCCCATCGAGCTCGATGAATTCTACGCCTGAACGAGAGACCCGGGATTCATTCGGGCGACGGGCCGACAAGAATTAAAGAATGCGAAAATGCAGGATGCCCTAAGAAAATTTAATTAATTTCCGATTCCGATTTAAACCTTGTGGGATGGGGAAAAGGACGTCCTTGTTTTTTTTAAAAGGCGGGGATCATTCTGCCATTGGCAGAGAAATATCGGTCTAGGCAGTATTCAACCCGAAGAGGGCGATGGCGTTCTCTCTCAGGATCCTTTGACGGTCCCTGACCTTGATCTCTTTGAGCTTGGCTACCGTCTGCACCGGATTCAGGTCCCCCATATCGTAAGGATAGTCGGTGCCCAAAAGGACATGGTCGCTCCCGGCAAGGGAGATCAGGTACCGAAGGGCGTCGGGGTTATGGGTGATGATGTCGTAATAGAAGTTCTTAAAAAAAGCCATGGGGGATTGGTGGACCTTGTCCTTGCACTCCGGCCGGACCTTGTACCCATGTTCCCACCTTCCGATGATGTAAGGGAATTGCCCGCCAGCGTGAGCCAGGATGATCTTGAGGCGCGGGTATTTCTCCAGGACCCCGCCGAAAATCAAGTTGGCCGCGGCAATGGTCGTGTCCAGCGGATTGCCGATGAGATTGTTCAGATAATATTCCAGGAGCCGGTCTAAGCCGGCCACGTGGTGCGGGTGGATGAAAATGGGCATGTCCAGGCCTTGGAGGGCTTCATACACCGGGAAGAAGGCTTCATCATCCAATTCCCGCTTCGCTATGTGGGAGCCGATTTCCACGCCCCGCAAACCCAATTCCTTTGCCGCCCTGTTCAGTTCCTTTAACGCTTCTTCGGGAACCTGCAGGGGGAGGGTGGCCATGGCGGCAAAGCGGTCCGGAAACTTTTTCACCATTTCTGCGAGTTTGTCATTTTGAAACCTCGCCAGTTCAACGGCCAGATTGTCCTCCACCTCGTAGAAAAAGGCGAAGGGAGTGGAGGAGAGCACGGAAAACCCAATTCCCGCTTCATCCATATCCCGAATCTTTTTCTGGGGGTCCCTCAGGGCGTCGCGAATGGCCGCGACGATCCCCCGGTTTAGTTCCGCGGAACGGCGGCCGGTGGCCGAAACGACAAAGCGTTCGAAGATCTCCTCCTCCGTGTACCGTTTCTTCAGAATATCAAGGGTACCCGCAAACTCCACATGGGTATGAATGTCGATGGCTCTGGGTTTCATCAGTCTCTCCTCTCATCCCGATTCGATTTTATCTCTTCAACCTTCCTTATCTCACGGTCACCAGTCGGGAAAGTTTTTCCGGAACACCTCGGGCCGGCGCCAGTCCCGAAGGATACCCGGCTTCGTCCTCCAGGGCATGGGCGGCCCGTAAAGGTCCCTTTCCTCCCGGAGCCATCGAATCCGTTCGAAGTCACATTCGGCGGTGAAAATTCCAGGCTTGAGCGACTCGATCAGGATTTCTTCGGGGCTGCAGATCATGGCGAGTCCATGCTCGGCCCCCAGAATATTCTGGCAGGTCACCGTGTAGGCGAGGTTTTCGATGGCCCTCGACCAAATCAGATTCCGCCAGGTCTCATGAAGCTCATATTTGCAAATGCCTGCGGGCAAAAAGATGATCTCCGCTCCTTTTAGAGCCAGAAGGCGGCAGAGTTCCGGCGAATAGACTTCGCTGCAGATCAGGATTCCAACCTTGCAGAAGGGGGTATCGAAAACGGGAAGGTCGTCCGCCTCCTGGTAATCATAATCCCAGAAACGTCCTCCCTTATAAATCCAGGGGCCCCGGGGAATGATGCGATTGTATCTTCCGATCAAGCCCCCCGGCCCGACAAGAACCTGGGAGGTGTAGCCCTTCTTCGGATTTCCCGGTACGGGACAATTGGCTCCAGCTACAATATAGACGTCATTCTTCCTGGCCATTTCCTCTAGTGGGCCAACGGGTGAATAGCCAAGGGGCGCCTTCCAGGGGCCCGGATAGGTCTCCGGAAAGCAAATGAACTGGGCCCCCCGCCTTGCCGCCTCAGTCACATACTGCCATGCCCCTTCGATATTTCGTACTTGCTCATCCGGTTCCAGAAACGTTTTGGTTTGAATCGCGGCCACTTGAACTTTCACCATCATCGCCTCCTCGAATCCGGGTTTCCTTCGGCTTCTTCTGCCTTCCTCGGGTGATCCATCGCAATTCTCCCCCGACTGAGGCCTCCAGCATATCATCCGGTATCCCATTTTAGCAAGGTGATGCGCGGGTGATGCGCGTGCTTGAAAACTGGCCATGATTGCATCTTTTCCCCGCTCTAGGGGAGGGGCGATCCAGGGGAGATGGCCGAATTTTCAGATCCCTTTCATTTTCTTCTCATTCATCGAAGAAGGTATGGGAAATTGTATAACCAACAAAATTGTCCAGGCGAGGAGGGCTCACTACTTCGATGGCTTCCGTATCTTCCAGGTATTCGACGCCATGGGGGTGCTTAGAGGGGACGACCCAGATGCCGCCGGGCCCGAGGTTTTGAGACGAATCTTTTCCCATGATGGCCTTGATCTTTCCCTTTAAGACCAGGATAATCTGCTCGGCCTCATGGTGATGGAGGGGCACGAAGGCTCCTCGCCGGGCGTTGATGTTCGTAACCATCATCCTCTCGCTGCTCAGGATGCGGACAAGCAACTTGGAAGATTCCGGACGACCCTTCAAGTAACTGATTTCTCTCTCCGGAAAATCTCCCCATTGATGATAAAATCCCATATTAGGGCCCCCCTTCTACTTTGAAGTGAAATCAGGAAACAAACTTTTTTAACAAAAATGGAGAAGTTTGTCCAGGGTGAGGGGTGGGACAGACAGGAGAAAACAGGGCTGATAAATAATTTGACAAAGGACAATCAGGGATTAGAATGGGGATTAAATGATTCCCATCGGAGGAAGGTTCAGGAAAGCCGTCCTCGAAAAGGAGAAAGGATTCATGAATCCAGGGGACAAGGTGGGGCTCGCTCTCATCGGGATCGGGAGTTGGTCGAGTATCATTTGCGGTGCCGTGGCGAGGAGCAAGAGAACAAAACTGGTAACCTGTTATTCGAGGACACCCGAGAAACGCGATGCCTATAGTAAAAAATATGGATGTGATCAAGAGAAGAGCTACGAAGAACTGTTGAAGCGGAAGGATGTCGATGGAGTGATCCTGACCACTCCCAATGCGGCCCATGCCGAGCATGCCGTTTTAGCGGCTCAACACGGGAAGCATGTCTACGTAGAAAAACCCATTGCCAATACGTTAGCGGATGGGGAAAAAATGGTTGAATCGTGCCGGAAAGCCGGAGTCGTCCTATCCGTTGGCCATGATATGCGCCGCTTATCCGGATTCCGAAAGATGAAAGGCCTCATGGATACAGGCGCGATCGGGAAACCGGTCATGGCGGAGTCCAATTTCTCTTCCCCGATGGGATTTGAATTGACTCCTGACAAATGGCGCTGGTATGGAGACGATTCGGGATGTCCTGCAGGAGCGCTCATGACCATGGGGGTTCATCACGCGGATACGCTCAATCATCTTTTTGGACCGATTGAGAAGGTCTACGCTTTCTTCAACAAGCTCTACATTCCAGCGGAGGTTGAAGATGTGACCATGACTATATTCCAATTCCAATCAGGCGTCCTGGGTTATCTCGGATCGTCCTATGCAACTCCGAGAACAAACTGGGTACAGGTCTACGGCACGGAAGGGAAACTCTCCTGCTCCGTCTCTCTGCCCAATTTGCCTTTTGATGAATACCTGAAGGTCTGGACCGTTGTGGATCGGTATACTACCCTGCAGCTATTCGGAAAAGGAAAAGACCAGCCAGAAGAAATCCCTTTGCCGATTGGAGACCCGATCCTGGAAGAGATTGACGAGTTTGCCGACTGCATTCAAACAGGAGCCCAGCCAGAAACAGGTGGGGAGGGAGCTCTGGTTGCCCTGGCTTTGATTCGAGCGGCCATAGACTCGGCACGAACGGAGAAACCGGTGGAACTGATAGGCAATCTGTAGGGCCTGATCCCCGATCAGGTCACGCCAAGGCGTGATGCTTCGGGGCACGCACCCTAAATTTTTTTTATGCATTGATATTGGCAAGGATCGAAAAGGGGGAGATAAACCGTGGATGTCAGGAACATTTCGGTCATTGGCCTGGGACTGATGGGAGCCCCCATCGCCTCCTTGCTGATGAAAGCTGGATACCGGGTGACCGGTTTTGACATCGTCAAGAAGCAGATGTCCGACCTAGTCCCCCTCGGGTTGAGGGCGGTGAATTCCCCCAAAGCAGCGTCCCAAGGAACGGACCTCATTCTCCTATCCCTGCCGAACTGGGAGGCGGTCCTCGCCGCGGTGGAAGGAAAGGATGGGGTGATGGAAGGAGCCCGGAAAGGCCAGATCGTGGTGGACACCAGTACCTCCCCTCCGTGGGAGAGTAAAGCTTTGGGAAAGAGATTGGCGAAGAAAGGAATCGAGTGGATGGATATTCCCATCTCCGGTTCCTCTGCGCAGGCCCGGGTGGGAAATATGGTCTTTATGGCGGGGGGGAAAAGAGCCGTCTATGAAAAGATCAAGCCCGTTCTCGACCGGATCGGTAAAAAAACAGTTTATGCGGGAAAGAGCGGGGATGGGGCGACGCTGAAGCTGGTCATCAACCACACCCTATACCTCAACCAGGCTGCGGCCATCGAGGGGCTGGTTCTGGGCTTGAAAGCCGGCCTGAATCCCAACGTCCTGTTCGAGGTGATCACCTCAGGGGCCGCCTCGAGCGATTTGCTGCTCGCCCGGGGAAAAGATATGCTCCAGGGCAATTTCTCCCCCAAGGGGCCTGTCGTTCTGGCCAACAAGGACCTTGCCCTTTCCCTGGAAACGGCAAGGCAACTGGGAGTCGTCTTACCCGTGGGAGCATTGTACCAACAGCTTCTGCTGAAGGCTCATTATAACGGCTGGGATCGGGAGGATGCCACGGTGGTCATGAGAATCTATCAACAGCTGGCTGAGAGGGCGGGAGTGCAACGAAACCCTTTGCCAAGAGATAAAAACAAAAACATAAAAATAAAATAGAATAGCCTGAAATGTTAGGTGCGATCCCCGAACGCGCCAAGCAGAAGGCCTGGTCGGGGATCAGGCCTTACGGTTTGGCAAATGAAGAGGAGTTTATGAAAGGGATATGCGGCAAGTTGCTGGAAATTGATCTGACTACCGGAAAGACGAAGGAAACTCCGATCGCGGGCGCAACGATGGGAAAGTACCTGGGAGGAAGAGGCCTGGGAGCAAGGTTGCTCTTTGATTCCCTTCCCGCCAAAACGGACCCCCTTTCCCCTGAAAACGTGCTGATCTTCCTGACCGGGCCCCTCACCGGTTCGATGGTAACCGGCTCGTCCAAATTCGTAGTGGTGACCAAGTCGCCCCTTACTCACGGATGGTGCGACAGCTATTCCAGCGGAAGGATTGCGCTGGAACTTAAAAAGGCGGGTTACGACGGGATGATGATTCGGGGAAGGTCGAACCATCCCTGCTACCTGAGGATCGATGAGCGCGGCGTGGAGGTCCGGGGAGCGGGTTCACTTTGGGGCAAGGACAGTTTCGAGACGGAAAGGATGCTCAAGGAGATGGAGAAAAATCCTTCCGTGGGAGTTTCCTCCATCGGACCGGCCGGAGAAAATTTGGGTAAATTTGCCTGCATCAACAGCGATTTATACCGCCAGGCGGGGAGGGGCGGGGTCGGGGCGGTCATGGGCTCCAAGAGACTCAAGGCCATCGTGGTCAAGGGGTCCAGCGGCCCGGCCCTCCACGACCGGAAAAAGCTCGTTGAGCTGAACCGGGAAAACTACCAGCGTTCCCGAAAAAGCCCGGTGGCCGAAGCACGGATGAAATATGGAACCCCTCTGACCCTGAACATCACCCATGCGGGGGGGATCCTGCCCACGAAAAATTTTCAATTCGGTACCTGGGAAAAGGCTCTGGAGAAGATCGATTCCCTAGGGGTCCACAAGAGTGTCAAATCCCACAAAGCCTGCATCTCCTGTTTTGTCCCTTGCAGCCTGATCACCGAGGTCGGGGAAGGCCGGTACAAAGGAATTTCCGTGGAAGGCCCGGAATATGAGACCCTGGGGATGTTCGGGTCCAATCTGCTCATCGATTCCCTTCCGGTCATCATTCAGGCCAACATCCTCTGTGATCGGCTGGGACTGGACACCATATCCGCGGGGAATGTGATCGGGTTCGCCATGGAGTGCTTCGAAAGGGGACTGATCTCGGCGAAAGAAGCCCAGGGGTTCGAAATTCGTTTTGGCGACGCGGAAGCCAGTTTAGCATTGATTGATATGATGGCTCACCGGAAAGGATTCGGGGACATCCTCGCCGAGGGGGTGAAGGCGGCCTCCGAGCGCATCGGAAAGGATTCCGGCCGATTCGCCATGCACGTCAAAGGGCTGGAATTCCCTGCCTATGAACCGAGAGGGGCCTTTGGTTCCGGGCTTTCCTATGCCGTCAGCCCCAGGGGGGCTTGCCATCGAAGGGCCTGGCCCCCGGCCAAGGAGATTCTCGGCGGATACCCGCCTTATACCGTGGAAGGCAAGGCGGAGATGATAAAAGATCTGTACGATCAAAACTGCGTTCTCCATTCGCTCCTGGTCTGCGACATGCCGGCCAAGTTCATTCCTTTATCTCTGGACGATTATGCCAACTATTTTCAGGCGGTCACCGGGGAGTCCTTTTCGGTAAATGATTTCCTGACCATTGCCGGCAGGATTGAAACCCTGATTCGGATGTTCAATCTCCGCGAGGGGTTTACCCGGAAGGACGATACCCTTCCCCACCGGACGCTCTTTGAGCCTTTGCCCGACGGCCCGGCCAAAGGGCAGTTCATCGGGGAGGAGAATTTCAATCGAATGATCGATGACTACTATGCCTGCCGAGGATGGGATTCCCAGGGAGTCCCTACCGTGGCGACCCTTCGGAAATATGATCTCCCCCGGGAAGCCCCCAAAGGATGATTGGCTGAAACCATGAGAGTCATGATCAATCTCTTGGGTACGGAGATTCGGCTGAAGCAGGAGGTCTTCTTGGACCCGCCGTCTTCGGACCCGAAAGATGTTTTGAGGGCGCTGAAAGATCAGTACGGGGCTCCTTTAGAACGATTCATAAAAGAGGACCTTTCCCCGGCGGAAGGTTGCACGATTCTGGTGAATGGCAGAAACATCGGGTCCCTCAGCCTCGGGGAGACGAAAATCCAGGATGGGGATGAGATCACCTTCACGGTCCTGGTGGCGGGTGGCTGAGGGGTCGGACAATTCTTCTGGTGTTATTTGCTCTTGGAAGTCTAAAGGGATCCCGTAAGCCTCTTTCAAACAAAAAATGGCTAGGCATAGATCTTCGCTGCAAGACCTTTTCCGTGGAGGAGGTATCCGTGCGCGAGA
>DASPRR010000655.1:0-14286 GCA_035624375.1 Thermodesulfobacteriota bacterium | reverse complement strand
ATTTGTTCTCCGGCCAAGGATGGCCTAGGGCCTCTTTCCGGCTGAGCTTGATTTTTCCCCGTTCGTCGATTCCGATGACTTTGACCAGGACCTGGTCTCCTTCTTTCAGCACATCCTCCACGTTGCGGACCCTTTCTTTGGCCAGTTGGGAGATGTGAACCAGCCCGTCGGTTCCCGGGAAAATCTCCACGAAGGCTCCGAACTCCTTTCCATCCTGCTTGCGGGCGATGGAGGTGACCCGGCCCATGTAGAATTGCCCCACTTCAGCTTCCTTGATCATATCGCGGATGATGTTCGCCGCTTTCTGGGCCGCCTGGGAATCGGGCGAGAAGATATGAACCGATCCATCGTCTTCCACATTGATCTTTACCCCGGTCTCATCCTGAATCCCCCGGATGACTTTTCCCTGGGGTCCGATGATCTCCCGGATCCGGTCGGGTTTGATTCTCAGGCTGAGGAAGCGGGGAGCATAGGGAGACATCTCGACTCTCGGCCCGGCTAACGCTTCCTCCATTTTCTGCAAAATGAACTCCCTTCCTTCTCGTGCTTGGGCCAGAGCCTGACGGAGGATCTCCCGGGTCACCCCGGAAATTTTGATGTCCATCTGGAATCCGGTAATGCCGCTCCGGGACCCGGCCACCTTGAAATCCATGTCTCCGTGATGGTCTTCGTCTCCCAGGATATCCGTAAGAACGACCACCTTCTCTCCCTCTTTGATCAAACCCATGGCGATCCCAGCCACCGGCCGTTTGATCTGAACGCCGGCATCCATCAAGGCCAGGGAAGACCCGCAGACGGTGGCCATGGAAGAGGACCCGTTGGATTCCAGGACTTCGGAGACGATCCGGACGGTATAGGGGAATTTATCGCTGGGCGGCAGAATGCGGTTGATGGACCGTTCGGCCAAAGCTCCATGGCCGATGTCCCGGCGGCTGGGCCCCCGTAGCATGCGGACTTCGCCGACGCTATAAGGGGGGAAATTATAATGGAGCATGAAGGACTTAAAAGTCTCCCCGGTAAGGGCGTCGATCTTCTGCTCGTCCTCCGCCGATCCCAGGGTGACTACCGCGGAGACCTGCGTCTCTCCGCGGGTGAAGCGGGCCGATCCGTGAGTTCTCGGCAGCCAGCCGACCTGGATGTGAATGGGCCGGACTTCGTTGAAACGTCGCCCGTCCACCCGGCGGTTCTCTTGGAGGATGGGCCGGCGGACGACAAATTTCTCTACCGCCTCGTAATAGGCTTTGATCTCTCCCGCCCTTTCGGGGAACTCTTCCAGAAGTGCCTTCAGGGTTTCCTCCCTCGCCTGCTCCAGTTGTTCGGTGCGCACTTTCTTCTTAGAAATGGACAGGGCCTGAAGAATCTTTTCCTGCCCGGCTGTGCGGACCCGTTCCCGGATCGATTCATCGGCCAGCAGCACGGATTTCCCCAGGACCGGGTCCGGGAAAAGCTGAGGAGCGCGCCTCTTTACGATGTCGGCGATCTCCGCTTCTCCGGCAGCCCTTCGCTGTTCGTTTTCCTGCTCGATCTTTTTCTTTTTCAATTCTTCCTGGATATCCAGGATGGGCTGCAGGGAGCGGTGGCCGAAAAAGATCGCCTCCAGCAGTTCCTCTTCGGAAATCTCCTGGCCCCCGCCTTCCACCATGACCACCCCTTCCCGGCTCCCGGCCACCACCAGATTCACGTCGCTCTGGGCGAGCTGGCTTCCGGTGGGGTTGCAGACCCACTGGCCCTGGATCCTCCCCACCCGGACTCCGGCGATGGGGCCCTGGAAGGGAATGTCCGAAATCTGCAGGGCCGTCGAGGCTCCGCAGATGGCCAGAACATCGGGGTCATTCTCCTGATCCGCTGACAGGACCGTGGCGACGATCTGGACTTCGTTGAAGAAACCTTTGGGAAAGAGGGGACGCAAGGGCCGATCGATCAGCCGGGCGGTAAGAATCTCTTTCTCGCTGGGCCGACCTTCGCGTTTGAAAAATCCGCCGGGGATCTTTCCCGCCGCGTAGGCCATCTCCTGGTAGTCGACAACCAGGGGGAAGAAATCGATCCCTTCCCTAATGGTTCTGGAGGCCGTCGCCGTGACCAGGACCATACTCTCTCCAAAGGTAACCAGGACCGCTCCATCCGCTTGTTTGGCCACAGCCCCTGTTTCAAAAATAAAATCCCTGCCTCCCAGGTTACAGCGAACCTCGAGGCGATTTCCAAGTGTAGACATAAACTCAACCTCTTTCCAAAAGATGTCCTTCTTCCCCCGCCCTCGAACCGGGCAGGCCTTTTCGGGGTGCAACAAAATGGAGTTTATTGCGGCACCCCTGAATCTTTCTTATTTCCGGATTCCCAGTTTCTGGATCAGGGAGCGGTAGCGCTCCACATCCTTCTTCTTGAGATAGTCGAGGAGGTGCCGCCTCTGGCCGACGAGCTGCAAGAGCCCCCTGCGGGAATGATGGTCCTTCGTATGGGCCTTAAAATGCTCCGTCAGGTAATTGATCCGCTCGCTTAGGATGGCGACCTGGACCTCGGGAGATCCCGTGTCCGTAGGGTGTCTCTTATTCCCCTCGATGATGGCCTTCTTCCGCTCTGGCAGTAGTGTCACCTCATTCTCCTTTCTAGCTTCCTATTCAGAATCCGAATTTGCTCGGCTAATATTCTTTTACTCACCATGGGACAATGAACGAAAATTCTTTATCATTCATGTCTGAAAGACCCGGAGGATGCGCAAGGCCTGGGAATCCCCGGAAAGCTGGGATTCAGCATCCACCTGCGACTCGGCAATGGCCACAAGACCCTGGGCCTCCTGAAAAAGGCCCCACCGTTGCCCTTTCTGCAACCTCTTCCGTTCGCCTTCCGGAAGATCGTTCAGGCAAAGGGATTGACCTTGTCTTACCCTGGCCGCGGCCTTTTCTCCTAGCCGGACCTCCCCCGAAAGGTCTACACCGTTTTTCAGAGGGATCACCTTTTCCTCAATCCTCTTTTCCTCGATCCACCTGGAAAGGTCTTCCAAGCTCATGGCCTGGTCAAGGCCAAACCTTCCGGAGCGGGTTCGTCTCAATTCCACCAGGTGGGCACCGCAGCCGAGCACCCGGCCCATGTCCGCGCAAAGGCTCCGAATGTACGTCCCCCGCCCGCAGACGATCTCCAGGGTCACCAGGGGGAAGGAGAAACCTTTTATGAAAAGAGCATGTACGACGGCATCTCGTTCCGCCACTTCCGGTGTTTCCCCGGACCGGGCCCGTTTGTAAAGTGGGACTCCCTGCTGCTTGACCGCCGAATAGAGGGGCGGCCTCTGGCGGATCTTCCCCCGGAACTGATGGAGAACCTCTTCTACAGTCTGCCGGGTACAAAGGAATCCTTCTTTTTCCGCCACGATTCTTCCATCCGCGTCCAAGGTATCGGTCTCCTGCCCCAGCTTCATCGTGGCGATGTACTCTTTGACCCCTTCGAGGTTGAAGGGAACCAGCTTGGTGCCCTCCCCCAGATAGATGGGCAAAACCCCTGTCGCCAGAGGGTCCAGAGTCCCCCCGTGACCCACCTTCCGGAGGCGTAACGCATTTCTCACCCAGGCGACCACTTTGTGAGAGGTCCAGCCTTTAGGTTTGTCGATGACCAGGACCCCGTTCAAAAAGCCGCCTTTACAACTTCCAGGACCTGGGTCCGGACTTCGGACAAACTTCCCTCCACCGTGCAGCCGGAGGCGGCGGGATGTCCCCCTCCCTGGAATTGACCCGCAATCCGGGCCACATCCACGCGCCCCCGCGAGCGCATGCTAACCCGGTATTTCCGGGACGTCACCTCCCGAAAGAGCAAGGCCACTTCCACCCCCTGGACCGACCGGGCAAAGTTGATGAAGTCCTCGGTCATGGCCACGGTCGCGACGGTTTCCTTCAGCATCTGCTGGGTTACCACCATGGAGCTTACTCGTCCATTTTCCAAAAGCTCCAACGTATCCAAAACCCGCGGCAAAAGGCGAAGCCGGGGGAGGGGTTGGGTATCGTATATCTTCTGGGATACTTCCCAGGGGTCCACCCCGGCTAGCATACAAGCCCGGGCCACGGAAAAGGTCTTCGGGGAAGTATTGGAGTAATGGAAAGACCCAGTATCGGTCAGAAGCCCTGTGTATATGTTCTCGGCCACCTCTCTGGTGAAAGGAGCCGGGAGGGCCTGGATCAGGTCGTAGATGATCTCCGCAGCGGAACTCGCCTTAGGGTCGATCAGGTTCAAGTCCCCGAAGAAGCCGTTGCTCACGTGATGATCGATGTTGATGATCTTTCCGATCCCCTGCACTTTGCTGAATTCCTCCCCCAGCCGGGGGCGGTCTCCGCAGTCCACGGCCAGGGCGATGTCAAACCCGCGGTTCACCGGGGCCTGATGGACAATCTCCCCAGACCCGGGAAGAAAGGCCAGAACCTCCGGAACCGGGTCCTGAGTCAGTATGAGCGCTTCCTTTCCAAGGCTCTTCAAAGCCAAACCCAGAGCCAGGACGGACCCAATGGCGTCTCCTTCCGGATTCTGATGGGTGGAAATCAGAAAACTGCGCCTCCCCCGGATTTCCTCAGCGATCCTCCGGAGGATCTCCTTTTTCTTCGTCTTGGACACTTTCAATGAGCCGATCGATCCGCTTTCCATAATCGAAGGAATGATCCACTTTGAACAACAATTCGGGGACAAATCTCAGCCTCAGTTCCCTTCCCAGCCTTTTCTTGATGTACCCGGCTGCGCTCTGCAAGCCGTGGAGCGAAGCTTCTTCTTGAACGGGATTTCCCATGGCGCTGAAGAAGACCGTGGCAATCTTGAGGTCTTCCGTGACCTTCACTTCCGTTAGAGTCACCAAACTCAGCCGGGGGTCATTCAGGTCTCTCCGGAGCATCTCCCCGATGACCTGCCGAATCATGTCGCCAACCCGGTCGGACCTTTTGTAAACCATAAAAACCTATTCACCACAGAGGCACAGAGAACACGGAGAAAGACATATATAGTATTATTACCACGCTTCTTGAATTCCCTTCGTCCGTAGGGTCTTATTCTTTTGCCGAATTATATTTTCTCTGTGTCCTCCGTGTCTCTGTGGTGAAAATTAAACGTTCATGATTTCGATCTGCGAGTCGGTCACCTGGGCCAGGTTGGTGTTCTCGATGAAGCTCACCACCTTGTCCAGAATGGAGTTGACCCGCTGCCGGTCGTTGGCGACCGTGCAGACCCCCAGGACCGCCTTCTGCCACAGGTCCTGGTCCTCCACCTCGGCGATAGAGATGTTGAAACGCTGCCGGGCGCGGTCCACGATACTCTTGATCACCTGTCTTTTTCCCTTGAGAGAAAAATTCCCGTCCAGCAGGAGTTCCAGATGGCAAAGGCCGATGACCACGGCCGGGGTTCTCCCTTCTACAGATGGGCGGTCACCTTTTCGACCACATAGGACTCGATGACATCATTCAACTGAAAATCCTGAAATCCTCCCACGGTGATCCCGCAATCAAAGCCGGAGACCACCTCCTTGACATCGTCCTTGACCCGTTTCAGAGTGGCAATCTCTCCCTCGTGGATCGTCTTGCCGTCCCGGACCACATGGGCCTTGGAGCCCCGGAGGATCTTTCCCTCGAAGACCATGGAGCCGGCGACCACCCCCACCCGAGAGATGGTGAAAAGCTGGATCACCTTGGCTTTGCCCGTCAGCCGCTTCTCATAAATCGGCTCCAGGAGCCCTTCCATGGCCTTGCGCACATCCTCGATGGCGTCGTAGATCACGTTGTAAAAACGGATGTCGATTTTTTCCTGTTCAGCCACGCCCTGCGCGCTGGGCTCCATCTTCACGCCGAAGCCCAGGATGATGGCCTCGGAGGCTGAAGCCAGCATACAGTCCGACTCGTTGATCGCCCCCACGGATGAATGGAGGATGTTTACCCGGACGGCTTCCGTGCTCAATCTCCCCAGCGCTTCGGTCAGCGCCTCGATCGATCCCTGGACATCCGCCTTGAGGATGAGGTTCAGGTCTTTGACCACCCCCTTCTTCATCTTCTTGTAGAAATCCTCAAGGGTCACCCGGGAAGACTTGGCCAGCTCCAGCTCCCGCTGTTTTTGCGTCCTCTGAGCGGCCAAATCCTTGGCCTTCTTCTCATCGGTCACTACTACGAAGGATTCTCCGGCCTGCGGAACGCTGGAAAAGCCGATGACCTCCACGGGGGTGGAGGGGCCGGCCTCTTCCATCTTTTCCCCCCGGTCATTGATCATCGCCCGGACCCGTCCGAAATAGCTCCCGCAGACAAAGGAATCTCCCACATGCAGGGTTCCGTCCTGCACCAGAATCGTGGCCACCGGGCCCCGGCCCCGGTCGAGTTTGGCCTCGATCACCGTTCCGGTCATGGCCCGGTTGGGGTTGGCCCTGAGCTCCAGAACCTCCGCCTGGAGGAGGATGAGCTCCAGGAGCTCCTGGAGCCCGACCTTCTGTTTCGCCGAAATCTCGGCCATGATGGTCTGGCCGCCCCAGGCTTCGGGCACCAGTCCATATTCGGTCATGTTCTGCTTGACCCGATCCGGATTGGCGTTGGGTTTGTCGATCTTGTTAATGGCGACGATCAGCGGCACGTTGGCGGCCTTGGCGTGGTTGATGGCCTCCACGGTCTGGTTCATCACGCCGTCATCCGCGGCCACGACCAGGATGACGATGTCCGTAACCTTGGCTCCCCGGGCGCGCATTGCGGTGAAGGCTTCATGACCCGGGGTATCCAGGAATACCACCTTGCGGTGGTCCACATCGACCGTATAGGCTCCGATATGTTGGGTAATTCCGCCCGCTTCCCCGGCGGTCACATTGGTCTGCCGGATGGAGTCCAGAAGCGAGGTCTTGCCGTGGTCCACGTGCCCCATGATCGTGACCACGGGGGGACGGGGTTGGAGGTCTTCTGCCTTGTCTTCCCGCTCCTCAATCAGGTCTTCCAGCTCCAAAGCGGTCTTCTCCACCTCGTAACCAAAATCGGCGGCGACCAGGGAGGCGGCATCGGCATCGATGGCCTGGTTGATGGTCACCATCAATCCCAATCCCATAAGTTTCTTGATGACTTCTGAGACCTTGACCCCCATCCGTTTGGCCAGCTCTCCCACCAGGATGGCTTCTGAAATACGAATCTTTCTCTTTATCGCTTTGGGGACGGTAATCTCCGGTTTGGCCATCTTGGTCCGGGCGACCACCCGCTGTTTCGGTTCTCTTTCAAAGACAAAAGGCCGAGCTCCCTGCTCTTCCCGCTGGTAATCATATTCTTTAAAGGCCCGCTTCTTGGTGGAAATCACCCGAACCCGATCGGGTTTTCCTTCTTCGAGAACCTCCACATCCTTTTTGAGCTTCTTCTTCCGCCGGCCCCGTTCTTCTTCGGCTGCTGCCGCTGGGGGAGCCGGCCGCCCTGGCCCAGGGGCAGTAGGTCGCTGCAGGATAATCGGAGGCCTGGGGGGGGCCGCAGGTCTTTTTTCCATCGGGACATGTTCCCGCTCCTTCACTAAGGAGGGAGGGGGAACAGGGGGCCTCTCGATGATCTTCGCTGGTTCATACTTCTTCTTTGGTTTGGGGGGCTTTTCTGGGGGCTTGGGTTTTTCCGCCGGGGCAACTCCTTCGCCTCTGGGCTCCGCTGCCTTGGGTTTCAGAGGAATTTCAGCCCCGGGAGCCGGTTTTATCCCAACAGGTGCCTCGACTTTCTTTTCTTCCTCTTTCACCGGGGGGGGAGGAACTACCGGGGGAACGGGGATGGCTGTAGGCTCGGGACCGGGCTCTACCCCCTCTGCTTTGGGGGACGGAGCTTCGGCTTTGATTTCAACCTTTTTCTTTGGAACCTCGACCGGCGCCTCCGCCAATACTTTGGCCGCTTCGGGTTTCCCCTCCTTCTTGACAGCCGGAGGTCTGACTTCCCCCTTCTTGGCCACGGGAGGCTTGGCTTCGACGGCCGGTTTTACTTCTTCTTTCGGCGGTGGGGGAGGCGGTTCCGGGGTAGGCTCTTCTTTCATTACCCGCCGGCGGATGACCGTGGGCTTGACCCGTTGTTCGACTATGCCCTCTTTTTTGGAGAGACTGATCTGATTCTTGACTCGCTCCACATCCGATTCGTCCAGGCTGCTCTGGACGCTTTTGACCGGAAGACCCATCTTCTCCAGGAGCTTGATCAGGTCTTTGTTCTCCATCTTCAAATCTTTAGCCAGTTCGTGAATTCTGACTTTTACCACCACCAATACCCCCTTCACTCGGCTTCAAGACTTCCCACCGCTTCGGGTAAAGACTCTTCTATGCCTTCTTCTCTTCGGATTGATCCAGGTGCGCTCGAGCCGCTTCGAGCAGCTTCTCCGCCTTTTTCGGTCCGATCCCTTCGATCTTGGTCAATTGATCTAAGTTGGCCTGGCTGAGATCGGCTACGGTGAGGAAGCCAGCCTGGTTCAGCAGCTGAGCCGTTTTTTCCCCCACGCCGGTAACCTTTTCCACGGTGTCCATTCCCCGTGTGCCAATCTCATCAAGAGTGGGTACGGGCCTTTCGGCTTTTGATTCGCTGCGGATGTCGATCTTCCAGTCGGTTAGCTTGGCCGCCAGCCTTACATTTTGACCCCGTCGCCCAATGGCCAAGGAGAGTTGGTCATCTTCCACGATCACTTCCATGGACTTCGCTTCTGGATTGATGATGACTTTGGAAATTTCCGCCGGGGCCAGGGCATTGCAAACAAAGCTGGCTGCGTCCTCGCTCCAGGGGATGATGTCGATCTTTTCTCCCCGAAGCTCCTGAACCACCGCCTGGACCCGGGAGCCCCTCATTCCCACGCATGCCCCCACCGGATCGACATCCGAGTCCCGCGAATAGACGGCGATCTTGGCCCTGCTGCCGGGTTCCCGCGCGGCGTTGATGATCTTGACGATGCCTTCTGAAATCTCCGGAACTTCCATCTCGAAGAGCTTGATCAGGAAATTGGGGTTGCTGCGGGAGAGAATAATCTGGGGGCCCTTGGGGGTCTTGCGGACATCCAGGACATAGGCCCGGATCCGGTCTCCCGGCTTGTAGGTCTCCTTGGGGATCAACTCCTGCTGGGGGACGACCGCTTCCGCTCTCCCCAGGTTAACGATGATGGACCCCCTTTCAAACCGCTGCACCGTTCCAGAAATCACCTCTCCCTTTCGGTCTTTGAAATCATCGAAGATGTTCTCCCGCTCGGCATCCTTCACCCGCTGGATGATCACCTGCTTGGCTGTCTGGGCAGCGATCCTTCCAAACTCCGAAACATCTATCTTGGTTCCTAAACTATCGCCGACCTGGACCTCCGAATCCAGGTCCTTGGCCTCTTTCAAAGAGATCTCGGCAGGAGGGTTTTTAACCTCCTTGACCACGGTCTTGAACTGGAAGAGCTCGACCTCCCCGGACTCCTCGCTATAGTGAGCCTCAATCTCCTGCTTGGTGCCGTATTTTTTCCGGGCGGCGGCCAGGAGGGCTTGCTCCAGAGCCTCAATGAGAATCTTTCGATCAATTCCCTTGTCTTTCCCAACCTGGTCAATAATCCGACTTAGATCCGAAGCCATGGCTACATCCCCTTCCTCAAAAATCTATCTCTAAATTGGCCTTGGCGATACTCTGGAGAGGAATCTCGAAGAGCTGCTGATCGACCTCTACTCGTACCGTCTCTCCCTCCAGCCCCAGAAGGATCCCCTTGAAGTTCCTGCGGCCGTCGAGGGGTTGAAACAGTTTGATCTTGACCAACTGATTCCGAAATCGATTATAGTCTTCCGGCTTCTTGAGCGGGCGGGTGAGTCCAGGGGAGGAGACCTCGAGAACGTAGGCGTTGGGGATCACGTCTTTCACTTCCAGCACCGCTCCCACTTCGTGACTCACTCCGGTACAGTCGTCCAGTGTGATTCCCCCTTCGCGATCCAGGTAAATCCGCAAGACCCAGCCCCGACTCTCGCGTTGATATTCCAGATCGACTAACTCATATCCCTGGGATTGCAGGATGGGTTCGACGACCTCGCGCACTTCTTGCAGCAGCGTTTCAGATTTCAACCGAATCTGTTCCTTCGACCAAAAAAAAGTGGGCCCGAGAGCCCACTTTTTTCAAGTAGACCATAAAAAAACAACCCATTTCAGTTAGCTGTAGACCATATTCCTTGACAGAAAAGAATTTATGATTGGCTTAGTGGAGCGGGCGACCAGATTCGAACTGGCGACGTCAAGCTTGGGAAGCTTGCATTCTACCCCTGAATTACGCCCGCCTAAAGACCCAAAAATATAATATCCAAATCACCCAGATTTGTCAATATTTTTTAGGAATTGCAGGGCATCCTCCCTTGTACGAACCCGCCCCGATATCTCCTCCTCCTTGAGCTTGTTCAGCAGGGTCCCTACGGCCTTTCCCTGAGGGATTCCCAGGGTTCCCATGATTTCTTTTCCATCGACCAGGGGCTTGGCCGATTTCTGAGCAAACTCTTCTGTATAGAAGCGTACAAGGTCATCGGTTATCTTCTTGATTTTCTTTGCTTTTTTTCTTATTTCCGCAAGCATGGGCGATCTTAATTCGAGGCCGCTTGAAGCCAGAGCGTTGGCCAATGAAAGGATGGCCAAGTCAAGTCCTTCCTTTCCCAGGTCCTGGAAAAAGCGGTACTTAGCCCGGCCGGTTAATTCCTGGGCCTTGGCTAGGCTCTGGATGCGCATATGCTGGCGAGTCAGCTCGGAGATAATCCTCACAGACCTCCGGCTGAGTTTCAACCTCCGGGCTATGGCCATATTGATTTCCTGACCTTCCTGGTCGTGATCCAGGAAGCGGGGGGATATACTCCCTTTCTCCTGGCAGGCCGTGGCGACCTTTCCCGAATCGTGGAAAAAGGCGATGAACTTTAAAAGGGCTATTCGGGAGACGCCTTCTTCCTCCGAATGAGACAAATGCCCTTTCAAGACATCGGCCCATTCGGAAAAAATATCCTTCATATGGACAAAGATGAATTCCGCGGCCTCCAAAGTGCGCAGGGCATGGTCCAGCAGGGATGGAGATGAAGCTGTCCCCACATTCAGGGTTTCCCATTCCCTGACCTCCGGAAAGATTTCTCCCAGGAGGCCGGCCTGATGAAGGCTCCGGAGAAATAAGCCGGCGCCCTCTTCTCCCAGGGCCATGAAGAACTCCACCCGGATTCTTTCCCCAGCCGACTGGCGGATGAGATCGCTATTTTTGTGGATCATCTTCAGCGTCTCTTCTTCTACGGAAAATTTCAGGGTAGAGGCGAAACGGAATGCCCGGAGCATCCGCAAGGGGTCCTGGTGGAGGGATTCTTCCGAGTTGGCTCGCAGGATTCTTTTGCGAACATCCACCAGCCCGTCCAAGGGATCGATGAAGCATGGCTCGCCGGGCCGGGCTAAGTCTTTCAGACGGATCGCCAGGGAGTTGACGGTGAAATCCCTTTGCCTCAGGTCTTCAAAGATATCCTTCCCCTGTAGGGGGGAGAAATCGAGCTCCGTTTTCTTTTTTTTCTTTTTGAGGATCACCCTCCAAGTTCCAAAGGTCTCGTCTAACGGAAAAGCATTCCCCCCGAGCTCCCGCGATATTTCCTTGGCCAGGCCTTCCACATCCCCCTTGATCACAAAATCAAAATCCCTACCCAGCGGCCTTCCCAGAAGAAAGTCCCGAATCGCCCCGCCGACGAGATAGACCTCCTCTTTTCTCTTTCGGGATAGGCGGCGAATAACCTCTAGGACCTTGGAATTTTTCAGCGACTTTATTCCCACTATCCTGTGTACCCACAAACCCCGGCTCGGGGGGAATTTACTAATGGGAGGAACATCTCCTCATCGCAATCATGCTTCCGGGCGCAATCGCCGCAGAGCCAGCCCTGGTTATCGTATATGCACTCCGTGCAGACGGTCGTGGCCGGCTTCTCGCAATGACTGCACTTTATCCGGGGAGCTTCATTCCTGGCCAGGATTTCAACTTGGCCTTTTTTTATGCTGCCCTCAATTTCGGAAACCACGGTTAGAAGCAGCTGCGTGGTACTACCGAAATCATATTCATAATTCAATTTCAGCCCGGGCTTAAGGATGTCTTTCAATTTTACGCCCATTTCAAAATCCTCTTCCCTATTGGAAAAGACGCTCATATGCCCGCAACATTCCAGCCAGGTGTCCCTCAGAAGCGTGTCCAAATCCCGAAGTCTGGCGCTGCCTAAGGCCTTCAGGTGCATCCAGTAAAGGACACCCGACAGGCCGTATCCTTCGACCGTGAGATGGAATAGTTTGCCCGAACGCCTCTGTCCTCCAGCAGCATTTTCCTTTTTCCCGCCCTCCTCGAAATGGGCCTGGAGGTGCTTTTTTACTCCTCCTTTTGATACCGGGGCTTTACAAATTTCACAGATCCCGTTCAGGGGCGTTTTTCTCGCCATGGCCGGCCTCCCTATTAAAATTTCTAAAAAATTCTCTAAACCTCAAGCACAATTCTTTCTCTTGTCACTCTCGTTGAACAGGCTTGTTCTATTCCCCCTCCCGTTTGAGCATTTCCTGAATTTCCGGAGCGAGATGTCTTTTGTCCACTATCAAACCATTGATCATGACCATATTGGAAAACGGGCTGTTATTCTTCATGTGCTTTGTCGAGAACTCTGAATCATAATATCCCATCCTGAACATATCTCGGATCACCTTTGATTTCTGGGAGGTCGTGCTTTTGGATGTGCCGAAATAATTACAGATGTCCTCAGCGGTAGCGTGAGGCTTAAAACTCTTATCAAACAAGAAATTAATGCTGCCTAAGGCATAAACGACCGCCGCCGCCCAGATTTCCATCCGGCCGGAAAGAAAGGGAACCGTCCGCTTTCGGGACATCTTGAGGATAAGTTTTTCGCACAATTGCTTATAGTCTTCATCCAGGAACTTTTTGCAAAAGCTCCCCGTCTTCCCGATCAATTGCTGCGCTTTTTCCTCAACGATTTTTTTCTCTTTCATGGCATCGTTAACCTTTCTTTTTGAACGCAGAACAATTGCCCCAGAGGGGCGTATGATCGTAGGGGGCATTTTGGCCACTATTACGACTAGAGATGAAACCCTGAAGTATCTCCTTCCAGAACAGATTTCTCCCTCGTTGCCTCGCCACTGATAGCCTTTATTGGAAGATAGTCCCCTATGGGACAAAGATCCTTGGTGTCCTTCATTGAAGGGATTCTTCTAAAAACTTTTTTATTCGCTCACGATTTGCGGCTAACCTTGAAAATTGCTTTTCACAAACATCACTATATCGGGCGAGGACCTTTCGATTTATTTCCTCCTGGTCTTCGAAAATCGCTTCCTTGTTCGCCTTTAAGATCCAGCTCACGCTCTTTGTGTCCGGGTTTGGGCCGCAACTGAATCTTGGTTTGATAATCCGTCGGCAAGAATTTCTTTTCTTGGACCAAATCCGCTATTTCTTTGTCCGAAAGAATTAAGGCCATCTACATTCCCCGATCCCTAAAAAGCCTCACTTTGATAGGAGCCCATTGACCCCCCGAAATGCTAACGGTAGACCGGCTGTCATAGGTATAAGCCAACCTGATATGTGCCCGTCTTCAATTAGAAGGCAAATTTCCCTAGGATTTGCAGATTTTGCGTTGATTCTTGATGGTTGGAAGGATTTGGCGAGCGAAGCTGCCTCCCTAAAGGGGAAACATGCCTTTACCGGGCAGCCGTCAGGGAGGCAGGAACGGCATTCATACCAGCTTTGCAGCATCGAGGCCTCCTCCAGCATCACGCGGACATCGAAAAGCCCAGGGAAGAACACCTCTTGGCCGATCGGCAAGGCAATGTCATTACTCATATTTCCCGTTGCGGTAAGAAATATTTACTGCCCTCTGAAAACCTCCAATTGGACCCAGGAATGATATTTTATTATGAGAAGGGGATTTCTGGCTACCGATCATGCCACCCTTGGCAGGAAATTGCAAGGGGGTTGCATTCAACAATATTGAAAAGGGCAAGAAAGAGGAGAGTCTTTGGTTTTAAAGCGGCTTAAAACTCTCCTCTTTTAGGAGCTCATTGAACTGCTTTCTGCTGACGCGTATCGGCCGCTCACAAAAGAGCTGATAGGCTCCTTCCCGCGTTCTTTGGACTTGCTCCTTGTTACCCCAATACGATACGAGGGCATCCTGGATCAAATCGCCCAGGGTTCTTCCTTCTTGGGAAGCACGCTCTTGAGCCTGCTTGACTACTTCTTCCTCCATGAGGATGACAATCCTTTTTTTCATTTCCCCCTCTCTCCCGCCCTCTCCCTCAAGAGACTGTGTCGTAATCCGTTCATGGTTCGACAAGCTCACCACGAACGGATTATGAG
>DASPRR010000654.1:0-3708 GCA_035624375.1 Thermodesulfobacteriota bacterium | reverse complement strand
ACCACCAGCACCGAGACTTAAAAGATTTGGGAGGCCCAAAGCAACATGTACGCCAAGATCATGAAGGAGATGGGGATTACAAAGTAGGCAGGATGAGGAACTCCAGCGGACAAGACAATGGGGGATCCGGTGTTTCTCGTGACAGCCCCTTTTTCATTTAAAGATGTGAAAATTCATAATGAAAACCTGGTAGAAGATAATTCCCAGGTACAGGATCGTAATATACGAAATGATTCTATTTACATACCGAAACCTGCTGTGGAGACATAAGAGAACCAAATTCACTGAAACAATCATGAACTTCCAGACCCAAAACTGATCTCCATAAACCTCGATTGCCAAGCAAACGATCGGGTTTATCTCCCAACCCCCGCAGTCCAAAATGATCATGGTGAATAGGGAATCGAGGACATTAAGCCCAACAATCAAGACTATAAAAAAGAGCAGTTTAGAATCATAACGGTCCACATACCCGCCCCTTTCTTGATCCTCTTTTCTGCGCAGGGTCTTTCTTCGGCCCCATAAGGTGTATCGGCTAAGGAGGGGGGTGGGTTGGCTCCGTCGGTCTCTAAAAGACCTTCTTTCCGTTTTTCCCAAAAGGGCGTTTGATTTTATTGACATTGCAATCATGCCAAATTGCAGGATGGATGCCATACGACGAGGAAAGTTCCTCAAAGGGATTGATGATAAAACCCCATGATTCTAATCAGATATACAGGAGTATAAGAGACCACAGCATCCTCAGAGGTCCCGGCCATGGATGAAAGGTCACAGAAGTGTACAATTTAGGCTATGGATTCGCCCGGATAACTTATAAGGCTCCCTTCCTTTCCCTTTTCTGAATGGCCAGATTGTGCTATTTTAAATGCAATTAACATTTCCCCAACATCCGTAGAGCTTTATAACCGATCATTCCTGATTTCGGATTATGCGCCCCATGGATAATCTCTACGCCCGGATCGAGGGTCCCTTTGCAGATAGCGATCGAATCCGCCCCTGCGCAGTCGGTGATTTCGAAGAAATCTACGAAATCATCAACGATGCTGCCCAGGCGTACCAAGGAGTGATTCCTGCGGACCGGTGGAAGGTCCCTTACATGCCCCGGGAGGAACTAAAGGACGAGATCGAGGCGGGTGTGGTTTTCTGGGGTTATAAGGAGAAGGACCAACTCCTGGGCGTGATGGGACTCCAAGAGGTTCAGGATGTAACCCTCATCCGCCACTCCTATGTCCGGACCGCCCGGAGAAACGCGGGGATTGGGGGGAAACTGTTATCTCGCTTGAAAGCTCAAACAGGGCGCCCTCTTCTGGTTGGGACCTGGGCCGTTGCTGTTTGGGCGATTCGGTTTTATGAAAAGCATGGGTTCCGTCTGGTTTCTCCCGAGGATAAAGAGAAGCTGCTCAAAAAATATTGGTCCATTCCGGACCGCCAGGTGGAAACCTCCGTCGTTTTGGCCGATCCCAAATGGTTTCTGGTATTCGAGAGGGGAGGGACGGGATTTCAAAGATGATCAAGAAGAATAAATACATCTCTTCAGGTCTTTTCTTCATTTTTTTCTCGGGGGCCTTGATATTCATCGCCAAAGGAGCCTTCGGCTCTCCCATCTCCCTCACCTGGGTTCACGCAACCGTCCGGGTGGAAAACGAATGGGGAAAGGGCGGAACGGGGTTTCTGGTAATCCGCAAGATGGAAAAGAAACAGGGCAAGGTGTTCTTAGTCACCAACAAGCACGTGATCCATCCGGACCCGGAATCCCGGGAGAAGGCCCATTTTCTAACCCTTTTTCTGAATGTCCGCGAGAAGGACGGAACGGTGGCAGGGAAATCCTTACAGGCCCCCCTCATCGAGGATGACCAAAAGCTCTGGCGGGAACACCCGAATCCTCATGTGGATGTTATAGCCGTGGATATCACCTCTCTTATCAATAGTTATCCCAACCTGGAAAACCGTGGCGCGGATTACTCCCTTTTTGCCACTCCTCAAATCCTCAAAGAGGAAACCATCACCGAAGGTGAGGAAGTGCTGATCCTCGGTTATCCCCTGGGCCTCTTCCACACCCGCATCCATTCCCCTTTGGTCCGCCAGGGGATTGTGGCCACAAAAATCGGAGAGCGAATTCAGGTTCGACTTCGCTCCTCCTCCGGGGACCCCCTGCGGGTGGAAATCCCCGGATTCCTCATCGATGCCGCGATCATACCCGGCTCCAGCGGCAGCCCGGTGGTCCTCAAACCCATCATCGGGAGGAAAATAAAGGACAAAGTCGAAATGGGAACAGCAGTCCCCTATCTCCTGGGTATCGTCTCGGCCACGGAGACTACGGCCATTCGCATGGAGGGATATGCTTTTCCCACCCTGGCCGGACTGGGGATCGTTTTTGATGCCTCGACGATCCAGGAGACTATCGAGTTGTTTTTCCCCAAGGAGCGCCGCCCATGAAGATCCCTGAGTTCAAGGATGTTCTGCTGGCCCAATGCCGGATCCGCCCTTACCTCCCCCGAACTCCTCTCCACAGTTATCCGGCCGTCAACCAGCTGGTGGGTACCGAAGTCTATATCAAACATGAAAATTACCAGCCCGTGGGGGCTTTCAAGGTCCGGGGAGGGATTAATCTGATCTCCCAGCTGAGCTCGGAAGAACGAAAACGGGGGGTTATTTCCGCCTCCACCGGAAACCACGGCCAGTCGGTGGCCTACGCGGCCGGGAAGTTCGGCGTTCAAGCCCGGATCGTTGTGCCGGAAAAGGCCAATCCGGGTAAAGTGGCGGCCATTCAGGGAATGGGAGCGAAGGTCATTTTTCATGGGGTCGTCTTTGACGAAGCCCGCCTTCACTGCGAAGCCCTGGCCCAAGAAAAGGGATACCGTTACATTCATTCAGGAGACGAACCCCTGCTCATCGCCGGCGTGGCCACCGAAGTTCTGGAGATGCTGGAGGACCAGCCTGATCTGCAGGTGATCTTTATCCCTGTAGGAGGGGGGAGCGGAGCGGCCGGAGCCTGTATCGTGGCCCAGGCGGTGAATCGCGAGATTCGGGTCGTCGGGGTCCAATCGGAGGCCTCTCCGGCCGCCTACCAATCTTGGAAGCAGAAGAAAATGGTGGAAGCCCCCAACCGGACCATCGCCGAGGGGCTGGCCACCGGGACCGCCTTTTATCTTCCCCAGGCGATTCTGTGGGAGTATCTGAAAGAATTCATCCTCCTTCCCGATGCTGAGATCCTCCGGGCCATGACCTGGATGGTGGAGCGGGCCCACACCCTCGCGGAGGCTGCGGGAGCTGCGCCCCTGGCCGCCGCCTACCATCTGCGGGAAGAACTGAAGGGAAAGAAAGTCGGCCTCATCTGTTCAGGAGGAAATGTCTCCCTGGAACAATTGAAACAAGCCCTTTTAAATGCGGAATTCGGAATGCGGAGTGCGGAATAGGGATAAGGGTTACTGGGTACTGGTCAGGTCCAAATGCCAAATGATTTTCATTGATCAATTTTGATGGTCTCGTAAAAAGTCTCTTGGATTGTCACCCCCGCGAAAGCCGGGGTCCAGAATATCTTTGAATAGCTGGGTTCCGGCTTTCGCCGGAATGACAAATTTTATGGAATTTCGACTTATTACGAGTTCATCAATTTTCGAGGCCCGAACATTCGATTCTCGGACCTAGGCCATGGAGTATTAGGAATTGGCCATTCTTGCGAAGACCCATGAAACCCTGCATTATCAT
>DASPRR010000653.1:0-4335 GCA_035624375.1 Thermodesulfobacteriota bacterium | reverse complement strand
GCTGGTCTCCGAACCCTCCAGCGTCATCGACCTGACCGGGGACACCCCCAAGATTGTGCGCAAAGGGAAGGGGGACGTGAGTTTTTTTGAATAAAGGGAGCCCGGGGATCACTGGTCAATGCCCAATGATCAATGGCCAATAGGGCTATTCACTTGACTCAAGTTCATACAAGTAGTGGTAGTTCCTGATGAGCTAACACCACCATATATAGGGCTTGGTGGAGTCAACGGAATAGGCCTAATGGCCAATGATCATTGATCACTGGTTAATGCCCAATTATTTTAATCCGATCTTGAAGTTTCCGTCCTTGATTGCCCGGAGGATGGAATCCCGATCGCGTGGGCTCTGGACCTCTACCCAGGCCCAACCGCACATGTCGAAGGTGTGGGCGTCGTCGGAGGCGATTTTGGGCAGGGGGATTTCGGGCGTGTCGTACATCTTGGTATAAACACCCTTGTCGGTGACCTCCACGCAGTGAATTTCCATGTCCCGGGAGATCACCTTGATCTGCTGGTTGACCTGGGCCGCGGAAAGACGGTACTGGTTGGGGTGGTTGAAGATCAGGAGATTCTCATTCTCGCCCAGAATCTTGCCGAGGTGCTGGAAACGAAGGGGCGGGTACTCCAATTCAATTCCTTTGAAGACGATCAGGTCACCGTTTCTTTCTGGAATGCTCTCCCAATATTGCGGTTTGATCAGGTAGTCGTGGTCGGTGATGGCCACGAAGTCATACCCTAAGTTCCGGTAGGCTTCAACCATCTCCTCTGGGGCGTGAGCGCCATCGGAATAATGGGTGTGAACGTGGAGACTCCCTTTCAGGTGAGGCATGCCGAGATTCTCTCTTCACCGTCAGACTCTACCCGGGGCTTTCAGTTGGCTTTTTGCTTTTCGCCGGCTTCCCCGGCTGCGACCTTCTCGGAGCCCTGGGCTTGATACTGAGAAAGGACCTCGGCGGCCCGGGCCGGAGTGAGATTCCCGAAGGTCTCCTCGTCGACGGCCATTACCGGAGAGATCCCGCAGGCGCCCAGGCAGGCCACTTCTTCCAGGCTGAAGAGGAAGTCATCGGTGGTCTCCTTGCCGGGGGGCAATTTCAAATGGGACTTGATGGTTTCAATGATCGAGGGAGCGCCCTTGAAATGACAGGCCGTTCCCCGGCAAGCCCGTATGGTATGTTTTCCCCGGGGATTGAGATGAAAGCGGTTGTAGAAGGTCAAAACCCCGTAGATTTCGCTCTTCGTGGCCCCAAGGGCTTGGGCGACCATTTCAAAGGTGAACGGAGGAACATACCCGTAAATCGCTTGAATCTTTTGAAGTACGATCAGCAGGTGTCCTCGATTCCCTTCATGCTCTTTAAAGATTTCCTGCAGCTTGTCTAGACCTTCAGCAGGCGGCTCTTTGGCCATTACCTATTCCTCCTCTAGGCCTTTGGTTTTATCCTTCGAATCGGATTCCCGAGGGCTACGCGAACAGGCCAGAAACCGAAGGGATTTGGTCCCGAGATACTCCACCGTCCCACAGACCCCGCAGTTTCCGGAAAGGACCCCCTCCCTGCAATCCCGGGCGACCTCGGGCTGCTGCGGAAAGCAAGCGAGGAAGTCCGAAGAAACTGTGTTTCCAGAAAGTCGTTTATAACATTTTTTATTTCATTTGGGAATAGGGAAAAATCGTTGCTGGCTGCCCTATGCTAATGCAGACGTGACATTATCTAGGGCCTGATCCCCGAGCAGGCCTAAAGTATCGGTGCGTTCGGGGAACGCACCCTACATTTAGGGCTCGTTGCTTGTTAAAGACGGAAAACCAGCAACCAGCAACGCGCCCCCGGCGATTCGAGGCGGTTCTTTAGGCGGGGGGTACCTCTTCCGCTGCTTCCAGGGGCAGATGAATAGTAAACGTGGCACCCCGGCCCACTTCGCTTTGCACTTCGATCCGGCCTCGGTGCCGGTCGACGATTCCGTAACTTACCGCCAGCCCCAATCCCGTCCCCTTCTTATCCGCCTTGGTGCTGAAAAAGGGATCGAAGATCTGGTTTAAATTCTCCTCGGGGATGCCGCAGCCGGTGTCGGTGAATTTGACCTGAAGGAAAGAGTCTCCCGGGACATAGCTGCTGGTGATGGTCAGGGTTCCTCCTTGGGGCATCGCGTCAGCGGCATTCAACAGGATGTTCATAAAAACCTGCTGGATCTGGTTGGCATCCAGGAGAAGGATGGGAAGCTGAGAGCCCAGATTCCGAATAATCCGGATGTTTTGAAAAACCGCCTGCCGTTCCACCAAAGAAAAGGTATGGAGAATCAGCTCATTGATATTACAGGGCCGCCTCTGGGGTTTGCTCTCCCGGGCAAAGTCGAGAAGCCCCCGGACAATGGAGGAGACCCGGGTCGCTTCCCGAGTGATGATCTCCAGTTCTTTCTGGAGCTCGGGGTTGTCTTTCAACCGGCGCATGAGGAGGTGGGAGAAAGTCAGGATGCCGTTGAGAGGGCCGTTGATCTCGTGCGCCACCCCGGAGGCCAGCCGGCCGAGAGAAGACAGTTTCTCCGACCGCATCAGCTTGGCCTGGATCGTCTGGAGCTGCTGGCTTCGCTCTTCCACCTTTTCTTCCAGAACCCGCCCGTAATCTTCCAGCTCCTGGCGGGCCTGCTTGAGGCGAACGAGCATGTGGTTGAAGGATTCGGCCAGCTGCCCGATTTCGTCCTTGGAGGAAATCGGGACTTCATGGGAAAGGTCCCCTTCGGCGATCTTGCGCGTGGCCGCCACCATTTCCTTGAGAGGGCGGATGATCCCAGTGGTGATGAAAAAGGAGAGAAGCAACACCAGGAGCACGCCCAGCACGCCGATGCCAAAGAAGCTGTAAACCACCTTGTCCCGCAGGTCCACGTAGGGGGCTTCCAGCATTCCCACGTAGAGAATTCCCACGATCCGGCCGGACAGGTCCCGGATGGGTTCATAACCGGTGATGTACCAGTCGTGGACCACAAAGGCCCGATCGAGCCACACCTGCCCTTTTTGGACAACAGCCCGGTACACTTCTTCCGAGACCCGGGTTCCGATGGCCCGTCCTCCATTCTCGTCCCGCACGTTCGTGGAAATACGGAGGTCTCCCTGAAAGATGGTGGCCGTTCCCATCTCCTTGCCCCTGTAGCGCCCCTCCCCGTAGAGAAGGTCTCGAACCTTGTCCACGATCTGGTAGTTGCGGTTCAGCAGAACGCCGCCGTAAAGAATTCCGGCCAGCGTGCCGGGCTCTTTCCAGATCGGGGCCGCGGCCTTGAGCATCATTCCCGAAGTCTCCCGGTCCGCGGGCACCTCCCTTGCTTTGGGGGTGGGGACAAAAAGGGTGAAGGCCCGCTCGGCCAAGTCGCTTCCCTCTTTCATCAGGTCCTCCCGGGAGACGATGACCGTGGAGGCCGCGGTCTCCCCCTTCAGGGCCTTCTGAACCAATGGGTCGCCGGCCTGGGAGTCTCCGCTCTGGTAAGGGTGGTAGGTTCTCAGCAGAACCTTTCCCTGCGGGTCGGTCAGGGTCAGAATATCCAACCCAAAATCCTTGCGCCTTTTGACCAGGTAGTCCGCCAAGGCCTTCAACCGTCCTGATTCCATATAATCCTGAATCGTCCGCCCGGAAGCGGTGAGCTGTACCACATCGTTGATCCGGCTCAAGGATTGGCTGTAAACCAGCGAGGCCGTACTAAGGTCATAACGGACCTTATTCCGGGCCTGAGAGACGATGGTGTCGGCCACCAGACTGGTCCCGATTAGAGAAGAGAGAGCCCCTCCGGCGATGACCACGAAAAGAAAACTAAAGACCAGCTTGGTGCGAAGAGATAAGCGATTCGCCACGGGAAGCCGAGAGAAAATGCGGAGGAAAGAGGGGTACTCCATACTTTGCCAAGAAAGCGACCGGTTTGGCCCACATTATAGATAGGCAGTTGGCAGAAGTCAATGAAAGCCAGGACCTTGCATCCAGCCCAAAAGAAAAATTCCCAATCGAGTGGGTGATTTCGGTCGATTTTCAATCGGCCAGAATGCTCGCTGTAGGCCAGGGGGGATTCGGCGAGGCCTAGGGGTACGTTCCGCCCATGGCGGGACAGAATGAGGCGTGAGTCCTTTCATCGGTTTGGGTCAGAAAGATTTTTGGTTATCTGGACCTGAGCCAAGATTCGGTTTTTCGAAAGGGGGTCGGGGACAGGTGCCGTTGCGGAACCCAAACTATCGCTCCGGAATCCGGGTTTTTCCCGCCGATTCTGTCCCGCCATGGGCGGAACGCATTCCCCGGGCTGACAATATTTCTGTTCCCTTCCCAGCCACTCGATTGGGAGAAGCGCCAGAAAAATTATTTTTAAAAG
>DASPRR010000652.1:0-5563 GCA_035624375.1 Thermodesulfobacteriota bacterium | reverse complement strand
TGGGCTTTTGGACTCTCCTTCGGGGTCAACTGCCTGAGCTGTGCCTTTTTACCCTTTAAAAAGGAGGGACCTCCTCCGCGGACCGAGCCCGCTCCTACCCTCCAGAACCCCAAGCCTCCAACCGGGGAAAAGGAACCGGTTCCATTGAAGACCCGGGAACCCGTCCCTTCTGTTCAGAAGGCTGCCCTTTCATCGGTTGCACCCGCCCCTGCGCAGCATGAAGCTCCGCCGCCTCCCCAGGTCAAGGCCGAGCCTAAACCCCGGGAGACGCATATCGCTCACACGGTAAAATGGAGCGGGGAAACCCTGTCGATTATATCCCTCTGGTACACGGGCAACCAGGGAAACTGGAAAACCATTGCCCAGACTAACACGAATCTCGACCCTAACCGGATTTACGTTGGGAATGAAATTCTCATCCCGGTGGGCCTTGTGAAGACCCAGAATTCGCTTCCCAAGGAATTTGTGGATCGTTTTTATTCCAAAGCCAAAAAGGAAAAATCAAAACCTGCACCGTCCTCCGGGCAAACTCAGGAAGAGGAGCCGAAGCTTTTCGGGCCCAAAAAATCTTCGAAATAATCCCTTGCCTTCCTTCAATCCGAGTCCTTAGGCCTGGGCGGAACCATCGCATCCCTTGGATTTTCCTTGTATCTCCAAAGAGGTTGTGATATTTCAAGGAAAAACCTACTAAGTTTCGTGGAGAACCGTTATGAAACCTTTCTCTCCGGAGCGGTACTTGCGGTTTTTTCTGATTCTGCTTGTCCTTTCCCCCTTGGCCGGCGTTATTTTCGCCGAGGATTCCCTGAAATTTCAGGTGCGCAAAGGGGATACGCTCAGCTATCTCTCTTTTAAAACCTACGGCATGTTCGACTCTCAGATCGCCGAAATTCTTAAGAAAGAGAATCCCCAGATCAAGGATATTGACTTGATCTATGCTGGCCAGCAATTGATTTTCCCGCCTCCGGAGGAGATGAACAGAAGGCTTGCCGATAAAATTGGAAAGCCAGCCAAGCCGGAACCCGAAAAAGAAACCAAAGAGGCCCCTCCGCCTCAGCCCCCGACATTGTCCCTGCCGAAGGTGAGCGAAACCCAGGTCCGGGCCCAGAAAGGGGTTATCACCTTTTTGGAAGGACAAGTGGAGGTTAAAAGATCTGGAGAAGGGCAATGGGGTCCGGCCCGCGCCAACATGATTCTGACCGAAAATGATCTGATCCGAGTCCTGAGCCAATCCCGGGCGGAGTTGATCCTGGATAATCAAAGCGTCCTGCGTCTTTCGGAAAATACTGTGCTGACCCTCCAGAAGATGGAGGAAGAAAAGGCGGCACAGAAAGAGAATACCCGGATGGAAATGTCCATGGGACGCCTATGGGTTAGAGTTTCCAAGCTCTTCAACCCGTCTTCCCGGCATGACGTAAAAACCCCTACGGCCATTGCCGGAGTCCAGGGAACTACCTATCAGCTCTGGGTTTCCGGGAACCAGTCTACGACGATCCAGGTTTTTGAGGGGGCCGTGAATGTGTACAACCCCTTTCCCAAAGCCCTTCCCCCCGTTCCCGGGGCGCCGAGCCAGGTGGAAAAACCCAGAGAAATAGCGGGCCCGCAGGAGGTGCGGGGACCGAGCCCCGTATCCCGCGAAGAATGGACCCAGATTGTGCTCCATCAGTACCAGCAGATTACCGTAACCGGCCGGGAGACCCCCCAGCCCATGGCCTTTAATCCGGGCCGGGAGCGTCAGAGCGATTGGGTTCGGTGGAATGAAGAAAGAGATGCGGACTTCAAACCCCCGGCAAGACCGCTTTAGAAAGGGAAGACTGCCTACGGGAAATGCCCGGGTATTCCATGACCCTACCGTCTCATAACTCAGGGAAAAGAAGGAAAGCCATCGATCTAACCCTGGGGCTGGGTATTACCGCCGGGGTCGCTTTCCTTTTCTTTCTTCGCCTGGGGGTCTTTGAATCCGCTCACTACAAACTTTATGACCTTTCCCTCCAGGCCCGGGGAAACTTTCAAGCCCCTTCAGAGATGGTTATCGTAGCCATCGATGACGCCACTGTGTCCAGCCTGGGAAGGTGGCCCTGGCCGCGCTCTAAAGTCGCCGAGTTGATCGCCCGCTTGTCTCAGGCAGGAGCCAGAACCATTGCTGTGGATGCGGTTTTTCTCCCCGCCGATGCCGAGCAGGCCTCAGGAAACGACCGGATCCTGGGCGAAGCGGTGCAGAAGGCCGGAAATGTTCTTCTTCCTTTCTATTTCACCCTGGGAAAATCAAAGGAACAAAAGAAAAAGGGGGAAATTCCAGCCCCGGTTCTATCCTCTGCTTTTCTCCTCTTCGATGATCCCAAAAAATTCTCGGATTTCCCCCCTCCGGCAGGGGAAGAAATTTTTTTCTCCGTCCCGGAGATCATTGGGGGAGCCCGGGCCATGGGCCATATCAACTTCCTTCCTGATGTGGACGGGAAAGTCCGCTGGGACCCGCTGATCATCCAGTATAACGGCCAATACTACCCCGCCTTCAGCCTCCAGGTGGCCGCTGCGGCCATGGGCTTGACCCGGGGGGAACTGAAGGTCAATGTGGGCCAGTTGATTCGCCTGGGAAGAACGGCCATTCCCACGGATCGCCAGGGGAAAATGCTGATTTCCTATTACGGGGGGGCCCAGAGTATTCCCTATCTATCCTGCGCCGATATCTTCTCAGGGAAGGTCCTGGCGGACTCCTTTAGGGACAAGATAGTCCTGGTGGGGGTGACGGCAGCGGGAACCCATGACTTTCTGGCAACTCCCTTTACTCATCAGTTTTTTGGAGTTGAAAAACATGCCCACGCCGTGGCCAGTATCCTTCAAGGTCGCTTTATTTCCCGCCCCTCTTGGATGTCTTTCGTGGAATTCGGTCTGGTCCTGTTGATCGGATCTCTCTTGACTTTTCTCCTGCCCGGTAGGCGGCCTGTTATTCAGCTCGCTTTCTGCCTCGCCAGCCTGGTCGGTCTGACGGCTTTAATGCTTGGGGCTATGCGTCAGGGAACCTGGATTCAAATTTTCTTTCCCGCCGTGCTGGTGATTTTTCAATACCTTCTGGCCACGGTCCGGCGGGGTCCAGCGGTAGAAAGAGAAATGCAGGCGGGGGTTCAAGCAACTTCGGTCATGACCCGGGAGCCCAGAGAGCCCGCCCTGTCCGAGGGAACGCTGCGCCTCGAAGCGGGGGGCGCGCTGAAGGAAATCGACCGTTATCAGGTCCTGGGAGAACTGGGCCATGGGGCCATGGGAGTGGTGTATAAGGGGCGAGACCCGATCATCGATCGGCTGGTGGCCATCAAAACCATCCGTTTCGACCGGCTCTATGAGGAAAAGGAGATTCAGGGCCTGAAGGATCGCTTTTTCAAAGAGGCCCAAGCAGCGGGGAAACTAGCCCATCCTAACATCGTCACCATCTTCGATGTGGGGGAATACCGCGGGCTCTCCTACATGGCCATGGAATATGTGGAGGGAGACGTCCTTAGCCGGTTTGGCTCCAAAGGACAACTTCTCCAGGTGGAAGAGGTATTGGAGATCATCGCCAATGCCGCCGAAGCCCTGGACTTCGCCCACCAGCGCAAGATCATCCACCGGGACATCAAGCCGGCCAACATTATGCGGACCTCAGAGGGGCAGATCAAAGTTATGGATTTCGGCATTGCCAAGCTTCCCTCCTCCACCCTCACCCAGGACGGCTCGGTTTTGGGGACCCCTGCTTATATGTCCCCGGAGCAAATTCAGGGAAAAGACCTGGACGGACGCTCCGACCTCTTTTCCCTTGGCTCGATCCTTTATGAACTCTTGACCGGGGTCAAGCCCTTTCAAGGAGAAAACCTTGCCGCCCTGACCTATCAGATCACTCATGAGAATCCCCCACCAGCCTCCCAGTTGAATCCTCTGGTGCCCTCGGCCGTGGACGAGGTCCTCCGTAAGGTCTTGGCTAAGAATCCCAATGAACGTTTTTCCAGAGGGAAAGAATTTGCCCAAGCCTTGCGAAATGTACTTCAGGACATGAAAAAGACTCCTCCACAGGCTTGACCGGCAAAGGGTGGCGAGGAGCCTTTTGAAGCAGACTCTTCGCCCTTGCCTTCTTTTGAGATTGTGCCCCAATCTTAATAAGGATATATTCTTACAGGGAAACCATAAGAAAAGGAGGATCATGAATGCCGACGCTCAAAGGTGAGCAACTGGAAAAGATCTGTTTTCATCTTCTCTGCGCCGCAGGGACTCCGGAGGATCATAGCCGGATCGTGGCGCAGCATCTGGCCGAGAACAACCTGGCAGGACACGATTCGCACGGGTTTATTCGCATCATCCAATACATCCGCCAGATCAAAGAAGGGGTGATCGTCCCGACGGCCAAGCCGGAGATTGTAAGCGATTCCCCAGTGATCGCCCAAGTGGATGGGCATTACGGTTTCGGGCAGGTGGCGGCCAGGTTTTCCACCGAACTGGCCATCAACAAGGCGAAGAAACAAGGCGTAGGCTGTGTCGCCGTGCGGCGGCTGCGTCATCTGGGACGTCTGGGAGCCTGGGCGGAGTTGGCGGCAAAGGCAGGCTGTGCGGCGATTCTGTTCACCTCCACCGGCGGGCAGGCCCTCATATGCTCCCCCTTCGGCGGCTCCAAGCGAAGACTGGGAACCAACCCCATAGCCATGGCTTTCCCCGGTGAAAACGAAGAGGTGATTGTCGCGGACTTCGCCACCAGCGCCGCGGCTGAGGGCAAGGTCCGCGTGTATCGGGCCCGCGGGCACAGACTCCCCGACGGCTGGATCCTGGACAAGGAGGGCCGTCCCAGTAACAATCCCGATGATTTTTACGATGGGGGCGCCATCCTGCCAGTGGGGGGCTCGGTGGGCCACAAGGGGTATTGCCTGGCTTTTATGACCGATCTCTTTGGCAACCTCCTGTCCCGCGACGGTTTTCCCCCCAAGCCCGGCGATCAGAACCTCAGTAATGCCTCTCTCATTTTGGTCCTGGATGTCAAGAGGTTCGCGCCCTTGCAGACCATCAAGTCCGAGATTTCCATGATGGTGGATTACGTGAAGGAAACCCCGCTGGCCCAGGGGTTTGACCAAATTCTGTACCCGGGGGAAAAGGAAGCCAAAAGCCGAAAGGCACGGAATAAAAGTGGTGTCGAGATCGAGGACGATACCTGGAACCAGGTGATGGCCCTGGTGAAGGAGTACAACCTGGCGGACAAAATTGGCAAACTTCCTTAGACACAACAACCAAGGAACAAAGATCAAGGCAGAACGCTCAAGGAACGACATTCAAAGATCGAGGTGTAACGACAAAAGAACAAACCGTAAGGAAGGCGGGAACCAGGAACGCCTGCTCTGACCTATATTTGGCTATACAGACATTAGCAAATCAATTCAATACCTCGCCCAGGAGGGAGAGAACGCTCTTGCCCTCATTGGACGGTGGAGTCTGTACCCCGAAGAACTCCAGGATGGTCGGAGCCATGTCCTGGGTGTGGATTTCTGTGCGGACTTCGCCTGACCGAAACCGAGGACCCAGCCCCACCAGCAGGCCGTTTTTCCAGTGCTCACCT
>DASPRR010000651.1:0-6443 GCA_035624375.1 Thermodesulfobacteriota bacterium | reverse complement strand
CCTGATATGGTGTCCACATGGCCCCCCAGAAGAGCGGTCAGGGCCGGTCCTCCTCCAGCCGTGGGAATATGCCTTAATTTAATACCTGCGGCATGGGCAAACATCTCCATGGCTACATGCATGGTTCCATACACTCCGGATGAAGCGTACTTGATTTCATTGGGCCGCTTTTTGGCGTCGGCGACGAAATCCGCCACGGTTTTCCAGTGGGCTTCCTTTTTGACCACGAAGATCGTTGGGTCCGCGGTCAAAAGGGCGATGGGCGCGAAGTCTTTCAGTTTATAGGTCGAAGGGCGCCCGAATAGGGCGTCCACTTCGGGCATCACGGAAATGCTCGAAAGGGCCACCATCAGGGTATAGCCGTCCGGTTTGGCCACGGCCGCGGCCTGCATGCCCACGGCCCCGCCGGCGCCGGTCTTATTGACCACCACGACCGGCTGTTTGACGTGCTTTTCAAGGGCCGTGGCAAAAGGCCTGGCCACCAGGTCGGCCACCCCGCCTGGTGGAAAGGGGACGAAGACCTGGATCGGGCGGGTAGGGTAAGGTTCATCCGCCCCGGCCATTCCCGAAAGCAGGCCGATCATTCCAGCGCATGAGGCGATCACCAGCAATAAATGGGCTTTTGTTTTTTTCATCCTCCTCCTCCTCTTTGATTTAAATCTTTCTCCGGCTATTCTGGGGGCCATTAACCGCTCTTTTCCGCCTCCGTCAAACGCTCCCGCCAGTCTTTTTTCTTCATGATCAAAGGCTTCAAGGCGAGAAGAATCATGAGCAATGCTCCCGCGAGAAAGGTGAGCGAGATCGGCCGTTGAACGAAAATGGAATATTCCCCGTTGGACATGGCCAGGGCCTGCCTGAAACTCACTTCGATAATGGGGGCCAGGATCACTCCCAGAACCATGGGCGCCGTCTCAAAGTCCAGCTTCCGCAAGACATATCCCAGGAGTCCCATAATACTCATGATGCCCACGTCTACAAGGCTGGAGTTCACCGCGTAGACCCCCACCACGCAAAACATCAGGATGGTGGGATACAAGATCTGGTAGGGAACACGTAAAAAATTGACAAAGATACTCACCAGAGGAAGGTTCAACAGAAGAAGAACCAGATTCCCTACATACATGCTGGCAATGAGGCCCCAGAAGATCACCGGCTGTTCCTTGATGAACAGCGGCCCGGGATTGATCCCGTGAACCATTAGGGCAGCCAGGAGAACCGCCGGGATGGGGCCCGTCGGAACTCCCAACGCCAGCATGGGAACGAGGGCTCCCTCACTGGCCGCGTTGTTAGCCGATTCCGGCCCTGCCACGCCTTCAATAGCCCCTTTTCCAAACCGTTCCGGGTGCTTGGAGATCCTGCGCTCCACCGCATAAGAGACAAAAGTGGAAATGATATGGGCCGACCCGGGAATGATGCCGATCAGAAATCCCATGACGGTTCCTCGGCCGATAGGCCCCATGGAATCTCTCAATTCCGTACGCGAAGGGAAGAGGTCTCGGAACCGGGGCTTGATTACTTCCGGTCTTTTCGTCTGGCCCGCGGTGGCTAGAATCTCGGAGATCCCGAATAGCCCAACGGCCACTGGTACGATACCGATTCCATCCCCCAGGGCCACAATGCCGTAAGAAAATCGGAAGTAACCCGTCATTTGATCCATGCCGATCATCCCGAAGAGCAATCCCAGGACGATCATGGACAGGTTCTTAACCACCGACCCCCCGGTCATGTAGCCGAGAACCACCAGCCCGCAGAGGAGGAGGCTGCAATACTCCGGAGGGCCGAAACCGAGGGCAAATTTGGCCAGGGGCGGGGCCAGGAACATGAGACCGACCACACTCAGCGTTCCGGCAATGTAGGACCCGATGGCGGCAATGGCCAATGCCGGTCCGGCCCGCCCCTTCTGCGCCATGGCATAGCCGTCGATGCAGGTAATTACCGAAGCGGCTTCCCCGGGGATGCGCATGAGGATCGAGGTGGTAGATCCCCCGTACATCGCCCCGTAATAGATCCCGGCCAAAAGGATGATCGCGGAGGCCGGACTCAAGCCAAAGGTCGTGGGAAGGAGCATGCTGATTCCCGCCAAGGGCCCGACTCCCGGCAGCACCCCCACCATCGTCCCGATCAGACAGCCGATCAGGGAGTAGAATAAATTCGTCGCTGTGAAAACAGTCGAGAAGCCTAGTAATAGGTTTTGCAAGGTGGTTTCCATTAAAATCCAAAACCTCCGCGGGGAAGCGGCACTTTCAAGAAAGTGTCAAAAAGCCAGAAGGACCCGATGGCCAGCGATAGGGTCAGGGCGAGAACTTGCCACATCTTGAGGCGTTCCAAGATACCGAACAAAAAGCTCAAGATGAGGACCATGGTAACCCGATACCCGATGGTTTCCATTCCCAGAGTGGCAAAGATACAGCATCCCAAAATGGCCATTGCGGTTCGCGCCTCCGGCCATTTGATGGAGCGCAGAGCGATGGCCTGGCCCCCTCGGATAGCGAGAATGCCTCCCATGAAAATCAACAGGACGGCCAGCAGCAGGGGAAAATAGCCGGGACCGGGGTTCCCGGTGGTGCCGAGGGGTAAAACTCTATCCTCCCAGATGACAAAGAGGCCAAGAAGAATAAAAAAGGTCCCACTTATACGATCAATGGTCATATTCGCATCCAATTACCCGAATTTTTCCTTTAGAACAAAAGTAGCATATCTTTCCTCTGTCGGAGGGATTTTTTTCGAAAGCCCGGGTCTTCAAGGAAGGGCCTGGAGGGACTTCAAGACCCCCTCGATTTCCTGGAGGGCCGCGCCTTTCAGCGGCTGGAGCGGAGGAATGGGCGGCCCCACGGGGAATCCCTGAATTTCCAGGCAGGCCTTGATGCAGGGGGCCAGGGCATACTTCTGGAAAATCCAGTTAATGCTCCAGAGCCGCTTCTGCAAAGCGATCGCCTCGTCCCACTGCCGGCGGCAGGAAAGTTCATATAGCCTTACGCTTTGCCGCGGGATCACGCAGGCGGGGCCGGACATCCACCCCACCCCTCCGAGCATCATCACCGACAGGGGAATGTGCGCCGAAGCGCTGAAGACCCTTACGCGGTCCCCCAGCCGGTTCATGAGGGTAAGGAGATTTCCCGTGTTGGCCGAAGCATCCTTCAGGTAACGGATATTGGGGGTGGAGAGCAGGGACTCGATGACCTCGAAGGACAGATTTGTGCCGGAGAAGCTTGGATTGGTATACAGAACAATTGGGCAGGAGACGGCCTCAGCAACGGCGCGAAAATAGGCGGCGACTCCCTCGGCAGGAACGGGAAAATAGGTGTCCATGATAGCCAGGATGCCATCCACCCCGATGGCTTCCATTTCCCTGGCCTGCCTAGCCGCTTCCCGGATAGAGGTGTGGGCCACACCCGCCACCACCGGGACCTTTCCCTTAGAGGCATCCAATATCACTTCCACGACCCTCCGCCTCTGGTCCCAAGTCAGATAGGCGAATTCCCCGGTGCTTCCCAAGGGGGTCAACCCGTGGACCCCATTCTGAATGAGGTGTTCCACGAGGCGCGCAAGAACATCCGCCATCACTTCCCCCTGGGAATTTACGGGCGATACCAGGTAGGGGAAGACTCCGGCAAATTCTTTCGTCTTCATCTTCATTCCCATTCCTGAGGGAGGCCCATCCACCTCGTGCGGAGCCAAATGCTTTGGCCTGATCGCCGGCAAGGGGATGGATATTCCCGCATGGTTCTTCCATTTATTTTTTTCTGAATCAACTAATGGCTTAGGTCATCATATTGGACCTTCCCGGCAATGTCAATTCAGCCCCAAGGGATTTCAATTCAATAACCCCGGAGGGGCCTGGCGTGGGGAAAGATCCGCATGGAGCCTTATCGGCTTGCCCACCCCAGTTTTTCGTGCTTGTTGGGGTTCAGGGTGGAGGAATTGGGATCATCAGGCTCGGCGGGTGCTTATCCTTCCATGAAACTCCTCCCCATGTTCCGCAGGCAGAGGCCTGAGAGGAGAATCCTCCAAGCAGAAAAGAGAGCCAAAGCATGTTTCCCTTTCAATCCCCCCAGGACAGGCCCGATCCAATGGAAGAGCCACCGCATCAGGATGATGATCCAAATTTCTTCGCCCTGAACCCCATGAGATCCCCCCTCCTTTCCAGAGATCTTTTTTTCGAAGGACTCTTTTTTAAGAACTGGGGCTGGGCAAGGCCTTATCGGGGGGGGACATTTCTATTTTGCTAACACACAAGGCCTTATCGGGGATTGACAAAAGGATGGAGATAATATAGAGAAGGATGAGCAAAGCAAAGGATTCTTTTTGGGGGACATTGGGAATTCAATCCGCTCATTTATGACGTCCCCCGGTGGGAAAAGAACTTTTACCAGCTTCTAGTAGCCTCTTATCGATTTCCTCAAGACGAATCTCATCCCATAGAGGTGTTTTATGACAGCAGCAGGAAGGTATCGGAAGCTGTGGGTCATTGTTGGGCTGATCGGGGCTTCGGTGATTTCTTTCCCGGGCATGGCGCCAGGCCAGGCGTACCCGACCAAGCCCATCACGGTTTACTGCGGGTACTCGCCGGGGGCGACGACGGACCTGACCGCCCGCGCCCTGGCCGGCGCTGCGGAAAAATTCCTCGGCGTTCCGGTGGTCGTGGAAAACAAAGCGGGCGGCTCCGCAACGGTGTGCGCAGCCCTGGTGGCCAGCAAGCCCGCGGACGGGTATACGCTGGGAATCCTCGACATGGCTGCCTTGACTGTCCGTCCCCACCTTCTCAAGGTTGCCTTTAATCCACTTACGGATTTTACCCTGGTTCTTCAGTACGGCCTCTACGTAGGAGGGCTCTGCGTTCTCTCCGAATCCCCCATCAAAACCATCGATGAGTTCATCGCTCATGCCAAAGCCAACCCGGGCCTCGCCTACGGCGCATCGGGGCAGTTCAGCCGCGGACACTTGGCCATGGAGCTCTTTGCCAAATGCAAAGGCCTGACTTTCAAGCATGTGCCCTTCAAGGGAGGGGCGGATGCGGATACGGCTCTCTTGGGCAAGCATCTGGATTTTGTCGGGGGGTCCGGCGGGCATATTCCTTTCGTGAAGCAGGGGGTATTCCGCATTTTGATGTTGTTCAGTATGGAAAAGCGGGACCCTCATTTTCCCGGCATCCCCATGCAGAAAGAATTGGGGTGCGAGGATGTACCGCCGAATAGTTACATCCTAATCGCCCCCAAGGGTCTTGCCGATCCTGTTTTCCAAAAGGCGCATGAGGCCTTCAAGAAGGCCAGCGAGCAGCCCGATTTTCTGAAGATCATGGAGGCGAATAATCTTCCCTATGAATATAAGAGCCGGGCGCAATTGGAAAAAGATGTCCCCGCTCAATTCGAATGGTATATGAACATCCTTCAGAAATGGGGGATTGGCAAAAAATAGCCTTCTTGAAGGAGCCCTCCCTCGCTCCATGCTCTGGTTGAATCGGTTTTGTTAGATTAAGAAAAAAGGCGGATAAGGGGGTTTTTCTAACTGTTGTTTATCAGGTTAAAGATGGAGAAAAAGGTATTTCCCGAAAACCATCTATAGAGCGGTTGTCCCCAAATACCATTGTCCAAAAGGATCATTTGATCTTTTCGAGTTTTTGAAGAAGTTCGCGGGCGTTTTCGATGTCCTTTTTCGCCCTGGGGTGATCGGGTTCCAGGGAAAGGGTAGTTTCCCATTCTTGAATCGCGCCCTTGACATGCTCGGAAATAAAGAATTTCACCCCTCTCAAGTAATGTTCTTCTGCCAATTGTTTCCGGTTGTGGGCAAGCTGGAAATTGACATCTTTATATCCGGGGTCCACCCTGTGGAACGCTTCCAGGGCTTCCTGGTATTTCCTTTCCCCGCTGAGTCGTTTCCCCCACTCGTAATAAGAGGCATTCATTAATTCATGGATTTCCTTGTTCGCCGGATCGTATTTCAAGACCTTTTCCGCCAGAGCCGCGCTTTCCGGATAATCCCCCTTTTCGTAAGTAGTCCGGGCCTCTTCCAGGATCTCTTTTATTTCTAAAGCAATCTCGGGGGCTGGCTCCGTTGCCCTTTGGGGGCGAATGGAAGTGGTCTTCACTGGGGCAATTTCCAGAAATGGCATTTTCAGGATCATGGGCGGCTCAATGCGCCCATCGATTTTCAGGCCATTGAAATAGGCGATGACGAAATCCTTTTGCGGGTCTTTATAGATTTTCCGGGCCACATCTTTGATTGTGTCTCCTCTCTTGACCTCATAGGTGAGGAAGTCTTCGCCGACCAATTTTTCTTTTAAATATTGGATCGCTTCCACATGATCCGGCTTTAGGTAGAGAGTGAGGAGAAACTCTTTCCGCGCTGAGTTGTAAGAATGGGTTCTGAAATAAGACACGCCCTTCCTGAAATGCTCGCCCGCGGCAGCGGAAATTTGCTCCTTCAGCTGGGCGATTTTTTCCCCG
>DASPRR010000645.1:0-2343 GCA_035624375.1 Thermodesulfobacteriota bacterium | reverse complement strand
TATCGATGCCGATTTGTTGATCGCCAACCTGTTCTTCCAGGCGATTGACCAGCTCACCGATCAGGACGTATTTTATTCCAAGCCCTATTACCTCCTTTCCGGTCTCCTCGGCCACGAAGGCTATCGGGTCCAGGAAAAGCTTCAAAAAAGGCTGACCCTTTTGGATACCCATCAAGAAAATTTTTGGTTCAGTTACCTTTTTCGCCATCCTCAACTGGCAAGCCCCGAAAATTCTTGACATCTTTTTTCCGTTCTGATATTCCTGCGTCGGAGTAAACGTTTAAGTAAAAGGCATTTCTTTTCTCTTCCTGGGAGGAGAGAATGGGAAGGGCTGATCAGTTCAGTTCCCTTTTCTGGCTTGTGCTGGGATTGGTCGTAATTATTCTGTCTTATCGCCTTGGCCTCGGAACCCTCACCAGCCCAGGGCCGGGATTTCTTCCTTTCTGGTGTGCCCTCATTCTATCAGCGCTTTCCCTCGGGGTCTTCTTCCATCGCCTGCTCATCCCTTCGGGCGGAGAACCCCAAAAAATCCGGGAGCTCTGGGGTGGGGTCCGCTGGCTTAGGGGAGTCTTCGTAGTCCTAGCCCTTCTGGGTTACACCCTGGTATTCAGCAGCTTGGGATATCTCCTGAGCACTCTCGCCCTTCTGCTCTTTCTTTTTAAAACCATCGAACCCCAAAGGTGGACGGTGGCCATAGGAGGAGCGGTTCTAGCCTCTCTTATCAGCTTTGTGGTTTTTGCCCTTTGGCTCGATGTCCAGCTTCCAAGGGGCATCCTGGAACGATTACTTTTTTGACCCGCAGCACCCCCTTCCCGCGCTTGGAGGGGGGAGGGAAAGAATGGACCTAGTCCAGAATCTTCTTTACGGTTTTTCAATTGCCCTGACTCCGGCGAACCTGATGTACTGCTTTATCGGAGTCTTCATTGGCACTCTCATTGGAGTCCTCCCGGGGATCGGTCCGGTGGGCGCCATGTCCCTCCTTCTTCCCACGACTCTCCATGTTTCCCCCGTCGGGGCCATCATCATGTTGGCCGGCATCTACTATGGGGCCATGTACGGCGGTTCGACCACTTCCATTCTCCTGAACATCCCGGGAGAAGCCGCATCGGTGGTCACCTGCATAGACGGATATCAGATGGCCAGGCAGGGAAAAGCAGGGCCGGCTCTGGGAATTGCGGCTTTCGGCTCCTTCATCGGAGGGACGGCAAGCATTCTGGGCCTCATGCTCGTCGCCCCGCCCCTCGCCGAGGGCGCCCTGAAGTTCGGGCCGCCGGAATATTTCAGCCTTATGATCCTGGGGATGACGCTTCTTATCTACCTGGCCTCGGGGTCTATCCCCAAGGCTTTGATGATGGCCGTCTTCGGCGTCATTCTGGGAACGATCGGAATCGATCCCACATCGGGGGTTCAGCGTTTTACCTTCAACATCCTGGAATTGAACGACGGGGTCGGCCTCGTCCCCCTGGTGATGGGTCTCTTCGGTATTTCCGAAGTGCTGCTCAACGTGGAACAAAGCCTGAAAAGGGAGATTTTCCAGGCTAAAATCCAGGGACTCCTGCCCGACCTGGACGACTGGAAGAAATCGGCCGGGCCTATACTGCGGGGGTCGGTCCTGGGATTCTTCTTGGGAATCCTCCCTGGAGGAGGAGCCCTGATCTCTTCCTTTGTCTCTTACGCCCTGGAGAAAAAGGTCTCCAGGACCCCCGAGCGGTTCGGACAGGGGGCCATCGAGGGTGTGGCCGCGCCGGAGACCGCCAACAACGCGGCCACTGGCGGTGCCTTCATCCCCCTTCTGACTCTGGGAATCCCGGCGAATGTGGTCATGGCCATGCTCTTCGGAGCCCTCCTCATTCACGGCATGCAGCCAGGTCCCATGCTCCTCCAGAGTCACCCCGACCTTTTCTGGGGAGTGGTGACCAGCATGTACGTGGGCAACGGCATGCTTCTCCTCCTCAATCTGCCCTTGATCGGCCTCTGGGTGCAGGTGCTGAAGGTTCCCTACCAGATCCTCTTTCCCTTGATCCTGCTATTCTGCCTGATCGGTGCCTACAGCATCAACTACAGTTCCATGGACGTCCTCATCATGATCGTTTTCGGGGTCTTTGGCTACCTGATGAAGAAATTCGAGTACGAGGGCGCCCCTCTGGTTCTCGCGTATGTCCTTGGTCCCTTGCTAGAAATGTCTCTGCGTCAGTCCCTAACCATGTCCGACGGACATTTTTCTATTTTCTTCACTCGGCCGATCTCGGCCGTCGGAATCGGGGTCGCCCTCTTGCTGGTCATTTCCCCTTTTCTGCCTTGGCTGGGGAAGAAGAGGCCGGCAATGGCAGAGTAATAACAATA
>DASPRR010000640.1:0-6038 GCA_035624375.1 Thermodesulfobacteriota bacterium | reverse complement strand
CTTTTACCGGTATTTCCGGTCAAACAGATTCGGTTCGAAGGGCGCGCGGCGGCCGGGGCATTTTTCCCGCTGGCAGAGCTGGCAGCTCTCGAACTTTTCTTCCGTGGGGAACCAGATCCCTGAAACGGATTTGACCGGGATCATCAGGAAACTGTCCCTTAGCTGGACCCCGATTTGGGCTGGACCGTTTCCCAGAAGGGCAAAAAGCGGCTTTTGTTCCGACAAGGGCCAGTCTGGAAGTGATCCGGGGTTCATCCGGGACATCTGCCCCGGCTGATACCGATCCGTCAGGTATTCCTGCAAATACCGGATCGTCCCGCGAACGGCAAGCACCTTGATCTCTTCGGCCCAGAACTGTTCCAGGATGCCATCCACGGATTTGGACCATTCTTCCAATTCCAGTCCGCAGGTCGCCACATAGGGGAAAATCCGGTACACCTTGTCCAGGTTCACCCGGAGGACCCGGCTGGTGAATTGAATCCCTTCGATCATCAGATGGTCATCGCCTTTGGATTCCACGTAGGCGATCCGGTAACAGACTTTCGGCTTGGCAATCTTCTGGGCTTCCTGGACCATGCCCTCAAGCTTGCCGACCATTTCGGTTCCTTCCTTAACCCTCAGGTTCTTCTTCAACTGTTCCAGATCGACCTTGAAGGGAAGGGCTGCCAAAATAGTTGATTCCATCGGTTCAGCCTCCTTTAACGCATCACCCCCCTCCTATCCTCCCCTCGAGGAAGAAGGAAGGGGTGGGGGGAATTTAAGATTTCATCATATGCTTCCAGGCCCGGCGCATTCCCCAGTTACTGGGCAGAAAGACCTGGTGGCTCCTGCGGAGCGGCCAAAACCGTTTCAGCATGGAGGGGTAGGAATAGAAACGGCGGCTCGCCCAGTCGTGTCCTTCCTGGAGTTGCTCCACGGTCATGCTCCTGGGGCGGAATACGACGTGGTCCATATCATAGAGGTCCCAGTCCCAGGAAAGGATTCTGTCCTCTTTCACAAATTGTTCATAAATGCGCGTCCCGGGGTAAGGGGTCAGGACGGCGAACACCGCCGCATCGATCTTGGTCTCTTCGCAGAAGTCCACCACCCGGGGGAAAACGGAAGAATTTTCCTCATCCGAACCGAAGATGAAGGACCCCTCGATCCCGATTCCTCGGTCGTGGATCTTCCGGATTTGCTCCTTGTACCGTTCCACCTGGTTGGAAGTCTTGCGATGGCTCTTCAGGGTATCCTGGGAAAGGGATTCAAAGCCGATGAACAGACCGTGACAGCCGCTCTCCGCCGCGCTCGTCAACAAATCTTCATTCTCGGCGATGTTGATCGAGGAATGACTCACCCACTTGACCTTCAGGCCTTTCAAAAAGGAAAAAAGGTCCCTCGCGTAATCCACGTTGCCGATAATATTATCGTCGACGAAAAAGATGAAGTCTTGCCCCTGCAGCAGGATTTCCACTTCTTTCTTGACCTCATCCAGAGGGCGCATCCGGAAGGTATGGCCGAAGAATGCGGTGACCGAGCAGAAACTGCATTGGAAGGGGCATCCCCGGCTGACCTGTATGGTGTTGGTGAAAAAGTAGCCTCTTTTTTTCAGCAGATCCCGCCTCGGGAAGGGAAGTCCCTTCAAGTCCGCCTTCCCCTCGGCCCGGTAGAACTTTTGAAGGCAACCCGCTTTAAAATCCTCCAGAAGCCTAGCCCAAGATTGCTCTGCTTCGCCTAAAACCACGGAGTCGGCATGCTGCCCGGCCTCTTCGGACAGCCAGGTGGCATGGAAGCCGCCTATGACCACGGGCACAGACTCTTCTCGGAAACGATCGGCGATGGCATACCCCCGTTTCGCCAGAGGGGTCATGATACTTATCGCCACCAGGTCGGGGCGGTCGTCGAAGCTGACTTCCTGGACGTTCTCGTCCTCGATGACAACCTCAAATTCTCGGGGGGTCAGGGCCGCCAGGGTCGTCAGGCTCAGGTAGGGAAATCGAAAGATGAAATGGCGCCAGAGGCTTTTCGCCGGCCATCGGGGACAGATAATCTTAATTTTCATTTTTTAGGGGACACAGATTAACAAGGATAGGCACATAAAAATCCGTATTTACAAAAGTCAACAAAATCTCTATTTTCAGCAGAGAAAAAATCGTTGACTGTCAATAAGGACCTTCATTATATAATGCTTATCCTGAAAATCTGCGTTCATCTGCCTTGAGTATTATTCGTTCTTGAACAACAAACAAACGTTGCTCCCGCCGAAGGAGAACCCGTTCAGGAGGGCATATTGAATTTTCGCCTCCCGGGGTATACTGCGAACATGATCCAGATCAAATTCCGGGTCTTTTAGCCCCATCGTGGGAGGAATCTTTCTATCGCTCATGGCCAGAAGGATCGCTGCGGCGCGCAGAGCCCCGGAGCTGCAAAAGTCCCCCGTATGTCCTTTCAGGGAACTCACCGCCGGTAAAGAACTTCCTCCACCAAAACTTCTCTGAATTGCCTTGGCTTCCGCCCTGTCCAACTCAAGGCTCGAATTTGCCGCGGCGGAGACGTAATCGACCTCATCGGGAGAAATGTGGGCTTGTTGCAGAGTATTTTCCATGGCCCGGGCCATTTGCTCGGCCCCGGCTTCATACCGGGAAATTCCCGCCGGACTGCCGGTAGAAGCACACGCAACCAGGGAGCCGTAAATGCGAGCCCCCCTCTCTTTCGCCCGGGTTTTCTTCTCCAGAACAAGGATCCCAGCCCCCTCCCCCAGAATCCGGCCATTCCTCTTCCGGTCAAAGGGACGCATTTTCTCTCCCTGTTCATCCCGGGGGGAAAGGGCGCGGAGGGCGGAAAAGCTGTGGAAGAGAACAAAGCTTATTTCATCCACCCCTCCTGCCAGCACAGCCTGGGCACGATCTTCTTGCAGAAGCCGAAAGGCATAGGCCATGGCTTGTTCCCCGGAAACTTCATTGTGACTGAATGTAGTATTGGGCCCTTGGAGCCTGCTATAGATGGAGACCTGGCTTGCTGGGGCATTCGGCACGGTATCAGGGAAAAGGCTTGGGTTGGCCCCCTCCGGACCCTCCTTGAGCATGCCTACGAAAAAATCGTCAGTCTGAGCAGTGCTTCCATACCCGGTCCCCAGGACCACTCCGATCGACAGGGCCGTTTCAGGGGAGACTTCCAGAGCTGCGTCCTGAATCGCTTCAATACTCGCGGCGACTGCCAGGCGGGAGACCCGGCTCATCCGTCGGTATTTCAATGGAGGCATGAAGTCCTTGGGGTTGAAGTCCCGGGCTTCAGCTCCAAGGTGGGAAGGATAACCGGAGGTATCGAAGGACCGGATGGGAGCGATCCCGGTTCGCCCTTCCAGACAGCTGCTCCAGAAGGCCTTTTTCCCGATGCCGCAGGCAGAGATAATACCGATGCCGGTGACAACGATTTCTTCCATAAAGGAAAAGCTTTCAGGGGTCAGCTATCAGACTTCCACCAAAGAATCTTTGTGATTTCGTAAAAAGTCTCATCAAGCGTCACCCCGGCGAAAGCCGGGGTCCAGACGTCGTACCGACGAAAGTCAGGAATCCTCTCAAAGACTGGATCCCAGTTTTCTCGAGGAACCCTGGATTCCGGCTTTCGCCGGAATGACGAATTTTATGGAATTTCACCTTTTTACGAGTTCATCAATCCTCGTGGATTCTTATTTGCGTCTTCGCTCATCGCTGAGCACTGATAGCTGCCTTTACTTCCATTTTCCAAAAACCAGGGCCGTGTTGTTGCCCCCGAAAGCGAAGGAATTGGAAAGGGCGATGCCCACCGCCGCATCCCGTGCTTGGTTGGGAACGTAGTCCAGGTCGCAGTCCGGGTCCGGGGTCTGATAATGGATGGTGGGGGGAATTCGATCGTCTCTCACCGCCAAAACGGTCGCCACGGCTTCCAAAGCCCCCGCAGCCCCGAGGCAATGCCCAATCATGGATTTGTTGGCGCTCACCGGAATCTTCCCTGCGCGCTTCCCAAACACACTCTTTATGGCTTTCGTCTCGGCTGCATCGTTGGCCAGGGTCGCGGTCCCGTGGGCATTGATGTACCCCACGCCATCCGGGCTCTGGCCCGCGTCTTTCAGCGCCTGCTGCATCGCCCGGGCAGCGCCTTTTCCCGCCGGGTCCGGAGCGGTCATGTGCTGCCCATCTCCGCTTAAGCCATACCCCATGAGCACGGCATGAATTCGGGCCCCGCGTTTGCGGGCATGTTCCTCCTCCTCCAGGATCAAAAAAGCCGCCCCCTCTCCCAGGGAAAGTCCTTTTCGGTTGAGGTCAAAGGGCCGGCAGTATTCCTCATCCACCGAGCGCAGGCTGTTGAACCCGCCGAAAGTGACTTCGGACAGGGATTCACTCCCCCCCGCGATTGCCGCATCAATGTCCCCGGACCGGATACCATCCAGGCCGCAGCCGATGGCCGTGGCCGAGGATGAACATGCGGTAGCAACCGTCGCCCGGGGTCCAAGAACCTGGTACTCTTCGGCAATGGCGTCATTGAGGGCGCAGGTGGAAAAAGGAAGGAGGAGGCTCGGCCTCGCCCTGCGCCATCCTTTCCGGATCATCTCTTTCCGGTATTTCTCGGCCGATAAAATTCCCCCGGCCCCGCCGCCGATGAAGATTCCCATCCGCTGCCGGTCTTCCTTTTCCAGGTCCAGCCCGGAGTCCTTCAAGGCTTCCCGAACCGCTTTCATCCCCAGCTGGTCGCAGCGTGACATCCTTTTCAGTCGACGGGGAGGAAAGTACCGGCCGGGATCAAATCCTTTTACTTCTGCGGCCCTCTGCACTCGGTAGCCGGAAGGATCAAAAAGGGTGATCCGATCGATCCCGCAAACCCCTTCCACCAGGCTCTTCCAGAAAGAGGGGGTATCCTGGCCGATAGAGGTGAGGACGCCTAATCCGGTAATGACGGCGCGGCGGCGGTTCATGGCGGGGTGTGTTCCAATACCCTGACCGAGGGAGGGATTCGGATGGTTAAGTCTTCATCCTTCAGCGGCGGGTTGATTTGCAGGTCCTTGAATTCCATCCATAAGCGATCTTTGCTGGCCTCGATCATTTCAAATCTTAAAATGGCCCCGGAACCCTTGTCAATCCAAACATTCACCCGGGAAAGGAACTTTTGGGTCTTTTCTTCCTTTGGCTGCAGGCGGAAGCGATAAAGGCGATCGGACTCTTCGCCTTGGTAGACGATGTCGTAGGTCTCAGCGAGCTGGCCAAATGTCTTTTGAAAGATTGCGGTCACTGGCTCCAGGTATTGACTGATCCTTTTGTTCCGGGCAAAGGAATATTTCTCCGCTTGAGATTGAATAGGATAGTAAATCCAAATCGTCTTGCCCTCTAAGGCCATTTCCATCTGTTCAGGCTGGGAATAGATAAAATGGACCCGGTCCGGCCGCTTGAACTTGACCATCCCGGAGGACAGCAGGGGGTCTTTGGCCAGAGAGGTCTCTTTCTTTTGGGAAAAACCGGCCACGAGGGTCTGGACCTTCTTCTGCTGTTCATCGATAACTCGAATGAGCTCCTGCGCATCCTGGGCGAAGGACAAAGAGCCATACAGGCTGGCTTGCAAGGCGATGGCCGATATCGAGAGGAATAAAATCCGAATCATTATTTTCATCTTGCCGTCATTTCAGAATTCAATTGCCACGAGGCAATGTCTTCATTGCCCATTGATCATCGACCATTGGCCATTGATCATTGATCATTGTTCTTAACCGCTTCTTTGCTCATCCCCAAAAGCCTGTCCAGGGTGAAGAACTGGAGCCCCCGATCCTTCAACCCTTGAAGAATGAAGGGAAGGGCCTCCAGGGTAGGAGTTCGGTCCTTTTCTCCATCCCGGTCCCAGCCATCATGGAGAAGGATGATCCCTCCTGCCTGGAAGGTTTTCAGGATTCTTTGGGCGATCCCTCCGGGGCTTCTCGTCACGGTGTCAAAGGCGTGCGTCTGCCATCCTACTAGGGACATTCCCATCTCTTTTAAGATACCAAAGATTTTGGGGTTTCGAAACCCGGCGGGCTGGCGGTAGAAGCGAGGCCG
>DASPRR010000639.1:0-23420 GCA_035624375.1 Thermodesulfobacteriota bacterium | reverse complement strand
CTGGGGATGCTGGTCGGAGCGATTCTGGCCGTGGGCCTCTCGCTCCTCGTGGCCATTCCTTGCTTCCGCCTCGCCGGTCATTACTTTGCCATTGCCACCATCGCCATCGGGGAAATCTGTCAGATCGGTATGGTCAATTGGAAGGGCGGAGGGGGAGCGAACGGACTCTATTTGCCCATTCTGGAAGAGGGTTTTCTCAATCTGGAATTCCATAACACCAAGGTTCCCTATTACTATATCGCTTTGGGCATGGCGGCGATCACCTTTGCCACGGTTTTCTTCCTGGAGAGGTCCTTTTTGGGTTATTATTTTCGGGCCATCAAAGGAGACCTGGATGCTTCCCGCGCAGTGGGCATCCATGTCGCGCGCTACAAGACTGTGGCCTTGGGTATCAGCGCATTCTTTACTTCTATCGCCGGGACTTTCTATTCCCAGTACGTCCTGTTTATCGATCCGGAAAGCGTCCTCCCCCTAATGCTTTCTGTGTTGATTAGCTTGGTGGCCATCCTCGGTGGTGTGGCCACGGTGTGGGGGCCCTTCCTGGGAGCGGCAGTGCTGATTCCCCTTTCCGAATTCACCCGGACCTATCTGGGAGGCAGGGGAACGGCGGTTGACTTGATGATTTATGGTTTCCTCATCATTCTCATAGCTCGGTTTCAACCTACCGGGTTAATGGGGCTATTGAAGAAGCGGTAGGAAACCGACGGGCGGTTCATCCCGTACGCTTCGAACCAATCTGAAAAAGAATTCCCATACCCTTAATGGAAAAGAAAGGAAAAACCGATGGACCGAGAAAAATTGCGGGATTTGCCCCCCAGGGAAGTCCGTCAACTCATCCGCGAGGGAAAATGGCGGAAGGGAACCGCCTTTGTTTCCGCGGGATATGCCCAGGCCAACCTGGCCATTCTTCCCCGGAACCTTGCTTTTGAATTCCTGCTTTTTTGCCAAAGGAACCCCAAACCCTGTCCCGTTCTGGAAGTGACGGAACCGGGGAACCCCATTCTTTCCCAGATTGCCAAGGGAGCGGACATCCGCACAGAAATCCCCAAGTACCGCATCTACGAAAAAGGAAAATACCTGAGAGAGGTGGAAACCATAAAAGATTATTGGCGAGATGACCTGGTGGCTTTTCTCATCGGCTGCAGTTATACCTTCGAATCGGCCATGGCCAAGGCCAACATTCCCTTGCGGCATGTGGAGGATAAGAAGGATGTTTCCGTATACATCACGAATATTCCCTGCGCTCCGGCGGGGGTCTTTTCCGGGCCCATGGTCGTTTCCATGCGTCCGATTCCCGAAAAATTGGTGGTGCGCGCGATTCAGGTTACTTCCCGATTCCCGGCGACTCATGGCGCCCCGGTACACATCGGAGACCCAAAGAAAATCGGGATCCAGGACCTCCAAAAAGTGGACTGGGGAGATCCCCTCCGCTTCGAGAAGGATGATGTTCCTGTGTTTTGGGCCTGTGGAGTGACCCCTCAGGCGGTGGCCATGGCTTCAAAACCGGAGATCATGATTACTCATTCCGCCGGGCACATGTTCATTTCCGACATTCGGGATGAAGAGCTGGCCGCCCTTTGACGAAAGTTGGGCTAGGGTCCGGCTCCACCCTTCTTAAACGGCCGTTCTTTTAGCCCCGCACTTTCTCGGCTAAAATTCCGGCCTCCCTTGAGGGGAAAGACTCAGGCGGAGAGGGAGGAGGGGGGAAGACTTTTCTTCACCGTCAGGATGCGAGAGTTGGATGATTCGATGAGATGGGGGGCGATTCGGCCTTCCTCCACAGCCCGAAGGAGAGCCTCGAAGATATGGGAAAAAAGGTCGGGATTATCCCCTTCCGGGGCGTTGTTGGAGGCCAGGAGAATGTCCACCCCGGCCTGCACGGCCAGCACGCAGGCCTCCTCCAGGCTGAACTGCTTGATAATGGCCCCCATGAGCAGGTCGTCGGAGATGATAACCCCCCTATAGCCCAATTTTTCCCTAAGTAGCCCTTGGAGGATTCTCGGGGAGAGGGTGACCGGATAATCTTCATCCCATCTTCGATGGTTGATGTGGGAAGTCATGACCAGGTCGGCCCTTCCTTCCCGGATGAGCCGGGAAAATGGCTGGAGCTCCTGATCCTGGTAGAGGGAGGTTACGTCGGCCAGTTCGAAGTGAGTGTCTTTCCCTACGCTTCCTTTTCCGGGGAAGTGTTTGAGGGTGGTAAGAATCCCCCTTTCCCGGTGGGCTTGAATAAAAACTTCGGCGTGGCGGCAAACCAGGTCTGGATCGGCCCCAAAGGATCGTCCCATTCTGGCGATCAAGCCTTCCGGATTCAGATTGAGGTCGACCACCGGCGCCAGGTTCAGGTTGATTCCGGTCTCCCACAGGTCTTGGGCCATCGCCTCCGCTTCTTTCACCGTTGCCGGCGGGTCATCCTTCTCCCCCAAGGCTCGAGGGCTCAGCCTTTCCGCAAATCCGGCAGCCGGCCCGAGGCGGCTGACCATTCCCCCTTCCTGGTCGGCGGAGATCAGCAGCGGCGTCTTCGAGTAACTCTTCAAGGCCGAGGTCAAAGTTTTCAGCTGGCCTCTGGAGAGGATATTCTTTGGGCAGAGCTTTGCTCCCTCCGTGCGGTCCAGGTCCGGTTTTTTCTTCTGCGCCTCGAGAAAGCTCTTCAGGTCGATGTTGTAGAGGATGATACCGCCAAGGCCATGATCTCTTATTGCCCGAACGACGGGGGTATCTTTGTCAACCACCGCCTCCCGGAATCCCACCATGATCATCTGGGCGATCTTATCTCTGAGGTCTCTCCTAACCAATTTGTTCCTCGTTCCTCTGTTGATTGTTTATTATCCTTTTGGCGTTGTCCATTGATCATTAACCCTTGTTTAACGTTGGTTGGAGATAAAGGATCAGCGGCAAAGGGGCGAGGCCAATAATAAACGTAACAAAGAAAAAGACTGAGTAGCCAAGGAATGAAGCCGAATAGCCTCCAAGCACGCCGGCCAGGGACCGGCCCAGACCGAAAAGGATCGTGAGAAAAGCGTAATGGGTAGCGCTGAACTTTTTTTCGCAGAGTTTCATAAGAAAGCTAAGGAAGGCCGCGGTGGCCAGGCCAATGGCCAGGCTCTCCAGAAGGGCGGCGAAGTAGATGGAGAAGCGCGGGGCCAGAGGCAGAGAGGCGAAAGCGTACCCCAGGCTGGCTGTGGCCTGCACTGCCCCCAGAATCCAGAGAGCTTTCCGGATCCCCCATCGGGCCGTCAATCCCCCTCCACCGATGGCTCCGACGATGCTTGCCAGGGTTCCCAGGGTGCCCACCGCAAAACCAATCTCTCCCGGAGTGAAGCCCTGATCAATCCAGAAGGGATTGGCCATGGCCACTAGCATGGCTTCCCCTACTTTGAAAAAAAGGATGAAGATCACGGCGGTCCAGAAGTTAGGTTTCAGGAAGAGCCTCTTGATGGGGTCCACGTATTGCTCCCATAGGGGGAGGGAGGCAGAAACCACCGGCCTTTTCTGGCGGAAGGAAGGAAAGCTAACCACGGCCAGAGCGAGAACCGCCATAATGACCCCGGCGGCGATGAAGGTCAGGGACCATCCCATGGTTTCACTCAGCATGACTAGGACTCCGCCGGCGGTAATCAGCGCCACTCGATAGGCGGCGGAGCGGACCCCGTTGGCCGGACCGAGCTCTTTCTCCTCCAGGATGTCGATAGAGTAAGCGTCGGCGGCAATGTCCTGGGTGGCGGAGGCCAGGCAGACCCCGGCGAGCGCCAGCCAGAACAGGGCCTTCTGGGAGACCGGGTCGATGAAGGCCAAGACTGCGCTGAAGCAAGCGAGGAGCAGCTGAGCGGGGAGAATCCAGAAATACCTCCTCCCAAAACGGTCCACCAGGGGGGCCCATAGGATTTTTACGCTCCAGGCGAAGCCCAGGAGGCTGAGCAGACCGATCTCCTCCAGGGAAATTCTCTTTACCCGGAAGTAGACCGAAAGGAGGTTGTTGATCAGCCCGAAGGGAAGCCCTTCGGAGAAATAGAGGAGGGCGACGACGAAATATTTGGTCCGAGTGGTCAGTCCTGACCCTTTCCAATGCAGAAGGGGGAATTCACCTTGAACCATGTAAAGTTCAAGTCTGCCCTGCACTCCGTATAGTGCAAGGCAAAATGCCGAAGGGAGGGCCCTGGATAGCCTTTCCGATTGAGGATTTCAACGCTGAGCTATCTCGGTCTCAAGGCTGTCCGGCACCCGCGAATTGCACCGTAAATGGAGGTTCCCCAGCCTCCTGCACCGACCTCATGCCTGCCAATAAGAACTCTTTGCAGTGAACATTGCCCATTGATCATAGGACCATTCACAATACCGTTCTTCCCCCATCTACAAAGAGACATGCCCCGGTGATGAACGCGGCCGCATCGGAAGCCAGGAAAACCACGGGCCCGATGATATCTTCCGCTTGTCCGACTCGTTTTAGTGGAGTCGAGTCCATGATGGCCTGCCAGGCCTTAGGGTCCTTGAACCGCGGAACCGTGAGGGGAGTGACAAAATACCCGGGGGCGACCGCGTTGACGTTGACGTTGTAGGGAGACCACTCCGCGGCTAGGGCCTTGGTCATCATGATCACTCCCGCCTTGGTGATCGAGTAGACCGAATTGGGAATCCCGGACCGGACCAGAAACCCGGCTGCGGAGGCAATGTTGATGATCTTGCCTTGCCTTTGCTGAATCATCACTTTGCCCGCTGCCTGGGCGCAGAAATAAGCACCCCGGAGGTTTACCGACGCCACTTCGTCGAAATCTTCGGGCTCCACCTCCTCCACTTTTTTCCGCACATTGACCCCGGCGTTGTTAACCAGGATGTCGATCCTTCCCCATTCTTTCACTACACGGTCCATCATAGCCCGGATGGAATCCCCCCGGCGGACGTCGGTCTCAATGAATAGGGCCGTCCTTCCGATCTTGCGGACCTCCTCGGCCGCTGCCTCCCCCGCCTGTGGGTTAATCTCGGCAATCGCCGTATCGGCACCTGCATGGGCCAAACCCTGGGCCATCCACAGGCCCAGGCCTTGCCCTGCGCCGGTCACGATGGCGATTTTCCCACTCAGGCTCATGGAAGGGAAGCGAATTTCGCTCATGGATCCCTCTCACAGCTTCCGTAGGGGCGACCCCCCGGGGAGTCGCCCCTACTCTCATTTTTCCTGCAGGCCCAACTAGATAATCAAGGATCCCACTTCCTCATCATCTTCACCAGATGTTTCCCCAGTTCCCCAGGCCCTCGGCAAGCGGGGAGCTAGTCCGCCTGCCGGCTCACCCGTATGAAGTCAGGGTCTTATCCCTACCTTCTCCATAGATTTCGACGGCCCGCCCTGATTCTACTTCAACATTGACCATCTGGGTAGAAAAAAAATGGAGGGGGGCGTTTCGCAATCCGCTATTGCTCTTCTTCTCAAGAATGAGGAGAGGGCCATCATGGGCGGAGAGCCTCCGATCTCTTTTTCACCCATCGATAGAGAAGGGGGAGAACCATCACCGCGATGGCGATGGAATAGAGGACGGCCGGGATGGGACGGCTGAGGATCGACCATACATCCCCCCGGGCCATAAACAGAGACTGAAGGAGAGTCTTCTCCATCATGGGTCCCAGGACCAGGGCCAGGATCAGGGGGGCCATGTCGAATTTCAATTTTCGCAGGAAATAGCCTACCCCTCCCATGCCGATGAGGATGTAGAGGTCCAACAGGCTGTTGTTGACGCTGTAGGTGCCCACTAGGCAGAGCAGCAGGATGAGCCCCATAAGGAGGTGCTGGGGGAGCCGGAGGATACTGGCAAAGGCACCCACCAGGGGGAGGTTCAGAATTAAAAGGACCAGGTTGCCGATGTACATACTGGCCACGACCCCCCAGAAGATTTCCGGCTGCTGGGTCATGAGAAGGGGGCCGGGTTGGACTCCGTGGATGATCAAAGCCCCTATAAGCATGGCTGTCGCCGGGGCAAAGGGAATACCCAAAGCCAGAAGGGGAACCATGGCCCCAGCCGTTGCACTGTTATTGGCCGCCTCGGGCCCGGCCACTCCCTCGATGGCCCCTTTCCCAAACTCCTGGGGGTGCCTGGAGACCCTTTTCTCCAGTGCGTAGGAAGCGAATGTGGAAAGAATTGCCGCCGGTCCGGGAATGAGTCCAATGAGGAAACCCACACCTCCACCCCGAAGCATGGGCGGGAAAGCCCTTTTCCACTCGGCCACTGTGGGAAAAAGCTCGCGGAATTTGACTTTTATGAGTTCCGGGATCCCGGTGATTTTCTCGGCAATGATCAATACCTCCCCGATGCCGTAAAGGCCCATGGCCACGGGTACGAGCTCCACCCCCTGCGCCAGCGAGAGCTGTCCCAGGGTGAAGCGCGGCAGGCCGGAGATGGGCTCCATTCCCACAGTTCCCAGGAGGAGTCCAAAGGCTACCATAAGAAAGGATTTGAGCCTCGAACCCCCACCGAGGCCGGAAAGGAAGAACAAACCCACCAGGGTAAGGGCAAAGTACTCGGGAGGCCCAAATTCAAGGGCCAGCTCGGCCAGGGGAGGGGCAAAAAGCATGAGCGCCACGATCCCCAGCGTCCCGGCCACAAAAGACCCAACGGCCGAAACGGCCAGAGCCGCCCCTGCCCTTCCTCTCCGGGCCATCTGGTACCCGTCGATGGCGGTGACCACTGAGGCGGCCTCGCCCGGGACATTGACCAGGATGGAAGTGGTGGAACCTCCGTACATGGACCCGTAATAAATTCCCGCGAGCATAATTAAAGCGGTGGTCGGCCCCAGGCTGAAGGTCGAAGGAATCAGCAGGGCCATGGCTCCGATGGGACCGATCCCCGGCAAAACGCCCACAACCGTGCCCACCAGCACACCCAGAAGGCAGGCCAGGAGGTTTGCTCCGGTCAGGGCCACTCCGAACCCGTAGGCCAATCCCTGGAGAGAGTCCATATCAGGAGAAGAAAACCCCTCTTGGAAGAGGCACCCCCAAAAGGGTATCAAAGAGGAAAAAAGAGGTAGCCGCAGCCACCAGGGAGATCAAAATGATCCTTCTCCAGCTCCGAAGTCCCAGCAACCGGAGAACGGCCGCCAAGAGGGCCGTGCCGCAGATTCCATATCCCAAGGGTTTGAGCAAGAGCACGAAGAGGGCCAGGACTACTCCCAGGGCCAAGACCCGCTGGCCATCTTTTCCCACCGGGAAGGGCTCCTGGCCTTTTGCAGCGGTGTCTTGATTCCTTCCAGCCCAGATAAAGAGGGCCAGACTTAAGCCTGAAAGAGCAAAGCCCACCAGCAGGGGGAACAGCCCTGCCCCCGGCTTGGCCGCCGACCCCATGGGAAGTTTGGAATTATCGACCAGGTAGGCAATCCCCAAGAGGAGAAAACAGAGAGAAACGATCGGCAGGGCTCGGAGAGACATCGGCTATTTCTTTTCCTTCAGGAGATCGGCAAATTTGGCGTTCCCCTCGTAGTCCCGCACCAGACGCTTTTTCAAATCCTGGGGGCCTTCATAAGTTATGTCGAAACCCCGAGCTTCCATGGGCTTGGTGAAGATGGGGTCTTCCATCGATTTTTTCGCTGCGTCGTGGATCAGGGCGATGATCTGAGAAGAAAGGCCCTTGGGCCCGATAAGCATGTAGTAAACCCCCATGGTGATGTCATACCCGAGCTCTTTAGAGGTAGGGGCATCCGGAAAGAGGGCGTTGCGTTTTTCCTCGAACACCACAAGCACCCTGGCCTTTCCCGCCTTCACTTGAGCCATGACCTCACTGGGATGCTGGGAGACCGCTTCCACATGCCCCCCCAGCATGGCCGGCACGCTCTCCGCCCCTCCCGCGAAAGGAACGGTGGTCAAATCCGCCTGGGACATCATCTTGAACTGTTCCGCATCCAGCATGGGAATCGTTCCGATCCCTGGGCATCCCACCCTCAACTTGCCCGGGTTGGCCTTGCCAAATTGAATGAATTCCTGGATGGTCTTCCAGGGGGCGTCCTGTTTCACCGCCAGGACGACCGGCTGGTTAACGAGCTTGATGATCGGAGTATAATCTTCCGGCGGACCAAAGGGAAGTTTGGTGCGGTGCGGCTGCACGGTCAAAACCGCAACTGCGGTGATTCCAATGGTGTACCCATCCGGCCGGGCCTGAATCGCTTCCGCAGTCCCAATGGTCCCCGCGGCCCCGGGGCGGTTCATGACAGCAAAGGGTTTTGGGAAATACTTCTTAGCCGCCTCTGCCAGGGCCCGGGCGGTCATGTCCATGGCTCCCCCCGCAGGGAAGACGCAGATCATAGTCACGGGCTTTTCCGGGTATGTCGCCAAGGTGGGACGGGGGGTGGAAAATCCAATCCCCGCGGTTATCGCTAGGGAAAGAATAAACATCTGGATGCCCTTTTTCATGGTTCTCCTCCTTTCCATGGCCTGCAGAGGCTTTGGGGAAGTGGGATTGAATTTGCGAGACCAATATAGGAAAATTACCCGCAATTGTCAATTTGGAACCCCTCCAAAGGAAAAGGTTGACAGGTTCAGAACCGCTGGCATAGAATTCGCGCTGAATTCGGGGAAAAGATGAACCTTCTGAGAGAAAAAGCCCAGAGTGCCCTTTCCTACTTCCGGACAATGACTCTGTTCGTCATCCTCTGGTATCTCCTGAGCCGCTGGATCGAGAACCGCCTCCTCCTTCCCTCTCCTCCGGAGGTGGCGGGGGCGCTCTGGGACCTTCTCTCCGAGCAGCATTTTCTCCTGGATATTTTCATCAGTCTGAAACGGCTGATCCTCGGGTACCTCGTGGCTGGCGCTGTTGGAATTCCCCTCGGGTTTCTCCTGGGCCTTTCCCGGCAGGCGGAGTCCATCGTCAGCCCGGTGGTTGAAGTCTTGCGCCCCATCTCCCCCATCGCTTGGATTCCCATCGCCATGTTTCTCTTCGGGGTGGGAGATGGGCTGGCGATCTACATCATCTTCTATGGGGCGTCCTTCCAGTTCCTTCTCAACACCATTGCCGGGGTCAAGTCGATCGACCGGAGGCTTTTCGAAGTTTCTCTCACCGTGGGCGCCAACCGCTGGCTCATCATCCGCGATGTCATCCTTCCCGGGACCCTTCCCCTGATCATCGTGGCCGGTCGCCTGGCCATGGCCTCGGCCTGGATGTCCATCATCGCCGCCGAACTGGTGGGGGCGCCCAACGGCCTGGGCTTCAAGATCGAATGGGCCCATTCCATGTTCATGAGCGAAAGCATCGTTGCCGGAATGGCCACCATCGGCATCCTGGGTTACCTGAGCGACCTTCTGCTCCGGTGGATCGGCCGCAAGGCCATTCCCTGGCGGAAAACATCCTACGGACTGGGCTAAGGGAAAAGAAGAGTTCCACTTCATGCAGATGGCTGTCGGACTGATTAAGAAATCCTGGCTTCTGGCGCTCATCTTTCTATTCTGGCAGATGGCGATTACCTTCGGCACCCCCGGAAAGATGACGCCTACCCCGCTGGGGGCTGGCAAAGGACTCCTGGAGCTTGCCCAGACCGGCGCCCTCCTCAAGGCCCTGATCATAAGCTTGACCCGGGTTTTCTGGGGCTTCGGCGCCGCTTTACTCCTGGGAGTCTCTTTGGGTATTCTAATGGGAGGGGTGAAAGCCGTTGAACGGTGGCTTGATCCCATAATCGAGTCCCTGCGTCCCATCCCGCCCATTGCCTGGGTCCCCCTGGCCATCATCTGGTTTGGCTTGGGAGACACGGCCCCGGCTTTCATCGTGGCCCTGGCCGCTTTCTTCTACATCCTCATTAACACCATTGCCGCCACCAAGAACGTGGATCGCCAGCTGATCGAAGCGGCCCATACCCTGGGAGCGAGCCGCTGGTTGATCGTTCGAGAGGTGATCATCCCATCGGCCCTTCCGCTCATCCTGGTCGGGGCCCGGCTGGGAATGGGAGCGGCGTGGATGTCCATTATCGCCGCCGAGTTGACCGCCGGCTCCCGGGTCTGGGCGGGACAACTGGAAGCCGGAATCGGAGAACTCATGTACCGGTTCTTCGCCTATGAGCCCAATTTGAATTATGTGGTCAGCTGCATGATTGTCATCGGCTTCATTGCCCTGGCGATCGACGGCGTTTTCCGCCTTCTGCGCCGCAGCCTCATCCGGTGGCGCCCTTAGGAGAGATCAATCATGTCCCAGCCGAAGTTGAAAATCGAGAGATTGAAAAAGGAATTCTGGAAATCCCACAGCACGGGTCCGGTGGTGGCCATTGAAGAATTCAGTCTGGACGTGATGGAACACGAGTTCGTGGCGATCGTGGGGCCCAGCGGGTGCGGGAAATCCACCCTGCTCCGGATCGTGGCCGGGCTGGAGAGACCGACCGAAGGTATCGTGCTCCTGGACGGAAGGGAGATTACCGGCCCCAGTCCGCAGCGGGGAATGTTCTTCCAGGAATACGCCCTTTTTCCCTGGAAGACGGTGTGGGGGAACGTGGAGTTCGGGCTGAAAGCCCAGAACGTGGTTCGGGAAGAGCGGAACCGAATCATCGAAGAATATCTCAAACTGGTGGGGCTGAAAGGCTTCGAAAAGCACTATCCCGACGAGATCTCCGGGGGAATGAAGCAGCGGTGCGCCCTGGCCCGGGTGCTGGCCACGGACCCGGCCATTCTTCTCATGGATGAACCCCTGGCGGCGGTGGATGCCCAGACGCGCCTGATCCTGCAGGAGGACCTCCTGCGAATTTGGGGGGAAGATCGACCCAGAGAACGGAGAAAGACGGTGTTTTACGTGACCCACAACATCGACGAGGCGGTTCTTTTGGCCGACCGAGTGGTGGTCATGAGCGCCCATCCCGGGCGGATCCGGAAAATCCTTCCCATCAACCTCCCCCGGCCCCGGATCCAGGCTCGGACCCTGCCCGAGTTCCAAGTCCACATCCAGCAGATCTGGGACTTGATCAAGGCCGAGGCCTACCGGGCGACGCTCAAGGTGAGCGGAGTAAATCAGGATGCGTCGGATTTGTAGGGACGGGTTTCAAAACCGCCCCTGCGGCGCGAATCCCACTGCAGGGGCAATTCATGAATTGTCCCTGCGGATGGGGAATGCTCTTCGTTCCATAATCTTGAAAACGATAGAGGAGTCTGGAAAATGAAAAATGAACTTCTCAAGACCATACCGAGAATCGGCGTGGGGATCCTAGGATACGGATTTGCCAGCCGCCCTCATATCGTCGCCCTGAAGCGGATGCGGGAGGTGTATTGGCCTCCGCCGGCCATCCCCGAATGTGTCGCCCTCTGCGGGCGGACGGAAGATAAAGTGAAGGAAGCGGCGGCCCGCTACGAAGTCAAGAAGTGGTTCACCGACTGGCGGGAGATGCTGAAGGACCCGGACATCCAGGTCTTCGACAATTGCGGGGCCAACGATGTCCATGCGGAAAGCTGCATCGAAGCGGCAAAGAGAGGGCTGCACATCCTTTGCGAGAAGCCGCTGGCCCGCAACACCGAAGAAGCCAAAAAAATGCTGGATGCGGTCCGAAAAGCCCGGGTCAAGCACATGACCGGCTTCAACTACCGGTTCGTCCCCGCGGTAAGGCTGGCCAAGGAATTGATCCTGCAGGGCGTTGTCGGCGAGGTCCATCATTTCTACGGCCGCTTCGCCGTGGACCGGGCCATGGACCCGAATATTCCCTTGCGATGGATTTACCAAAAGCCCCTGGCCGGAAGCGGCGCCCTGGGAGCGCTGGGATCCCATCTCCTCGATTTAGCCCGCTTCCTCGTGGGCGAGCCGGTGTCCGTCATGGCCCAGGCCAAGATCTTTCTGAAGAAAAGAAGACTCATGGGGTCGTCCGAATGGGGCGAGGTGACCGTAGATGACGCCGTTTCTTCTCTCCTTGAATTTGAAAACGGGGCCATGGGAAATTTTGAAACTTCGCGTTTCTGCCCGGGCCGAAAAAACAACCAGTTTTTTGAAATCAATGGGTCCAAGGGGTCGATCTACTTCGACCTGGAGGAGATGAACCGCTTGAAGGTCTATCTTGCCCAGGAGACCATTCCTTCCATTACCGGGTTCCACGACGTGATGGTAACCGAGGGAAGCCACCCCTTCTTCAAGGAGTGGTGGCCCACCGGGCACACCCTAGGCTGGGAGCACACCTTTATCCATCAGCTGAAACACTTCCTGGAAGCGATCGTGAAAAACACGCCCGTCGAACCCTGGGGGGCCACCCTGGAGGACGGCTACCGCAATGTGGTGATCTGCGACGCCATGCTGAAGTCGGCAGAGCTGGGGAAGAAAATTAGAGTGAGATATTGAAAGGGATAGGGGCGGGGTTCAAACCCGCCCCTACCTTTTTGCTAGAGATCCACGGTGTTCATCCGCAATTCGTGGGACCCGTCTTCCCGGGCATATTCGTAGAAATAATAAACCTTTCCTTCCACTTCCACTGCATCCAAATAACGGAGAGAGCCCGAGGAATGGGGGGAGACCAGAACCGGCCCCTCCACGCTCAATTTTTGGTAATGCTTCAGGTCAAAGGTGTGGGCCATGCCGGTTTTCTCTTCGTAGTTTTCCTGAACCGTCGCCGATCCGTCATAAAAGACCGTGAACCCCGGCGGGGTGTGGAGGATCGACCCGATCCGGGTGGCATACCCATCCCATCCCTGCCCGGGAGAAAAAATATCCCCCGCCCATTCGAAATTCCTGCCGTCTCGGCTTATAGCCAGGGCGGTATGGGAGCGGGAGATGCCGGTGTTGAAGACATCGGCCGTTTCATGCATGTGCCTTTTCAAATTCTCATCGACCTTGGGAGGGCTGGGGACATAACTGATAAACATGTAGTAGATTCCACCCACCAGAAAAACATAGGGGTCTTTTACCCCTTCCACCTTTGCGTCCCCCGCGGTGAGGACCTGGGACCTCTTGCGCAGATCGAATTTTTCCGGACGATTGGCATGGACGGAGTCGATCCGCCAGCGCAAATCGCGGGGGTCCACATAGCTGGCATAAAGAGTAAAGGAACCATCGGGGTGTTTAAAAATACAGAATCTCTCCAAAGAATCAGACCCCAGCTCCTCCTTGGTTCCCTCCCAGATAATGGAGGCCTTCCTGCCGTCCTCACTTTCGGCGATACAGGCCTTGAACCCCCGGCCCAGCTCTCTTGGTTTCCGATGCCGAAAGGAAATCAGAAAACGACGCCTCTGATCGTCGTAAAGAACATTCGGGGCCCCGGCCCACCATCCCCGGCCGCCGGAAAGGGGTTCAATCACGGTCTGCCCCTCTTTCGGATCGAAGAGGGGTGCCATCCCGAACCACTTCAGGTTTTTCTTGGTTTTGAACTGGTTCTTCATGGCTCCACATTCCACCCGGCATCGCGTAGAGTAAAAGGCGCATTGCGCATTTCTGAATCCCGCTTTCAATCAGGCGGTAATCTTTCTCAGGTAGGCGACGCTCTCGGCTACCGCCTCATCCTCATCGGGCCATCGGGGGTCCAGGAAATCGATCTCTACATTCAGGGCGCCGGGGTAATGGTTCTGCCGGAGAATTCGGATCACCTCTGGTAAATCGATGATTCCCCTGCCCAGGGGGACGGACGGCCAAAAGCGGCGCCATTCGGTAGCCGGATTTCCCTTTCCCGTGGCAATAATGTCCTTTATGTGGGTGGCAGCGGTATAGGGAGCCAGCTTCCTGACGACTTCAATCGGATCCTCCAGAGTCCGCAGGTTGTTTCCCGTATCCAGGGTCACCCGCAGGTAGGGAGAATTGATTTTCTGGAGAATCTCCACCTGCTCATCCGCAGTGAAGTCCTGGTGGTTTTCCATTGCCAGCACCACATCATGGGCTGCGGCATGCTCAACGAGGCCGGGGAGAATTCTTAGGACCCGTTCCTTTTGCAGCGGGACGGGCTCCTGGGCCCGGTCGACGAACCCTCCCCCCACGATGCGCAGCACGCGGGTCCCCAGAAACTTGGCTGCTTCAATCGTCTTCTTTAGATCCTCCGCCGCTGCCGCATTCTTTCCGGTCTCCAGCCCCCGCGGGTGGCCCCAGGAGAGTATCCCCTCCAGTTTCCGGTCGGCGAGCTTTTTTTTCAAGCTCTCCAGAAAGGGACGGTCCAGGGGGGGCAGGAAGCAGGTCTCCAGGGAAACCACGTCCAGCTTCAGCTCCACGGCCCGCTTCAGAAAATCATCCAGGGTCCAGCGCTTTCCGGGGTCTGATTGCCCGGGAATAATCCATCCGAAAAACCGGTGATAGGAAAAATTATCCACTCCGATTTTGAACATAAGCCTCGCTCCATCCCTCCCCCAAAATCCCCCAGGGACCATTTATAAATTTTCCGCCGTTTTACGATAAGCTCCACTTATCCGCCATCCAGAGAGGCAGGCCTCGCCGATCCTTTGCGCTGGCATCGGTAAAAGCTTCCGGTTTGGGGAAAGCGTCCATCTCTTCGTACGCCGCTTTCATGATAGGAGTCACGACTTCGAAGTTTTCCTTAACCTGCTTCATTTCGATCGGCTTCGGCAGGGCGCCGGTTTCGGCCATGAACCTGGACACCTCCACAATCGTGCGGGCGTCGCTCTCCGTGATCCAACTCCACCCGCGTATCAGGGGGAGAACGTCGCCCACCACGATTCCCCCCTCCTTCGGCGGGAGCTTCCAATACTTGCTGACGAGCTGGGAAGCATCCTCTTTGGTCATTTTTTTCAGGTTCCGGACGGCCTCCTCGGTGGCCATGATGAAGGCCTTTATGAGCTTGGGATGCTCATCGATCAGTTTCTTGGTAGCGAAATGGTATCCCCGAAACGGGTAATAGGCTTCGGGATAGAAGGGGGCTTTTTTGAAGCCCGGGAGGACATGCCCGGCTCCCTCCCCGGCCGGTCCCCTGTAATAGTTGCCGGTCATCCCGTGGGCGTCCACCAGGGGTTTGCTCATCCCCTCCAGCTCCCCCTTTAAGGTGAAGATGATGTTGTTGCTCGCGGCGTCGATGCCTGTGGGCATGGTCATAAGTTGAGCCACCGAGGGGATGTTGATCAGGTTGATCCCCAGCTTTTTGAGGTCGGCCGTCCCCAGCTCGCTCCTCAGCAAGTTGACGATGACTCCGTGGAAGACGGTGCCGAGAACCGTGCCAACGGTCTTTCCCCGCAGGTCCTCTACGTTCCGGATGGGGGAATCGGGCCGGACGTTGATGCAGAAGTTCTGATAGCCCTCGATCATGATGATGGGATGGACGGGCTGCTTCTGGGAGATCAGGCGTCCCTGCACGATGTCCGCCCACCAGGAGATTTCCAGCTTGCCGGACAAGACGGCTTCGACCTGAGCCGCCCCGTGGGGGAAGTCCCGCCACTCCAGCTCCAGGTCATATCCTTCCTTTCGGGCGTACTTTTCAAAGAGCTTCTGCTCGAGGCGGTAGATCTCGATCACCCCCGAAGGAGAGGTCAGAATCGTGGCCGCCCGGATTTTAATTTTTTTCAGCTCCTGGGCCCTGGCCACATAGGGGAACCCGGCAACTGCCAAGCCCGCTCCCACTCCTCCCTTGAGGAATGTTCGACGACTGATCCCTTTTCGTTTGCTCTTCTGTTCCATCGGCGAAAGCCTCCTTTCCTGTATGAATCCAATGCAGGGTTTATCAAACTTTTTCCGGAACTTCAATCCGGATTGTATCTTAAGCGGGTGCATTGTCAATTGTTTTCGGCTCGCGAGGGCCGGGGAGTGAGTCTCTAGGAAAGCCAGAACGAGCCGGGTGAGCGCGGCTTATTTTTCCAATCCGCAATCCGCACTTGGTAAGGTCTTACTTCCCAAACGAGGGGCTGTACGCCCGCGCATGCTGAAAGGCGGCCAGAACGTTTTCCAGGGGAATGTCAGGCTGGATGTTATGGGTTGCCGAGAGGATGTATCCCCCTCCGCCGCCCATCTGCTCAATGAGTTCTTCCACCCTTTGCTCCACCTCCTGCACTGTCCCCTTGGGCAGAAGGTATTGAACGTCGATCCCACCCCAGAAAGCAAGGTGACGGCCGTATTTCTTCTTGAGTTCTACGGGAACCATGCCCCTTGCAGTGACCTGGATTGGGTTGAGTGCCTCAACGCCAATGTCGATCAGGTCTTCCATGATGCTGGTGATGCAGCCGCAGCTGTGGTAGAGCAGTTTGCCCGAGGAAAGATCCCGAATCTGCCGGAAGTATTTCCAATGCCTAGGTTTTATGTATCTCTGATAATGATCGTGACTTACCATAAGCCGGTCCTGGGTGCCGATATCCTCGGCCACGCAGACCACATCCACCTCCCGCCCGATCTCTTTCAAAGCGTTCTTGGTGATCTGTAGAGTGATTTCCAGAACCGCGTCGAAGAGGGGCTCCATCACCTTGGAGTGATAAGCGAAATCGCAATACCAGTCTTCAAACCCCCGCAGGAACTGGCTGGGGTGGATGAAAGCCGGGGGAAGCTGCAGGACGATGGCGGCATCAGTGTTCTCGCGGAGCCATCTGACCCTCGGCTTGAGGTTCTGCACGAATCCGGGGTCGTCCGGGTCCGGCCAAGGGTACTTCATGATATCGGATATGGAAATCTCTCCGGCCAGGGGAGACTTCACCAGGTCGTAATAATACCCACCTTCAGGCTTCCTCCGCTCGATCCCCCAGAAGTCCCGGTAACAGTCAAGCCCTAGTTCCTGATCTCCTCCCTTGAGAGGCCCTCCAATGAAGACCCCGCGGGTATCGATATCCATAGCTTGAAGCACGGGCTCGTCCATCACAACCGCCCTCATCATCCGGTTACAGAGCCGGGTGTCGAATTCATGCCCAAAATGCCTCCTTAATTTTTCGTATCCCTCCACCACCATGCTGCTGTTGATGGTGCTTCCCAGGTCAATGGGGACTTTGTCCGGCTGTTTGCGCAAAAGCGCGCTGACAACCCTTTCCCGGTGGGTCATAATTTTTCCTTCCGGTCGTTCCAACCACTCTTCCCCTGGCCAGGAGAAGGCATGAAAAAATTAAAAAATGGGAAATTTACCCCTGAAGAAGTTTCAGGAAACGAGACCGAGTGATACGCGAGACCAATATTAGGAGAAACCGGGCTGATTGTCAATTTGGGACCTGATCAAGGGAAAATCTGAACTATTCCCGCTCCCCTGCTCCCCCTTGATCAGCTTTTTGGAGGGGAAGGTTGTGGATTAAATAGAAAAATCTCTACGTGCAAAGCATGATGAAAATCGAGCATTTGGGATGGAAAGGTTGTATAGACAGGCCAAATATAGGAAAAAAGTCTAGGAAGGAAGAATCGAGGTTGGGGGTAAATCCGCCAGCGGGATTTTGGATACTTCACCTGCTATTCAGTAGAGGTTACTCTTCATTGTTGATGTTTACGGATAAAAGGCAAGCATAAGAAGGGCTTTAAATAAAAAAAGGCCAACTCATTTATGGCCTTGCCCATCAAAATATTTGGTGAAGCTGAGAGGAATTGAACCTCTACCTCATAATGGATGAATGCCAATTATGCGTGCTCCCAATACACCACAGCCTCAAGATATCCGGATGAACAACGTGAAACGCAACATCCGAATAGTCTTTCGGCAGATGAATTTCAAACTTAAATGCAAGAATAGCTCCAAAGGGTTTGCCCAACGCTGGATGGGCTATGAACTTCTTGCCCACCCCCAGTTTTTTGTGCTTGTTGGGGTTCAGGGTGGAGGAATTTGGATCATCAGGCTCGGCGGGTGCTTATCCTTCCATGAAACCCCTCCCCATGTTCCGCAGGCAGAGGCCTGAGAGCAGATTCCTCCAAGCAGAATAGAGAACCAAAGCATTTTCCCGTCTCAACCCCCCCCAGGACAGGCCCGATCCAATGGAAGAACCACCGCCTTAGGATGATGATCCAAATTCCTCCGCCCTGAACCCCATGAGATCCCCCCTCCTTTCCAGAGATCTTATTTTCGAAGGACTCTTTTTCAAGAACTGGGGGTGGGCAAGCTATGAACTTTCCTTGACGGGGTGGAGACTTGAATTTAGAATACCGTATGATTGGAAAGAGGGATTCCTTTCAATGGAACGAAGACCGGAAAGCTTAACCCAGTTTCATCCCCTGATCGCCGGGTGGTTTACAGACCGGATCGGCCATCCCACTGACGTCCAGCGGCAGGCCTGGCCGAGAATCGCCACGGGAGAGCACGTCCTCATTACGGCTCCCACGGGGAGCGGGAAGACCCTAGCAGCCTTCTTGTACTCACTCAACCAGCTCATCACCGGAGTATGGCCGACCGGCCAGACCAGCGTTCTTTACGTTTCTCCCCTGAAGGCCCTCAGCTATGATATTCAACGCAACCTATTGGGCCCCTTGCAAGAGCTGAAGAAGGTCTTTGAAGGGGCGGGAGAGGCTTTTCCAGAGCTCCGGGTGTTCACCCGGACTGGGGATACGCCCCAGGCTGAGAGGCGCCGGATGCTGCGCCATCCCCCGGAAGTTCTGATTACCACCCCCGAAAGTTTAAACCTGCTCCTGAGTTCTCCATCGGCAAAGGCCATCCTCACTCGGCTGTCCACGGTGATTCTTGACGAGATTCATGCCGTTGTGGGGAACAAACGGGGGGTTCATCTGATGACGGCGGTGGAGCGGCTGGTCCGTCTGTCCGGAGAATTCCAGCGGATCGCCCTTTCGGCGACCCTCCGGCCTCTGGAGATGATGGCGGAATTCGTGGGTGGGTTCAGCCTTCAAGGAACACCGGAAAACCCCCGCTACGAGCCACGGCGCGTCATCACGGTGCGCTCCGCACTCCAAAAACAGTATGACCTTCGCATTCGCTACGTTCCGGTGATGTCGGAAGAGGAGGAACCGGAAGATGTATGGGGACCCCTGGTCGCCGGGGTGAAGAAAATCATCCTTCAGAACCGATCGACGCTTATTTTCGTCAACAGTCGGCGTCTCTGCGAGACTCTGACCCTCAAGATCAATCACGGGGAAAAAGAGCCGGTGGCCTATTCCCACCACGGGTCGCTCTCCCTGGAGGTCCGCAGCGAAGTAGAGCGGAGGCTGAAGGCCGGAGAGCTCAAAGCCATCGTGGCGACTCATTCCCTGGAGCTGGGAATCGACATCGGATCCATCGATGAAGTGGTATTGATTCAATCCCCCTTTTCCATCTCCTCCGCGGTCCAGCGGGTAGGAAGGGCCGGCCACCAGGTGGGGGAGATCAGCCGGGGAACCTTTTTCCCCACCCACCCCCGGGATTTTCTCGAAGCCGCGGTCCTGGTTCCGGCGATCCTTCATCACGAAATCGAAGAGGTGAAACCCATCCTCTGTCCCCTCGACGTCCTGTCCCAGGTGATCGTATCCATGGTGGGCGTCGAGGCCTGGAAGACGGACCCGCTCTTTGCCGCTTTGAAGACCAGCTATCCGTACCGTTTTTTGAGCCGCGGCCAGTTCGACCTCGTGCTGAACATGCTTTCCGGCCGTTACGCCCACACCCTGATCCGGGAGCTGAAGCCGAGAGTCTCCATCGACCGCCTCGATGGCACCGTGAGTTCGCGCAAAGGAGCGCTCCAGGCCCTCTATTCCTCCGGCGGGGTCATTCCCGACCGCGGGTATTTCCAACTTCGCCACCTGGAGACCAAGGCCAGAATCGGGGAGCTGGACGAGGAATTTGTCTGGGAGGCCTCTGTAGGGGATACCTTTTCCATGGGGGCCCAGAGCTGGCAGGTCCGCCAGATCACGCACAATGACGTGCTGGTATCGCCGGCAAAATCACGGGGGGATAACGCTCCTTTCTGGAAGGGTGAAGAAAGCGGCCGGGACTTCCATTTTTCTGAGGGGATCGGAAGATTCCTGGAGGAAGCCGATGGTCGGCTGAATGATCCTGCCTTCCCGGCTTCCCTGCAGCAGGAACGCGGAATGGACGAAGCCGCAGCCAGCCATCTGATCGATTTTTTGAAGAGGCAGAAAGAGGAAACTGGCTGCCGTCTGCCCCATCGCCATCATCTGGTGGCAGAGTCCATTAGCAGGGGTCCGGGCGGAGCCCCGGGAAATATGGTGGTGATCCATACTCTCTGGGGAGGGCGGGTGAACCGGCCCCTGGCTATGGCCCTGGATACAGCCTGGGAAACGAGGTTCGGCCATCGGTTGGAGTTTTTCGTGGGGAACGATAGCGTGGCCATTTTACTTCCCCAAGAGATTCACCCGGAAGAGTTGGTCTCCCTCCTGGATGCCCTTCGGATCGATGATCTCCTGAGAAAGCGGCTGGAGGGGTCGGGCTTTTTTGGAGCCCGGTTTCGGGAGTGCGCGGGGAGGGCTTTGCTCATAGAGCGTACCCGGTGGGGGGAGCGAATGCCCCTCTGGATGAGCCGGCTCCATTCCCAGAAGCTATTGGAGGCCGTCCTCCATTTCGAGGATTTCCCGATCCTCCTGGAAACCTGGCGTACCTGCCTGCAGGATGAGTTCGACCTGGAAAATCTGAAGAAGCTTCTGAACGAACTGACGTCGGGGGTCATCGCCTGGACGGGGGTGAAAACTGCCCATCCCAGCCCCTTCGCCGGGAGCGACTGGTGGCGGCAAGTGAGCAAATACATGTACATGGACGACCGGCCCTTGTCGGATCGGGTTTCGCGACTGCGGGAAAACTTCCTCCGGGAGATCATTCTCCAGCCGGGGTTGCGCCCCACGGTCTCCCCTGAACTGGTGAAACGATTCGAGGCTAAACGACAGAGGCTGAGCCCGGGTTATTCTCCCGCATGCGGCCGTGAACTTCTCGAATGGCTCAAAGAACGCCTGCTCATCCCCAGAGGAGAATGGGAAGAGCTTATGCGGGGCATGCAGCGGGACCATGGCTTGGATCGGGACTCTTTAATGGAAGAGTTGAAGGGCAAGCTGATTCGGATTCAGCCACCGGAGGCCGGTGAGACTCTGGTTGCGGCAAGGGAGATGGTAGACCTCGTTCTGGGTCATGGCTACGGCAGGGGAAAAGAAGTGCGTGCTGAATCCTGGGAGGGAGTCCCTCTTTTTCGGGAAGGGCTGCCAAAGGAGGACGAGGAGGGGGAGGACCTCTCCTGGTTTCTTGGCCAGTGGCTTTCATTTTATGGGCCAAGGAATGCGGATTTCATCGGCGGCACCCTGGGGATTGGAAAGGATCGATTGCCAGCGGCGTTGGAAGACCTGCTAGATGCCCGGAAGCTGGTCCAAGGAGAGCTGGTCAGCGGGGGCGGGGCTGAGGATATCTGCGACAGGGAGAATTTTGAAATCCTTGTCCGACTGGCCCGGGCCGAAGCACAACCCGCTTTCGAACCCCTGAAGATCGATCGGCTCCCTCTGTTTATGGCAGATTTCCAGGGGATCACGAACCCGAGGGGAAACCTCGAGGGACTCCGCGAGCGGATCGAGCAACTGCTCTGCTATCCGGCCGAGGCCGGAATCTGGGAATCCGAGGTCTTTCCCGCCCGGCTTCAGCCTTATGACCCTTCCTGGCTGGACACCCTGATGCAGGAGGGGGACTTGCAGTGGGTGGGGAAGGAAGGCCATCGGATCGCCTTTTGCTTTGAACCGGACCTTGACCTGATGCGGGAGGACTCACCCCAGCCGACGGCCGATGCGGAAGAGATTCCTTTTCCCCTAGGAGCCGCGGAGAGCGGAGACCTGGCGCGCCTGTTTCCGGACCCGGGCGGGCGTTATTCCTTTGCCGCCTTATTGACCCGGTCGCCCCATTCCCCGTCGGCCCTGGCAGAAGAATTATGGAATGGAGTCTGGCAGGCGCAGCTAACGAATGATACCTTTATTGCCCTGCGCCGGGCGATTATGACCAAATTTAAACCGCCCGATCCGGGCTCGGCCAAGGACAGAAGAACTCCCGGTCGCTGGAGGCACCTTCGGGCCGGCCTTCGAGAGAAAAAGGAGGGAAGGTCCTTCCCCGGACACTGGCACCTGCTTTCCAGCCCAGTGCTTCCCGATGATCTGCTGGAAATCGAGGAGCGCAGGAAGGACCGGGTCCGGCTGCTCCTGGAACGGTACGGAATTCTTTTTCGGGAACTCCTCCAGAGAGAACTCCCCTCCTTGAGCTGGTCGAGCGTCTTCCGGTCTTTGCGGATCATGGAGTTATCCGGAGAGGTCCTGGCCGGTTACTTCTTCGAAGGTATCCCCGGGCCGCAATTCATTTCCCCTGAGGCTTTTCGTCGCCTGCAGCGGGCGCTGCCGGTGGAACAAGTCTTTTGGCTCAATGCCGCGGACCCGGCTTCTCTCTGTGGGATTCAGCTGGAGTCTATCAAAGGAACGCTGCCCCCCCGCCTGGCCAGCACGCACTTGGTTTACCATGGGGACCGGCTGGCCATGGTCTCAAAGCGGTATGGCCGAGACTTGACTTTCCACATTCCTTCGCAGGATCCCCGTCTGCCGGATTATCTCGGCCCTTTGCACCACCTTTTGAGTCGCCCGGTTCAACCATTAAGGAGAATCGCCATCGAGACCATCAACGGAGAACCCGCTGCGCAGAGCCCCTATCTCCCCGTCCTGCGCACCTCCTTCAAGGTCATTGTGGATTATAAATCCGTGAACCTCTCCCGATCCTAGAATTCCTTGTTTTCCCGGGCCTATTTTCTCTTTCCACAAAATTCTGTTGATAAGTTGTGGAAAAGTTGTGATGAGGTACTGGTAAGGAGGCATATACATTTGTTTTTCTACAGACTGCCCATTTTTGAACCAAAAAATTATGCAATAAATTCAATGGAATATGATCAGTATGAGAACCAACCCGCGCCCTTATTGCCCTCAATTATATCGGGTCTCATAAAGCCCTATTTATCAACAATCTTCGTATAGGGGTATCCGGAAAAGGCCGCCCACCCTTGGTTTCCAGGATAGGGTTCCCTGAGGATCAGACTGGGGTTGCTTCTCGGGGGACCTATTTTTTGGGGGATCAAAATGATAAAGATTTCCGGGTTTTGGCCGAGAGATTTTAAAAAAAACCTTCGCGAGGACTGAGAAAGGAAACCGTAATCCCCAATCAGATGCCTTAAATAAAAGAAGGGAGGGTAAATCGATGGGCAAGAAGAATAAAGTTTTGCCAGGTTTGATCCTATTTCTCTTCTTTACTCTTGGCTTTGTACAATCATCCCCGGCAGATTCGAAGGACCAGGGAAAGGCTGTGGAAGCGGCCATGAATTAGTTGGCCCTGGTAGACCAGGGGAATTATGGAAAAAGCTGGGAGACAGCCGCAGGATACTTCAAGGGGGCAGTCACCGAAAAACAGTGGGAACAGGCAGTGACCGGGGTCCGATCACCCCTCGGAAAGGTTATCAGCCGCAAGATCAAATCGAAGCAGTACGCTACATCTCTGCCCGGTGCCCCCGATGGTGAATACGTCGTGATCCAGTTTGAGACTTCCTTTGAGAAGAAGAAATCTTCCGTCGAAACCATCACTCCCATGAAGGAAAAAGACGGAACCTGGCGGGTGTCGGGGTATTACATTAAATAGGAATATTGATTTCGCCGAGTCCCCGACCCAGGCTCCTC
>DASPRR010000627.1:0-8336 GCA_035624375.1 Thermodesulfobacteriota bacterium | reverse complement strand
TCGAAGACCTCCAGCCGGGCATGAAGCTGGACGGGATCGTCACCAACGTGACCGCCTTCGGCGCCTTCGTGGACATCGGCGTGCACCAGGACGGGCTGGTCCACATCAGCCAGCTTTCCGATCGTTTCGTAAAAGACCCCCACCAGGTGGTCAAAGTTCAGCAGAAGGTCAAGGTCACGGTCCTCTCCGTAGACCTGGAGAGGAAACGAATTTCCCTTTCGATGAAGAAAGAGCCGGGGAAACCGGAGAGAGAGCCAAAACTGGAAGGGAAATCTTCCGCCGGGAAACCTACCGCAGCGGGCAAGAAAAGTGAGCCCGAGCAATTTAACAACCCCTTCGTGAAGGCTTTTCGGAAAGAAAAATGAATCCTCAGTTTTTGGACGAGCAAGAATTCGATGATTTCGCAATAAGTCTCTTCAAGCGTCACCCCGGCGAAAGCCGGGGTCCAGAATTTATTTAAATAGCTGCATTCCGGCTTTCGCCGGAATGACCAATTTCATGGAATTTTGACTTTTCACGAGTTCATCAACAATTTCCTTGATTCGAAAAATGGCTTTGTGTTAGATTCACCCCAGTTCAAGGGGACCCTCGTTTTGTTCATACCGGAATTTTGACGAATCGTTCCATTCATCTGACTCACCGGAGGAAACGATTGAATTAACTCTCCTAAATCCCGTTTCTGGGCCAGAGACGGGATTCTTTACTTCCATGGCTCTTCCAATGAAAGGCAGGCAAGGCCTGGTCTGGGTGTTCTTTGCCGAAGCCTGAAACCCGTTCCCCCGGATGAGAAATCCTTTGGGGACAATTGCTGAAGAGGAGGATGGAAATGAAAAAGCTCGCCGCAATCAGTGCTGCTGTCGCCCTGATCATCAGTCTCACCATTGCTGGTCCTACCCTCGCTCAGCAGACCTTCAATTGGAAGCTGAGCTGCACTTACCCTCCCCCTCAATTCAATTGGGAATCGAAAGCCATAGCCAACGACCTCTTCGCCAAGAAGGTCGCTGACGTCACCCAGGGGCGTGTCAAGATCAAGGTCTTTTACAGCAACCAGCTTGTGCCCCAAACGCAGGCTTTGGACGCCCTGAAGAAAGGGGTTGTCGACCTGGTTTCGGCCACTTCCTATTGGCCGGGAACCATTCCGGAGACGGACTTTGTCTGGCTCCCCTTCTGGAGCAAGGGGGAGGAGCACGCCCTTCATGCGTTGCGGGATACGAAAATCGGGAAGGTCCTGGACGACGGGTACCGGCAGCAGGGTTCCCAGATTCTCTTCTACTGGCCGGTGAGCATCGAGGGTATCATGAGCAAGAAGCCGGTCCGGGCTTTTGAGGATGTAAAAGGAATGAAGTTACGGGTAAGCTCGGCCATCTGGCCCACCTGGTACAAAGACATGGGAGCCGCCCCCATAAACGTCGCCGTCGCAGAACAGTACGAAGCGCTCATGCGGGGAACGCTGGATGCCACCATCTACCCCATATACACCATCGAGACCTATAAGTTTCACGAGGTCTGTAAATACCTGACCCTGCCCGGCTTCGTCGACCCCATGCCCTGCTACACGCTGGTTAGCACCAAAGCTTGGAATGCCTTACCTCCGGACCTTCAGCAGACCGTCCAGAAAGTTGCCATGGAAATCGAGAAGGAATCGGTTATCGGGTCCATGAAACTCACCGATTCGGTGCTGGAATTCTGCGGCAAGCGGGGAGTGGAGATCATTCATCTGAACAAAGCGGAGTTCGAAAAGTTCCGACAGTCGGCCATGCCCCTCTGGGAGAAGTTTGCAGCCAAGTCCCCGGCTTGCGCCGAGCTGGTCAGAATCATCAAAGCCGATTTGGAAGAGTGGATGGCGACCCGGCCGGAAGCGAAAAAATGGGAAGAGAGATGGCTGGCCAAGTAACCGAAGTTGAGGGGTACCCGGACGATAGAAGAAAAGGGAAATCAAACCGATGAAGACGTTCGAGAAAGCCATATCTACGATAAATGTCTTGATGATGTGGATCGCCGGGATCATGACCATTCTCATGGGACTGGCGGTTACCTACGACGTTATCATGCGCAACCTGTTCAAGGCTCCGGCCATTTGGGCGTTCGACTTTTCGAATTTTTCCTGCGCCGCAGTGGCCTTTCTGGCAGGGGGGTATACATTAATTCAACATCGGCACGTGAATGTGGATGTCCTCTACCGCAACTTCATCCCGCGGAATAAAGCTCTGGCCAATCTTAGCACTTCCATCCTGTTTTTTCTCCTCTGCGGGGTTTTAGTCTGGATGGGCTCCATTACGGCCTTCGAATCTTTCCAATCCGGGGCCACGTCGGGGGGAGGCTGGGATATTCCTCTTTTCCTTCCCCAGCTCCTCGTCCCCATCGGTGGACTTCTCCTCGGCCTTCAGGGAGTGGTTCACTGGGTCCGCGATTGCCGCACGGTCCTGAACAGAGAAGAGAAAGGAACTTAGGATGGAGCCCTGGTTACTGGCCCTTGTCCTTTTCCTTTCCATGTTTCTGGTCCTGGCCCTGGGTCTTCCGGTCGCTTTCACCCTGGGAGGTTTATCCTTAGCCATCGGCTATTTCGTGTGGGGAGGGGAGGCGGGGTTCTATGCCTTTACTCTAAGTTCTTTCGGCAAGCTCACCGAGTTCACCATCACCGCCCTGCCTCTCTTCATCATGATGGCCGCGGTGCTGCAGCACAGCGGGCTGGCCGATGACATGTACGAAATGGTCTACCGCTGGATGGGGGGGATCAAGGGCGGGCTGGCCATGGGTACGATCATCATCTCCGCCATCTTTGCCGCGATGGTGGGGATCAGCACGGTGGCCACGGCTACACTGGGGATCACTTCTTTACCTTCTATGAGGAAAAGGGGATACGATAAAAAATTATGCGTGGGGGTCATCTGTGCCGGCGGAGCCCTGGGGATTCTGATTCCCCCGAGCATCATATTTATCCTATACGGGGTGGAGGCGGAAGTTTCCATCGGCAAGTTATTTTTCGGGGGAGTAATCCCGGGGATTCTCCTGACCTTGATTTTTATCATCTACATCGGCTTCCGCTGCGGGATCAATCCCGCCTATGGCCCCCCCTTGCCTCCCGAAGAGCGTTTCACCCTGGCTCAGAAAGTGCAATCCCTGAAGGGCGTCATTCTGCCGGTTCTGGTCATCTTTCTGGTCCTAGGGGTCATCTACCTGGGATATGCCACGGCTACCGAGGCTGCGGCGATCGGGCTGGTGGGATCCCTGATCTGCGCTGCGATCCGAAGACAACTGAATCTCACTACCCTGAAGAAGATGTTCATCATGGGCATCGGGGTCAACGCCATGGTCTGCTGGATCATGATCGGGGCCGTGGCCTACTCCAGGCTGGTCACCACTTCCGGCGTGGGGGAGTGGTTTTGCGCCCTGATCACGGGGCTGGAATTAAACCGCTGGGTGGTCCTTTCCGGAATGCAGGTCATGTTCTTCATCCTGGGATGCTTATTGGACCCGGCAGGGATCATTCTCATCACCATCCCCATCTTCATCCCCATCGTGAGAGCGCTGGGCTTCGATACCCTATGGTTCGGGGTTCTTTTTGTGATGAACATGGAGATGGCCTATCTCACGCCACCTTTTGGATTCAACCTCTTTGTCATGCGGGGAGTGGCCCCGGAAGATATCACCATGGGGGACATTTATCGGGCCATCTGGCCATTTGTTGGCCTGCAGGCTCTGGGATTGATTCTGGTTATGATATGGCCGGACATCGGCACCTGGCTGCCTCAGAGGATGATCCGTTGATCGTGTCTCTGGAATGAGGGAGGATTCGGAATGCGCAACGATGAATGGCGACTGCTCGATTTGAAGCTCTCCAGCTATGCCGCTGCCACACCCATGATAAGCACCCTCCTGAAATTAAAATCAGAGGAAAAGATCCCGAACACCCTGGCCCTTATCACTTTCGAGAAGTCCTCGGCCTGCCTTTTCTACTACAATGATCCGGAGAAGGAACTCGATTTGGAATTCTGCCGGCGTAATGATATCGAGATCGGCCGGCGTGACACGGGAGGTTCTCCTTACTGGGCAGACCCGGGGACTCTCCTCATCTTTTTCTGGTTCAACCGGAAGCAGGTCGCCGGTTTTCCGGATACGATTTCCGAAGGATACCGTTTCCTGATCGGAGCGGCGGCGCACGCGATTTCCGAGCGGTTCGGGATTCCGGCAGTGTACCGCCCCCTGAACGATATGGAGGTGTCGGGGAAAAAGATCGCCGGCCACACGGTGACTTTCTTAGGGGACACCTGCCGCTGGGGATGCGGCCCACAAGTTCTGAAGCCGCGCATGGATTTGATGTCCCGGGCCCTGAAGGTCCCTCCGGAAAAATACGCGGATAAGGAAGCCAAGACCGTGGAGGCGCGGGTGACCAACTTCGAAGAACTCCTGGGCCGGGCCCCCTCCTTCGAGGAGATCAAGCAGACCTACGTTTCGTCCCTGGAAAGGGCCATGAATATGAAATTCCAGCGGGGGGGGTTTTCCCCGGAAGAGGAACGGCTCATAGAAAAACAAACCGCCCAGATATTTTCCGAAGAATGGCTAACGGCCATGACCGAAAGGCGGAAATTCGGCGACGACCTGACCGCCGGATGGCCCAGGGGAGAGCACGCACTCAAGGTCCCCCAAGGGCCTTTGATCCGGGCGATTGTCCTCCTGGACGGAGGGGTCATCCGAAACATCTCCTTGACTGGCTCGATTCATTGCATTCCGGTCCAGCTGGTGGAAGAGATGGAGGCCGGGATTCGGGGACTCGATGGAGGGGCGGAGGTCGTAACCAAAGTGATCCAGGACTTATTCAGTCGCCCCGGAGTTCAGGTCGCGGGCTGTTCTGCGGGGCACTTTGTTCAGGCGATCCTTTCAGCCGTGGAGAATGCTAAAAAAGCGAAATGAGGTTTTCCTATGAATCTGAACGACCGTGAAAAGAAGATGTTGGACGGCGCCTTTGGCGCCGGCCCGCAGACCGCTATGCGCCTTCTGGTAACCCTGGGAGAGGTTTACGAGGCCAAACGGATGATCCCCGTATCCTCCTGTCACGTGGGGGGGCGGAGCTTTCTTATCTCCGGGGAAGAGAGCATCGAGTGGATGAACGAGCTCTATGATGGAGGGGCCCGCTTCCAGGTCTTCACTTCCACCAATCCGTGTTCCGTGGACTTCGACCGGTGGAAAGAAATGGGCCTGCCTGAAGACCTCGTCCGCAAGCAGCGCCGGACGGATGAGTGCTACATGAAAATGGGCGTGGTGCCGCTGGGGAGCTGCCTTCCCTATCAGACCGGAAACCTTCCCCTCCCCGGGAGTCACTTTTCCTGGGGAGGCTCGGCGGGGGCCACTTTTTCCAACTCCGTCCTGGCCGCGCGGGGGAACCGCGAAGGCATGCCCTCGGTCATCGCCGCAGCCATTGCCGGCGTGACCCCGGAATACGGCCTGCACCTCAAAGAGAATCGGTACGGCCAGGTCCTGGTGGACCTCTCCGGCCTGGACCATTCTTCCCTGAGACTCTCCGATTACTCGGCCATCGGTTCCTACGTTGGGCGGACACTGGTCAGCAAGAACCCGGTCATTGTCGGCCTTCCCAAAGCCTTCAGCCAGGATCAAATCCGCTTCCTCATCTCCGCCATGCCCACGGCCGGCGCTATCTCTCTCTGCCATCTGGTGGGAATCACCCCCGAGGCTCCCACTGTGGAGGCCGCCCTAGGGGGAAAGCCCCCAGAAGACAGGATTTCCGTGGGAATCGAGGAGATGAAGAGTTCTTTCCGCAAGCTGACCACCACGCCAAAAGAAGACGTGGATCTGGTGACCTTCGGTTGTCCTCACTGCAGCATCCCCCAAATTCGGGAGATTGCTTCCCTCCTGGAGGGCAAAAGAATCAGCCCGAATACCCGCCTGTGGGTGGCGACTTCCGGGCACCTGAGGAACCTGGCCCAGCGCATGGGGTACGTGGAGATCATCGAGCGCGCCGGCGGGTTGGTGCTCGCGGACCTCTGCGTGGCCCCGGGCGCCCCCTTCCATCTGGTGCAGGGGGTGAAGACGGTGGCCATCAACAGCGCCCGGGGAGCCTACTTCATTCCCGGGGCCTGCAACGTGGACGTCATCTTTGGAGATACGAAGGATTGCATTCAGGCAGCTATCGACGGAAAGTGGAGGGGGTCGAGATGAAAATCGTCCTGAAGTGCCGGAAAGTCGTGGGCGGCGTGGCCGAGGGAGAGGCAGTGGTCACCAAAGAGCCTGTCAGTTTCCTGGGAGGGGTCAACCCGGACAAGGGAATGGTGGTAGAGCGGGGACACGAGGCCGAAGGGCAGGTGATCACCGGGAAGGTCTTCGTCTTTCCTCACGGCAAAGGGTCCACGGCCGGACCTTACATCATGTACGCCATGTCCAAACGGAAGACCGCTCCCAGCGGGATGATCAATGTCCAGGCCGAGCCCATTATCGCCGCCGGGGCGGCCATCGGGAACATCCCCCTGGTCCATCGGCTGGATCAAAACCCCCTGGAGGTCATCAGGACCGGCGACTTTGTCCGGATCGACGCGGACCAAGGCCTTGTAGAAGTGACCCGGAAAGAAGAGAGTTAAAGACAGGAGTTCTGAATGCTTTTAAACGACCGAGTTGCCTTGGTCACGGGGGCATCCCGCGGAATCGGCGCTTCCACGGCCAAAATCCTGGCTCAGCGCGGCGCGCGGGTGGCGATGGGTGCCCGGACCGTTTCCGACCTGCAAGCGGTCGCCGCCTCGATTCAAAAAAAAGGGGGGAAGGCCCTGGTGGTTCCCTGTGACGTGGTGGACCCTTCCCAGGTTAGGGCCATGATCGAAGCTGTAACGAAGAAATGGGGCCGACTGGACATCCTGGTGAACAATGCGGGGCTGGGAACCCAGGCCAAGCCGGTGGAAGAGGTCTCCCCGGAAGAGTGGGATGAAACCATTCTCCTGAACCTGAAATCGGTCTTCCTGTGCACTCGCGCCGCTGCTCCGGTCATGAAACGGCAGAAATACGGCCGTATCGTCAACGTCTCTTCATTCGCCGGCCGGTTTTTCAGCCGGCTCTCGGGACCCTCATACAGCTCCGCCAAGGCCGGGGTGTTGGGGTTCACCCGGCACATGGCCGCGGAGCTCGGGCCTTTCGGGATTTGCGTCAACTCCGTGGCGCCCAGTCCAACTCTGACCGAGCGGGTGAAAGTCAAATGGGATTCCCGCCCCGAGGAGGAACGGCAGAAAATCCTGGCGGGAATTCCTCTGGGGCGGGTGGCTAAGCCCGAGGAGATCGCCACAGTGATCGCCTTTCTAGCCTCGGACGACGCCAGTTACGTCAACGGGGTGTGCATAGACGTGAATGGGGGAAGCTGGATGACCTGAGGAAAGGGCGGAAAAACAGTCTTTTCCCCATGTGGGGGCCCGGGTGCAAGGAGAAACCAAGGTGACTTACAGAGTGGAATTCAAGAAATCAGGCAAAACCCTGGAGTGGGACAGCAGCGCTGGGAACCTTCTCGATTTTGCCGAGGAGAACGGGATTCAGATGGAGTGCGGCCGCCGTATGGGAGTTTGCGGCTCCTGCAAGGTGAAACTGATTTCGGGAACCGTTGCTATGGAGACGGAAGAAGGGCTGGAAGACGCGGATAAGGCCAATCGGATGATTTTGCCCTGCGTCGCCGTTCCCGAATCGGACCTGGTGATCGAGGCCTGATCCTCGTTACTTGTTACTGGTTGCTGGTTACCCCTTACAGGATGGTAGGTGCCCGCTGCTTGTCTGGAAATCCTAATAATTCCTTCCCCCTCGATTCCCTCGCCCACCCCTCTCCGGCAAGAAACTGTGTCGTAATCCCCCGCTCGCCCTTCGACAGGCTCAGGGCGAACGGCTAAGTGGCTAAATTTTAATGCGCTCATAATCCGTTCGTGGTGAGCTTGTCGAACCATGAACGGATTACGACACAGTCTCCGAGGGAAGAGGGAGTTTCCGGGTGGACACTAATTGACATTTGCGTCTATTTTTCCCCCGGCCAGCAGTACCGGAAAATGGCCAAGGCCAATACGCTGCCGGCCACCAAATAGAGAGTCCCGAATCCCGCCAGAGTCCCGATGGAATAGGCCAGGAGCGGCCCCACAGCCGCTCCCCCGTCGATGGCCGTGGCGTAAACTCCCAGATAAAGATGAGGCCTTTCCATCTGCGTGGAGAGGGCGTTGGCCTGGGCGCTCAAGGTCACGTTCAGCCCGGCGCTGCTCACAAACAAGAAGGCCAGAAAAAGAACCAAAAGAGGCCCGCTGAAATTCACCGCTCCGATCAGGCTGCCCAGCAGGATGCATACCAGCACGATCAGGGACCGAAGC
>DASPRR010000601.1:0-9149 GCA_035624375.1 Thermodesulfobacteriota bacterium | reverse complement strand
CAGGAGCTTCTTGGCTTGAGCCGGGTTGTAATCATACGGTTTGATCGAGGGGTCGTAGCCGAATTGGTACTTGGACAAGGGGGAAGCCAGCTTGAAGGCATTTCCCTCAAGGATGTTCTTGATGATCTTGTCCTGATCGATAGCCTGGGCGATGGCCCTTCGAACCCGGACATCGGCCATGGGGCCACCCTTGGTATTCTCCAAAACCAGAAAGACCGTGCGAGCGCTGGGAATTTTAGCCACCGTGGAGCGGCCCTTCCAGTTCATCAGGTTCGCCAGGTTGGGGGGGATGTTCACGATCACGTCAAGTTCCTGGGTTTGCAGCCCAGCTACCCGCGAGGTGTCTTCCGGGATGGGGCGGAAGACGGCCCTCTTGATCCGTGGGACTCCCCGCCAGTAGGTCGAATTGGCCTCCACCTCAAGCTGATCATCTTTGGTCCAGCGGACCAACTTGTAAGGTCCGGTGCCCACGGGATGCAGGGAGAAATGGGACGGGCCCCTTTCCTGGAAATATTTGGGTGGAATCACCGCGCCCACGTTGGTCAACTGGGCATCCAGGTAAGGAAAGGGTTTTTTGGTGATTATGTGGACCCTGTACTCGTTAATGATTTCCACCCTTTCGATAATCTGCAGGGCGGTTTGCTGCAGCTTGTTCCTGGGGTCCGCTAAACGCTCTAGGCTGAACTTGACCGCGGCGGCGTTGAAATCCTCTCCATTGTGGAATTTCACTCCCTGGCGCAGGTTCAATTCCCAAGTGCTGTCGTTGACGATCTTGTAAGAGCTGGCCAAAAGGGGCAGTATCTTGAGGTCCGGAGACCGGACCAGGAGAAAATCATAGATGTTCATAAGGATATTTATCGCCGCAGTATCCCACCGCATATGGGGATCGAGAGTGGTGGCATCGATCCCCTGAGCAATGACCACCGAGTCCTTGGGGGCAGCTTCTGCGGGATCAAGAGGGAGAAGGATGGATAGACAAAAACAAACCATCAAAATGGCTATCTTCATGAACGCCTCCTTAGAAAATCTCCGGCCTTTTCCCGAATCGCTGGCTTACTAATCAGGCCATAATTGTATGGACGCTGAAGAGTAAGCCGTTCGTGCTGAGCCTGTCGAAGCTGAACGGTGACAGCCCGAGAGAAAACATCGGGATTAGAGGAGATTTTCGGAAGAATAGGTCCTCTCAATTAAGGACGCCTTAGTAGATCCGCCTCCTACGATATTTTTTGTAAATGCATGGCTTCTTCATCCAGAGTGAGGGAAACGGAGGACCCCTTGTTTCGGAACTCTTTGGGATTCGGTTCGTCCACCTGGACCCGGTCTCCATTGTCCATTTGGATCCCATAACGGGCCAGAGAGCCCAGAAAAGAGACTTCTTGTACCCTGCCGGGCAGAGTCCCCGGCCCCCCTTTTCCCGAAAACCTGATCATCTCCGGCCGAAGGACCACCAGAACCTTATCCCCGACTGTGAAGGGGACCTTTGGGAATGCAGAAACCTCCGTTCCTGCCAGTCTGATTTTTATCGAATGTTTATCGACCTGAGTGACTTCTCCTTTCAAGAAATTCGTCGTTCCGATGAATTCGGCGACAAAAGGGGTCTGAGGCTGGCGGTAGGTCTCCCAGGGGGTTCCGGTTTGCTCAATCTTGCCGGAGTTCATGATCACGATGGAGTGGGAGATGGACATGGCTTCTTCCTGGTCGTGGGTGACGTAAATGGTGGTAATTCCCAGCCTCTCCTGAAGAGCACGGATTTCCCCGCGCATATACACCCGAAGCTTGGCGTCCAGGTTGCTCAGGGGTTCGTCGAAGAGCAGAACCTTGGGTTCGGTGACCAGAACCCGGGCGATGGCCACCCGCTGTTGTTGGCCCCCGCTGAGCTGATTGGGGTTCCGGCCTTCCATACCCGACAACTGGAGAAGAGATAGACCTTGAGAGACTTTTTCCCGAATTTCCTTCTCCGACCTTTTTTTGATCTTGAGGCCATAAGCCACGTTTTCATAGACGGTCATGTGGGGAAAGAGAGCATAGTGCTGAAAGACCGTTCCGGTGGGGCGCTCATATGGCGGCAGATGATTTATTTTCTGCCCCCCGATAAAGATGTCTCCCTGCTCCGGCTCGTAGAAACCGGCAGTGCACCTCAAGACCGTAGTCTTCCCGCAGCCGCTGGGGCCTAGGAGGGTGGTAAGCTTCCCGGCCGGAAAGTCAAAGCTGAAATCATTGACTGCCGTCACCCGGCCGGTCCCTTTTCCGAAACTCTTGGTCAGGTGCTGGAGAGAAACTGAGATTCCCTTTTCTTGCATAGGCAAATTCCTAGACTATAAACGGTGCGTTCGGGGAACGCACCCTACATTTCTGCCCAAAAAGTCTTTACATCCGGAACATAGATGTCGTAGCTCCTGTGGCCCGGTAAATGATCACCAAAACGAGGGTGACGATGGCCATGAGCAGCGTGGACATGGCCGCCGCCCCGCCCAAGGCCCCGGATTCCACCATGTTATAGATGTCCACGGCCATCACCCTCCATCGGGGAGTCACAAGGAAAATCGTCGAGGTCAACTCGGTGATGGCCCGGATGAAAGCGAAGGTGATCCCGGCGATGAAGGCCGGCTTCATCAGCGGCAAAACGATCTTCCGGAAGGTAGTCAGCCAGGGGGCGCCTAGGTCGGCCGAGGCCTCTTCCATGGCCACATCGATCTGCTTGAGGGTGGAGACCCCGGAGCGGAGGCCGAAAGGCATCCGACGAATGCAGTAATCCAGAACAAGGATAAAAGCGGTGCCGGTCAATATGAGGGGAGCCTTGTTGAAGGCCATCACAAACCCCAGCCCCATCATGGTACCGGGGACGGCATAGGGGAGGGTCCCCAGAAAATCCATAAGCCTCCGCCCCCAGAAAACCCGGCGCACCACCAGGTAAGCAGTCAACAACCCCAGAAGGGTTGCCAGGAGAGCACCTATGGAGGAGAGGACCAGGCTGTTGGTAATCGACCGCAGGGTATTGGTGAACACGAGCCGGTAATGAATCAGGGTAAAAGAACTGTCCACCCCCCAGACCCTGGAGAACCCTCCGACAACGATGATCACGTAAGTAATCAGAATGATCACCGACAGGAGAAGACAGAAGGCGAAAATGGGCCCCTTGATCTTCCAGGATGTCTTGCGAAACTCGGTATGGGCTGGCTGTCCGCTAATGGTCACGTAGGATCGCTTGGAACGGTACCAGTTCTGGAAGTAGAAAAGGAGGAAAGAGGGAATCAGCAGGACCACACTCAGGGTCGTTCCCATCCCCCAATCCAAAACCCCCAAAATCTGGACCACGGATTCCACGGCCAGCACCGAAATCCCCCCGCCCAACAAGGCCGGCGCCCCAAAGGCGCTGAGGTTATTCATGAAGACCATCAGGGTGGCGGTCAGGATGGCCGGGGTGATCAAAGGAAGGGTCACCGTGAAAAGAACCCCCAGGGGCCTGGCGCCAAGGTCCTGGGCCGAATCTTCTAATGTGCTGTCCAGACCGCTTAAGGCCGCGGAGAGGACCAGGTAAGCCAGGGGGAAGGTGGTGAGAATTTCTGAAAAGATGATACCGTGGTAGCCGTAGATCACGAACTTGAACCCCAGCCATTTTTCCAGGAAAATGTTGACCACTCCGTTTCTTCCCAGGAGAAGAATGAGGGAGAAGGCGTTGATGAAAGGAGGGGTGATCATGGGCAGGACGGAGGTGATCATGAAGAGCCATTTCCAGGGAAGGTCAATGCGGGTCATTCCATAAGCAAAGACCAGCCCGATCAGAACCGCCCCTACCGTGGCTACCCCGGAGGTGAAGAGGGTGTTGTAGAAGACCTGCCGGAAATATTCGCTATTCAGGAAGTTTATGTAGTTGGCCGCTCCGACAAATTTCCCCGCGTCATCCATGACGCTCTCGCGGAAGACAGCATAGAGGGGGTAGGCGACGAAGTAGAGCAGGGCCCCGAAGGTCAGGAAAGTGACAAGAAGGACGACGGGTTCTCTCCGCAGCTGGGACATTAAAAAGTGCCTAAAATGCGCTCAAGTGCCTTAAGTGCCTCAAGCTGTTTAGATGACAAGGGGACGCGAGGACGCGGTTAAGAAACGATTTTCCTTTCCGCGTGTCTCCGCGTCTACTGGGTTGTCTTTTTGCCCATGGCCACCTTGGAATTGAACTCGTTGAGGAGTTCCTTCTTGTACTTGGACCCCCATTTGTAATCGTCCTGGAAGACCTTGATGTCCCTTAGCGGAACGGCGCCTTTGGGGGGAGCCACGTCGGGGCGGACGGAATAGTTCCCCAAAGTTACCGCCAGCTCCTGGGCGCCCTTGGATAGGATGAATTCCATGAATTTCTTGGCCCCGTCCAGGTTCGGGGCCCCAGCTACAATGGCTGTGCAGGACGGTTCGGCAAAAGTAGGGCTGGGTGTGGTGGAGGAAATGGGATACCCCTCACCGACCAACTGGAACACCCGGTCATAGAAGGTGATGCAGAGGGGGAACTCTCCGGTGGCTGTGAGCTTTGCGGGAGCGCTTCCGCTTCGGGTGTACTGGGAAACATTCTGGTTCAGCTTGACGAGATACTCCCAGCCCTTCTTGGATTGAATTCCTGTTTCCCCTTTGTCGCGGAAAAGCTGGATCACCGTGACCAAGAAAGCGTAACCGGTGCCGCTTGCCGCCGGATGGGGCATAATGATCTTATCCTTCCACTGAGGGTTCAGGAGGTCCTCATAGCTCTTGGGGGGCTCAACCCCCATTTTCTTCAAGGTGTTCACGTTGTACCCCACTACCAGGGGGTACATGGTCGTTCCGGTGAAGGTGGGCTCGTTGGAATAGGCGTAGGGGGAAAGAAGAAATTTGGCGTTGGCTGGCTTATAGGGGGCAATCAAACCTTCCTCCTTGGCTTTATCCAGGAGTTCGGCCCGGACAGAATGCCAGATATCTGCCTGGGGGCGAGCCTTCTCCCCTTTCACCCGGGCATGGATTTCCCCCGTGGAAATATTAATGGATTCCAGCTTGATACCCGTCTCTTTCTGAAACATCTCCCCGAACTTCAGCATGATTTCGTCTTTCCAGGGAGAGTAGACCATGATTCTTCCGTTGGCCATCCCGGGCACTGACGCTTCTAGAATGAATGCCAATGCCAACCCAAAGATCATCAGATTCTTCCAAGTCTTCATTCCCAATCCCCCTTGTATCTAAATGACAAGAAGACACGGAACATCTCCGTGTCCGCGCCTCCCCGCGTCATGTATTATTCCCCGTCCCCGATCTACCTCAGCGCCTTTAAGAGTCTTTCCAGCGGCAGGGTATTGATTACATCCTTCGCTTCGATCCATCCCCGGCGGGCGGTAAAGACTCCGAATTTCATCAACTCCAATTGGAGAGCGCTGTGGGCGTCTGTGTTGATGGCCAGCTTGGCCCCCAGGTCCCTGGCCATCCGGGCATCCACGTCCTTCAAGTCCAGGCGGTCTGGGTAGGCGTTGATCTCCAGCACGACCCCATGGTCCACGGCGGCCCGGATGACCTCCCCCAGGTTGATCTTGAAGGGCTCCCTTTCCAGGATCAATCGTCCCGTGGGATGGGCCAGGATCTTCACGTTCGGATTCTGGATGGCTTTGATGACCCGGCGGGTCATCTCTCCTTCCTCCATATTAAAGCGGGAGTGGACCGAGGCCAGGACCACCTCGCACTCTCGCAAAATATCATCCTTCAGGTCCAAGGTACCGTCGGGCAGGATGTCGACTTCGACCCCTTTCAGAATCCGCAATCCAGATATCTGGCGGTTCGCCTTTTCGATCTCCCTCAGATGTTTGGCCAACTGCTTTTCGTCCATGCCTCCGGCCACGCGGACCGCCTTGGAATGGTCGGTGATGGCGATGTAGGCATACCCCGTGTCCTTGGCTTTTTGGGCCATCTCCAGGATGGAGTTCTTCCCATCGGAAGCGGTGGTGTGCATTTGAAGGTCGCCGCGGACATCCGAGAGGTCGATCAGGCGAGGAAGAGTTCCTTTTTCCGCGGCCTGGACCTCCCCCCGGTCCTCCCTAAGTTCCGGGGGAATTAGGGGAAGCCCCACGGCCGTGAATACGTCTTCTTCTTCGGCTCCGCTCAGCCGCTTCTCGTCTTTGGCTCGGAAGACCCCGTACTCGCTTACCTTCAGCCCCTTTTCCTTGGCCCGCTCCCGAAGGGTCACGTTGTGGGCCTTGGACCCGGTGAAATAGTGCAGGGCCGCCCCGTAGCTTTCTTCCTCCAAGACCCGAAGGTCCACCTGAAGGCCGCATTTCAACCTCACACTGGATTTGGTATCACCCTTGGCCAGCACCTCGGCCACATCCCCGTACCCGGCAAACCGGTCCATGACCTTGCAGCCTTTACCGCAGATGGCCAGAATGTCCAGGTCGCCGATGGTTTCCCTCCGTCGGCGGAAGCTTCCCGCCGGGTCGAGACGCTTGACCCCGGGGACCCCTTTCAGGTGGCGGAGCAGTGCCTCCGCATATTGGAATCCCACGGAAAGTTTGAAGCGGCCCATGCCCGCCCGGTAGTGCTCGATGGATTTCAGGACCTTCTCTTCGGTCTTTAAACCCATGCCCGGGAGATTCCGCAGGCGTCCGGCCTGGGCGGCCTTCTCCAAACGGTCGACGGAATCCACGCTGAGTTCGTCGTAGAGCGCTTTGACCTTTTTAGGGCCCAATCCTTCCAGCTTCAAGAGCTCGGTCAGGCCCGGGGGGACCCGGGAGCGGAGTTCTTCGAGGGTATGACATTTCCCGGTGGATAGAATCTCCTGAATCTTTTCGCTCATCGACTTGCCGATCCCCGGAATTTCTTCCAGGTCTTCCCCAGCTTTGACCAGGGACTCCAGACTCCGGCTCATATCCACGATGGTCCGGGCGGCGTTTCGGTAGGAACGGACCCTGAAAGGGTTTTCCCCCTGAATTTCCAATATGTCAGCGATTTCCGTGAAGATGTCTGCGATGGTTTTGTTTTCCATATCAGACCTCGCAGGGAAGAAGGGATGAGAGATTATACCCCGGGAATTCGACGGCGAAAAGGGGATTTGGGAAGGAATCGTGGGGGATAGAAAAACCGGAGAGGGGGGATGCGCGGATATCCCTTAAATCAAGCCCGACCTCTCCAATCCATAGAATACTTTGTCGGCAAAGACCTTACAGGGGGAATTTCCATTGGGGAAGCACTGGTACCGGTCCTCTTCCTTCTCACGCCAGATGCAGCACTTGCAGTCCGCCGAAGTTAAAATATTCATCAACCAGGCAATCTCCGCCTCGGTGAGTTTTCCGTTGGTCTTCTTATTGGAATCCACTCTAAACCTCCCATGGGCGCAAACAAGTAAAAAGAATATTCCCAGGCGACAAAAATGTCAAAATCTTTTTTCCCAGAAAGGGAGATTCCTGTCATGGTCCCCCGGGCCATCCCCGCCGGGCGTCCGAGGTCCAATTTTAGGCTAGATCATCATTCAAAAAAATCCCATGATCCAAGACAGGTGTTTACAAGGCAGTCCCTCTTTTACATATTCCTTGACAAGAGCATATTCCTTTAATTATGATGAGTTACAGACCGGCCAGGGGGATTCCCCACTTTGTAGGGAAAGGAAATGAAGGAGAAGAAAAAGGTTCAGTACCGGAAAATCAGGGCTTGGGTCAAGACGGTTGATTCCAACTATACCGGGACCATTTACCTGTCCAAAGAACAAGGCCGGATTTCCGATTTAATGAACGATGAAAGGCAGTTCATCAGCATGACCGACGTGGAATCCAAGGACTTTGCCTCTCCCAAAGCCTATTTGGCCATCAATAAGGACCTCATCGAACTCGTGGAGGTTCTGGATTTCGACAGGGAGCGTGAACCATGACCTACAAGGATCGGCTCAGCTTCGGCTTCCACATCCCCACCAAGATCGTCTTCGGGGCCGGTTCTCTCAAAGAAGCCGTCAAAGAAATGGACGGGCTGGGGATGAAAAAAGCCCTGGTGGTCACGGATGGCACCCTGAAAGACAGCTCCATGGTCAAGACTCTAATGGAGGTCCTTGGAGAGAGGGCCGCGGGGCTCTTCCCGGAAGCCATTCCCGATTCCTCATTCCAGGTGGTCAGCCGGGGAGCAGGGGTGTTCCGAGAAAAGGGCGCTGACGGAATCATCTCCATCGGTGGCGGCTCCTCCATGGACACGGCCAAGGCCATCGGCGTGCTGGCCAAAAAGGGGAAGGAGGACCTACGGGAATTCGTGGGCATCGGGAAGATCGGGGAGCGCATCGTTCCCCACATTGCCGTTCCCACCACTTCCGGGACGGCCAGCGAAGTTACCCAGTTCGCCACCGTCAAGGATCACGAAGCCAGGGAGAAAAGGCTGCTTTCCGACCCCGGGTTGATTCCCCCTGTGGCCATCCTCGATCCTTTGCTCACGGTCAGTCTTCCGCCTCAGATGACCGCGGCCACGGCCATGGATGCCATGTCTCACGGGGTTGAGAGTTTTCATGCCCGCTTCTACGAACCGATTGCCGACGCCCTGGCTCACCAGGCCATCCGGCTTATCGTTCAGTACCTGCCTGTCTGCCTCCAGAAACCGGATGACCTGGAAGCAAGGGGGATGCTGGCCATCGCCTCGACCCTGGGGGGGATGGCATTCCAGAACGCACTGGTGGGGTGCGTTCACGGCATGGCCCACGCCCTGGGGGGAATGTACGGGCTTCACCACGGCCTGGCGAATTCCATTCTTTTGCCCCACGGAATGCGGTTCAACATGCCAGTCAGCGCTCCCCGTTATAGGCAAGTAGCCGAAGCTTTCGGCCTGGACCTGAAAGGGAAGACCGATCTGCAGATCGGGGAGATGACCGTCCAAGCCGTGGAAGAATTTTCCAAAAAGACCGGCCTCCCGCAGAAGCTATCCCAGGTCAACATTCCCCGGGAGAATATGCTGGAAGTGGCCAAATTGGCGCTGAACGACCCGGGCATGAAATCCAACCTCCGAAGGGTCACCGATCCCCAGGAGATTGTTCCTATCCTTCTTGCCGCATGGTGACACGGGGGGATATGGAGCCTGAACTTAGACAAAGATACCTGCGAGCCCTCCCGGCGGTTGATGAGCTTCTCCATCACCCTCAGATTCAGACTCTTCTAAAAATTCATTCCCGGCCCCTGGTGGTC
>DASPRR010000587.1:0-8171 GCA_035624375.1 Thermodesulfobacteriota bacterium | reverse complement strand
GATGACTTCTGCAAACGGGGCGGCCGCTTCGGCCCCCACCAGTTTGCGGAGACCCAGGATGGAGTAATCATCGGAGGGACCCTGCTTTACGTAGACGCTGGCTTGAGAGTCGTGGATATCTCCGATCTTTACCATCCACGGGAAGTAGGCTTTTATATTCCCGCCCCGGTGGCCTTAAAAAGCGCACGAAGAACAATGGCCATCCGAACCAATGATGCGGACCTGGATTATCGAGGATTGGTTTATATAACCGACCGGGCGGGGAATGGACTGCATATTCTGGAGTTCACAGGGAAGAAATAGCCGTCAGCCTTCAGCCAAGAGAAAGCCTGGGAAGGAGGCCTTCCTTTCAGTATTTTAAAATCTTCACGTTCAATCCTGGGTCATTGATCCTTAACAACTGAAAAACCTTATTGGCTTCTTCCGGCGATGAATGGCGGGAGTACACAAGGATATACTGCCCCTTTCGGATTTCAAATACACCTAGGTCTTTGGGGAAATAGAGTTCTGTCCGAAGCCTTTTTTCTTTCCATTTTTTGTAATCATCCCAGGCCGCTTTCTCATTGTCGTATTCACCGATGACGACAAAGTAGTTCAAAGCCTGGGTCAGAAGAAGGGGCCTACCTTCCTGTCTCTCTTGCGCCCAGGCGTTTCCCCTTGAATCCCAGCCCTGCTTGATAGTCTGGGGCGGTGGGACAGGCTTGGGCATTTCCTGAAGGACTTCGGGTTTAGGTGGGCTTAAAACCGCGCTGATCAAACTCTCTCTCACTTCCGAGACTTGGCCCACCGCTTTATATTCGGTGCTTAGATTGCTCACCGTGGCGATAAGAATGGCGGGGATCCCCAGGGCATAGAAAAATATATCCTGCGGCCCCTTTTTTTCAAACTGGTTGGCGAAGAGGATGGAAGTGATAGCGCCGATTAAAACGCCGGTTAAAATAATAGCCAAATAATTAGGCGGGTCCGGGTGAAGGCTCGGGTTTAACAGGGCTGGCAGAAGTTGCATGAAAAGAAAGGGCGATATGGCGGCAAAGAATCCTATCGCAAAAGTCAAAAGAACATTTCGGACTATGTTTGGACCGGAACCCATGGATTCCTCCTTTCCTGGTTCAGAAAACCTTTGGAAATGGCTACTGGATAACTCTTGACGCCCTTTAGACTATTTCATCCACCACCAGGGTCATCCCATCCCGAGCGGCAATGATTTTTTTCCCGGTCTCCTCACTTAGGCGTTGAGTTAATTCCGAAGGATTGGCCTGGAGCATCCGGGTCCCAAAATGGGTAAGGACCACAGTCTTGGCTCTGGTTTCTTTGAGAATGATTTTCACGTCCTCAAAAGAGAGGTGGTCGATTTTGCGGTCTGGAAGCTCGGCAAGCAATACTACATTTAAAAGGAGCACCTCGCCGGGATATTGGGATATCAGTTCCGGGTGAAATTTGGTGTCGGTAATGTAGGAGACGGTAGCCTCCGGAAGATGGAAGTTAAAGCCATAGGTTTCAGCCGAATGGTGATGCCTCGCGGCGGTAGAGAATTTTAGGTCGCCCACGGAATATGTTTTATTCTCTCTGAGAATCTCGATTTTTCCCAGGTATGTCCGAATATAGCGAAAAACGACAGGGTCTTGCTCAAGGGCTTCCTCCGGAGCGAAGAGCACGCCTTTGCGCCGATAGCCCCCCTCAGTCATGGCCTCGATCATGATATTAATGTCGCCCGAATGGTCGAGATGCTTGTGGGAAAGGAGGATCCCATCCAGGGTTGTGGGGTCGAGTTGGGGATTTACCGACAAGCAGCGGACCAGCGCTCCCGGCCCGGGGTCCATGTACAGATTGGCTCCCTGGAAAGACAGCCAGAGGCCGCCTGAAGCCCTCAGCTGCCGTGCCACAACGAAGCGAGCGCCGGCGGTACCGATAAACTTAATCCAATTCTTGTAAGCCGATTTTCCCTCTGATGACGGGTTCATATAACCTGAAACTTGCTAGTTGAAATCTGCAACGGTTTGATTTCTCTGCGCCAACTGGGAGAAACTTTTTCCCCATTTATATTTTTATTGATTCTCCTTGAACCTCCTCTTTTTTCCTCTTTGATACGTTCCTTATTCCTTATAGACACGGCAGGGAATAGCCCTCAGATTTGTTGATCCGATGGTCGGGTCATAGGGCGGATCATTTTCCGTCAGAATGTTGATGTTCGACTCTTTCCAGCCACTGAGTTCCAGGTCTTTTCTTTCGGGAAACCACCACCCGTAGGCTGCGACCACGACCCGGGGATCGAGCTCGGCATGGAAAGCTGCCTTCTGGCGGATCGTTCCCCGCTGGGTTTCAATGTGAACCCAGTCTCCCTCTTTGACGCCCATGCCCTCCGCCGTTTGCGGATGCAATAGAACCACCGGGTCGGGGGAGAATTTTCTTAGCGAAGGAAGATTCCGGTAGGCGGAGTGGAAATAACAGGGGTCCTTGGCCGAGGTGAGAATCAGAGGATAATTCTCCATCCGATGGGGATCGCTGTCGGGCGCCGAAAATTCCTGGCGATACGTCGGGAGGGGATCATATCCCCAATCTTTCAGACGAGAGCAGAAAATCTCCACTTTCTTCGATGGAGTGGCGAAGCCGCTGCGCTCATAACTTTTGTACTTCCAATTCCCTTTCAGCATTCCCGCTTCCTTGAAAGCTTCATAGTTGACTCCCGCGGGTTTCAAAACCTCATCTAAGCAAGAGCGGAGATCGGGCCAGAAGAATTTTCCCAGCCCGCACCTCTTACCCAAATCGTTCAGAATGAGCAAATCCGGCAGGCATTCTCCCGGAGGGTCGACGACTTTGGGCCGGGCCAGGAGGAAGCCGTGGGGCATCCCATAGTGTCCCATATCGTCGAACTCAAAGTTCGTCGCCGTGGGAAGAACGATGTCGGCAAGCTGCGCAGTGGGGGTCAGGAAGATTTCGGCCACCGCTAGAAAATCGAGTTTCTTCAGGGCCAGGTAAGTCTCCGTGGCGTTGGCATAACTCAAGAGGGGGTTTCCTCCCTGGATGTACATCATCCGGATGGGATAAGGCTTGCCCGAAAGGATGGCTTTCACCACGGTCTGGCTGGGGGTGAATCCCATCATGGCAGCTAGCCGAAACTCCGGAGCCAGAAGCTCCTCCCGCTTTTCAGGGAAGCTCTTGCCTTGTACAAAATCTCCCGGGCGCAAAGTCGGAGGAGAAGGGCGATTCACATTTCCACCCGGTGAATCCAGGTTCCCGGTGATGGCCTTCAGGATCATCAACGCCCGGGCCGTCTGCACGCTTTGAATGGTGTGCTCGATGGCGTTTCCCCACTGGATGCAGGCCGGTCGCATACGGGCATAGAAACGGGCTGTCTCGGTGATCTTTTCCTCCGGGACCCAGGTAGTTTCGGACAGCGTTTTCAGCGAATAGTCCTTTAAATGTTCCTGCAGCTCCGGAAAGCCAACGGTCCATTGATCGACGAAGGCCCGGTCATGCAGTCCGCCATCCACGATCACTTTCAGCATCCCGAGCGCAAGAGTCAGGTCTGTACCGGGCCTGGGCTGGAGCCAAAGGTCCGCTCGAGTTGACAATTGGGTCCTCCGAGGGTCTATGACAATCAGCTTGGCTCCCTGGTCCAGAACCCTGCGCAGTTGAGACCCAATGATCCCCTCCTCATTGGTCTGGAAGAGGTTGCTTCCCCATACGATCACTAGAGCCGGAGGATGATCATAGTCCGGCACCGGGAAGAACCCGCAGGTGATCATGGCAGCAGTTTCCCTTGGCATGTGACAGATGGAACCGGGGGTGACCACTGTGGCGACTTTCAGCAGGTTGGCCAGGCGGATCATCATAAAGAGTTCCAGGCCTTTGGGAGTTCCCTGGGCAAAGGCGATACTTCGCCGGTCAGCCTGGAGGAACCTTTGGGAAAGGGTCGTGAGGGCTTCCTCCCAGGAGATGCATTCCCACTTTCCCTCTCCCCTTTCCCCGATTCTTTTCAGGGGATGGCGCAGACGGTCAGGATGATTGATCCGCTCCACTTGGGCGATCCCTTTGCCGCAGACTGTCCCCCGATTCAGGGGTGAATCCTGATCCCCCTCGACCTTCACAATCTTTCCGTCTTCCACATGGACCCGGAGGCCGCACCCTCCGTGGTCCATCCGGGCACAGTAGGTTTTAATGATCATTTTTTACCTTTAATTTTCCACCACAGATTATACAGAGCTGCAAATCGCTTTGAATCCAGTGGGCAAGAAAAGATTCTAAATCTCCAGAACTTGTTCTTTTGTAACCTGTCTCTGCGGTGAATCCTATTTTTTCCCCCCGAAAACCCCCGGTTCGGCGAAATCCAGGACCTTCAGGGGCTTGCCGCCAGTGAAGAGGGAGAGCACCTTGGCGATTCGCAAAGCCTGGCCCAGAAGTACCAAACGGCAGTGGTTGAATTTACACCCCTTGATCTCGGTCTCCCCTTTTTCCAGGACAATCATACAGCCTTCGAATTCACAGTTCTCGTAGGCATGCCTGTCCAGCTCGACCCTTTCCTTGACGAATTTTTTATTTCTGTACCGGGTAGTAAATGAACTCATCCCTTGCTCCCATCAAACAGCCGGGCCAGTTCGTCTCTTGCAAAAAAGGGCAGATCGGTGATTTTCCCCCTTTCCGCCAATTTGACCCCCTTTTCCCTTTCCCAGACCTTGGCGATCACCGATGCGGAAATCCCCTCTTTCTCCAGAGCCTGGATTACTTTTGTCGAGTCTTTTGGGGCCACAGCAATCAGCATGGCCCCCGAGGCCAAAAGGCCCAGAGGGTGCAGCTTGAGTTTTTCGCAAAGAATTGCCGTCTCCGGCAAGATATGAATCTGATCCATTTCCACCCGCATCCCCATACCGGCGGCATTGGCCATCTCCTGGATCCCTGTAGCCAGACCTCCTTCCGTCGGGTCGTGCATGGCATGAACCGCAGCCACTTCGTTGGCGATCCGTGCTTCCCGCACTACGCTGATCCCCGGGGAGCGCAGCAGATTCCGGCACCGGTCCAATCTCTTTTCCTCCAGCAGAGAATTTATCTCCCTTAATTCCCTTGCGATCAGGGCCGTACCTTCAATGGCGATCCCTTTCGTGAGAATGATCTCGTCCCCTGATCGAATCTTATCGGGAGAGACCAATTTCTCCTTCTCCACTTCCCCCAGCATCTGGCCCACCACGATGGGACGGTCAATTCCATAGGAAATTTCCGTGTGCCCTCCACAAAGAATGATCCGTAGTTCCTCGCAGGCCGTTGAGACCTGCGAGAAAATTTCCTCCACCTCCTCGGGACCTGTTTTCCCTGCGGGCAAGAGCAGGGTGGCCAGAAACCACTGCGGGACACCTCCCATGGCGGCAACATCGTTGGCGTTGATATGAACTGCATACCAGCCGATCTGGTCGGTGGCAAAGGTGATGGGATCGGTCTTGGCCACAAGGTACTTGTCCCCGAAAGAGATCACCGTGGCATCCTTCCCAATCCCCGGTGGGATCACAATCCGGGGATCGTTCCGGGCAAAACGAGAGAGGAGCCGGGAGAGGTCTTCCAGAGGGAGCTTGCCCGCGGGATAGGTAAATTTCTTCTCTTCTGCCACCTTTACCTCCAGCGCAGACAATATAAATCAATAGTAGCGGGGAAGTGCTGAATTGTAAACATGTAGAGGCGACCCGGCGGGTCGCCTCTACATCGCGTGAATCAATTGGGAAAAGGCAAGAGGTAGAAGAACCGGCAGGAAAGGTCTGTACTTGCTATTTCCCCTTCGGCCCGTAAAGATCCTTGGCCACGTCCCGGAGGCCCAGGGATTCGAGGGTCTTGCGGGAAGGCTTGCCGCTGGGAGTCCAGCCGCTGACTTTGTAAAATTCCTTGAGCATAACCTCCATGTCCGGAACTTTCCCGGCATTGCCTCCTTCCTTGGTCGCCTCCAACTGGCGTGGTGCTAGGACATCGTCCTTCCGGGTGATCCCGCACAGGTTGTTGTAAGCCCGGTGGAGGGCCATGATCCGTTCTCCTACTTTCAGCAGACTCTTGGCCGTGTACTTCGTCCCGGTAGCCGAACTCAAGACGGCCGCCAGGTCGGAGGGTTTCAGGATGAAGGTCAAGAAGTAGCAGGAAACCATGGAATTGACGACTGCGGTATAGTCCTGGGAAAGCTTTGCCACGAGTCCTTTTCCCTTGCTCACATGCAGTGGATACATTCCTTTGAGCCCCCACTCGGGAAGGGGATCCTGCACATTTTCCCATAGAGGAGAATGGCCGTGGAGGTGGCAGGCGCCGCGTGGTCCCACCGCATAGGTGAGTCCTATGCTGTAGAAAGTACGCGGATCATGCATGGCGGTTTCCATCCCTTTCACGTGGACGGCGTATTTCCAGGAATCTCCGCCCAGCTTCTCCGCAGCCCTCTTCACGCCCTGCCCCAGAAGTGCTCCCAGCTTTTCATTCTTTCCGATCTGGTGGGTCATGGCAATCATCGCCTGGGCATCGCCCCACTTCAGCTCGATCCCGCCGGTGTCCTCCTTCTTGATCAGGCCCTTTTCGTAAGCCTCCATGCCGAAGGCGATGGCCACCCCAGTGGAAATCGTATCGATCCCGTATCGGTTGCAGAGGTCGTTAGCAAAGGAAACCGCGTTGAGGTCATCAATGAGGCACATGGTTCCCATAGCCGCCAGGGTTTCGTATTCCGGCCCCGGCCCGTCCATCTTGTAGGGGCCCTCTTCGATCTTGACCCACCGGGAGCACCCCAGGGTGCAACGGTAGCAGGCAGTGTGAGGAACCAGGATGGTTTCCTTCATCTTCTTCCCGCCCAGGTTCTTGCACCCCTCCTCCCAAATGCCCAGCTGCCAATTTTTGACCGGGATATCGCCCATGGCCCAAAGGTTGTCCAGGACCTGAGCGGTCCCATATTCCCGCATGGCGGCCACCGCCGGGGAAATAGCGTTATCCTTGGCGATCTTCTTGCAGAGAGTGTTGTAAGTGGCAAGGTCATGGATAGGGAAGTTTCCGTTACCGCGGACGGCAATGGCTTTAAGATTTTTAGACCCCAGGATAGCTCCATTTCCTCCGCGTCCCGGAGCGCGTCCTTCGTCATTGATGATGCAGGATAGGAGAACTTTCCTCTCCCCAGCCGGGCCGATGCAGGCAACCCGAATTCTCTCGTCCCCAATCTCCCGCTGAATGCTTTCTTGAACCTTCAGGGCATCCTGACCCCATAGATGCGTTGCGGGCCGGATCTCTGTCTTGCCGTTGTGAATCCAGAGATAAACCGGGTCGTCAGCGGCTCCTTCAATCATCAGCGCGTCGTAGCCTGCCCGTTTCAGGTCAGCCCCCCAGTATCCTCCCGAGCTGGCGTCGCAAAGAATTCCAGTCAGTGGAGATTTGAAAACGATCTGGTACCGGGCGCCGGAAGGGTAGTTGGTGGCGGTCACAGGCCCGACGGTAAAGACGATTTTGTTTTCCGGGCTGAGGGGGTCCGTACATGGGGGAACTTCATCGTAAATCATCCGGACTCCCAGACCGGTTCCGCCGATGTAATCTTTGGCGTACTTTGGATTCAGGGGTTCTTCGGTGCACCTTCTGGTTGTGAGGTTGACCCGCAGAATTTTTCCCGCATACCCGTCCATCGCCCCTTTCTCCTTTCTTGGGAGAGTCTGCCCTCCTAGCCGAAATAATAAGTTGCTTTTTTTTAATGGATTTTTAGAGAAAAGTCAAGGTTTTTCGTTTTGGGGCCTATTTTTTCTCTCCTGCCAGCTTCATGGGCTGGCCGCAGCAATGAAGGGTTCCCTTTCCGGCGACCACCATCTCCACCTTATTCCCGCAGATTTCACAGACGTAGACCTGCCCGACTTTGTTAGGCATTTTAATGCCCTCCTTTCATTTATCCGGCCGCAGATTTTCACCGATCAATGCCGATAAAACCCCTTAAAAATTACAAAGCCTTTAATCCTGTTTTTCTGCCTTAATCTGCTTCCCACTATTTTTTCATTTGCCGGGGTCGGGTATTTCTTCTTTAATTCCGCCTAGCTTCCTGGCCATCTGGGCGTATTTTTCGAGGGGGAGGAGGGAGCGGACAACCAGACGGGCACCGTCCGGAGACCCGCCGCCGTGCATGCAGCCCGGGACTCCGGCCCCCAGGGTAAGCCATTCATTCAGCCTCGCCGTCCGTGCTCGGGCTT
>DASPRR010000102.1:0-5385 GCA_035624375.1 Thermodesulfobacteriota bacterium | reverse complement strand
GTTTATGAGAGAATTATTATGGCTTGGATGGATTAAGAATTCAGTGAGAATTTAGATTAAATTAATTCCCTTGTCAATGACTTTTTTCATGACTTTTTTCAACTTCCCACCCCCGGTTCTTAAAAAGAGTCCTTCGAAAATAAGACCTCTGGAAAGGAGTGGGGATCCCATGGGGTTCAGGGCGGAGAAATTTGGATCATCATCCTGAGGCAGTGGTTCTTCCATTGGATCGGGCCTGTCCTGGGGGGGATTGAGACGGAAAAATGCTTTGGCTCTTTTTTCTGCTTGGAGGTATCCCCTCTCAGGCCTCTGCCTGCGGAACATGGGGAGGAGTTTCATGGAAGGATAAGCACCCGCCGAGCCTGATGATCCAAATTCCTCCACTCTTAACCCCAACAAGCATGAAAAACTGGGGGTGGGCAAGGGCCGCGCCTTACTTGACCGGCATATCCCGGAAAGTTATAATCCTCGTGCAAGGTTAAAGAATGCATCCCTCGATAAAATGGAAAAGGGATTCGATTCCGGAGAAGGTCCTGGACGATTACCGCGGCGGTCGAAGTGGGAATGCCTGTACCAATCCTGGTATCCAACCTTTATAGGAAATTCAGCTTTGCCGCTCTGCGCTCCCGGTGTCTAGGGGGTGAATCACAGGAGGAAACATGATTAAGATCGCACCGTCCATCCTTTCAGCGGATTTTCTGAAGCTGGGCGAAGAGATCCAGGCCGTCGAGCGAGCCGGAGCCGATCGCCTTCACATCGATGTGATGGACGGGCGGTTCGTTCCCAACATCACCATGGGCATCCCGGTGGTGAGGAGCCTGCGGCGCGGAACCCGGCTTCCTTTCGAAGTCCATCTCATGATCGAGCAGCCGGAGAATTACCTTGAAGCCTTCGCCATGGCCGGGGCGGACCTGCTCATCGTGCAGCAGGAGAACTCGGTTCACCTGGACCGGACCCTCCAGGCGATCAAAGAATTAAAGAAGAAGGCGGGCGTAGCCCTGAACCCCAGCACCCCGGCCGGGATGCTCGAAGAGATCATTGAGAAGCTCGACTTAATTCTGGTCATGACCGTCAACCCCGGTTTCGGCGGGCAGAAGTTCATGGAGTATCCCCTGAAGAAGGTCCGCCTCCTGAGGGAGATTCTGGACCGCAGAAACCGGAATTGTGAAATAGAGGTAGATGGCGGGATCGCGCCCCAAAATGCCGCCCGCGTGGTGGAAGCCGGCGCGGGCGTGCTGGTTGCCGGAACCTCCGTTTTCGGTCACCCGGAGGGACCGGAGGAGGGGGTGAGGTCCTTGATGCAAGCTGTCATGGGGAAAGGGTAGGGTGGCGAGAGCAAGATGAGCACGCATCCCCTGGCTGGCAAGCCGGCTCCTCCCGAAGCTCTGATCGATGTCGCCCGACTAGAGAGAGCCTATTATGATAAACGGCCTGAAATTGAAGACCCCAACCAGAGAGTAAGCTTCGGCACAAGCGGTCACCGGGGGAACCCGCTGGAGGGGTCTTTCAACGAGGCCCACATCCTGGCCATCACCCAGGCGATCTGTGAATTCCGCCGCAGAAAAGGAATCAGCGGCCCCCTGTTCATGGGCAAGGATACCCACGCCATATCCAATCCGGCGCAGAAGACCGCCCTCGAAGTCCTGGCGGCCAACGACGTGGCAACGTTCATCCAAAGCCATGAGGGTTATACTCCCACTCCGGTAATTTCCCACGCCATCCTGATCAACAACCGGGGCCGGAAGGAAGGAATCGGGGACGGGATCGTCATCACCCCCTCTCACAATCCCCCTGCCGACGGAGGTTTCAAATACAATCCCCCCAACGGAGGTCCGGCGGATACCGACGTGACCGGTTGGATCCAGGACCGGGCGAATGCTCTGCTGCGATCCACAAACCGGGAAGTCAAGAGGGTTTCCTACAACCAGGCGATCAAGGCATCCACGACGCAGGAGATGGATTTCATAGAACCCTATGTGAAAGACCTATCAAACGTCTTGGACATGGAGGTTATCCGCTCGGCAGGGGTCCAAATCGGAGTGGACCCCCTGGGGGGGTCCTCGATCGGGTATTGGGAGCCTATCAAAGAGCATTATCAGCTCAACCTCACGGTGGTGAATCCCCGGATCGACCCGACCTTTGGCTTCATGACTCTGGACCACGATGGGAAAATCCGGATGGACTGCTCCAGCCCCTATGCGATGGCCGGGCTGGTGGAACTCAAAGACCAGTTTCAGGTTGCCTTCGGAAACGACACCGATTCTGACCGGCACGGGATTGTGACCCGGACCGCAGGCCTCATGAATCCCAATCATTACCTAGCGGCGGCCATTTCATACCTCCTGAGCCGTCGATCCAAGTGGCCTGCGGCGTCAATGGTGGGCAAAACCCTGGTCAGCAGCAGCCTGATCGACCGGGTGGTGGAGAAGTTCGGAAGGAAGCTCTTCGAAGTTCCAGTCGGGTTCAAGTGGTATGCCGATGGGCTGCTCAAAGGTTCCCTCTGCTTCGGCATGGAGGAAAGCGCCGGAGCGAGCTTTCTGCGCAAGGATGGGACGGTCTGGAACACGGACAAGGATGGAATTCTTCTAGGGCTCCTGGCTGCGGAGATGACCGCCCGGGCAGGAAAGGACCCGGGGGAGTACTACCAAGAACTTACAGCCCGGCTGGGAGTTCCCTACTACCTTCGCATTGACGCTCCGGCAACTCCCGAGCAGAAAAGTCGACTGAAGGGGCTGGCTCCAGAGGCAATTTCGGTAAGGGAGCTAGCCGGTGAGCCCATCCTGGCCAAACTGACCCGAGCCCCGGGCAATGGGGGTTCCATCGGCGGTCTGAAGGTGGTAACCCCGAATGGATGGTTTGCCGCCCGGCCCTCGGGGACGGAGAACATCTATAAACTCTATGCCGAGAGTTTCAAAAGCCAAACGCACCTGGAAGGTATCGTAGAAGAGGCTCGGGGGATCCTATCTCGTGTTTTGGAAGAATGACAAAATAAAAGACATTCGTCTCTCGCAGAGGCCGCAGAGAATACAGAGGAAGAAAGGCGGGCGACCTAACTTCGGCGAGCTCAGCCGAGCCGCCGGTCACGCCCACAGTCTTGTTTCCTGAAGGAGGTCCATCATTTTTGACCTAGCTATCCTGGGGGGAACGGTCGTAGATGGGACCGGGACCCCGGGAAGAAAAGCGGATGTGGCTATCCGGGGAGACCGGATAGCCCGCATCGGCCGGGTTGAAAAAGGGGAGGCGACCCGGGAGTTTTCCGCGGCGGGGGCCGTGGTGTCACCGGGATTCATAGACACCCACAGCCATTCGGACCTCATGGCCTTGGCCGAACCTGCATTGCTCCCCAAGCTCATGCAGGGAGTGACCACAGAGCTTCTGGGGCAGGATGGAATTGCCGCCGCCCCCATCAGAAAGGGGTATGTGGCTCCTTGGCGGCAGTATTTATCCGGACTTACCGGAGACCCTTCGATCCCCTGGGACTGGGAGTCTATCGGGGACTATGCCGAACGACTGGCCGCCAAGCCGACCGGTTCCAACCTGGCGTTTCTGGTCCCCCAGGGAAATATTCGCATGGTGGTGCTCGGACTGGAAAATGTACTCCCGGATGTTTTCCAGGTTCAGGCCATGGAGGAAGAAGTGCGGAAGGCCATGGAAGAAGGGGCAGCCGGAATCTCCCTGGGCATGGTCTACATGCCCTGCACCTTTTCACGGCGGGATGAACTGCTGAGGCTTCTCCATACCTGCGGGTGCATGGGGGGTTTTTTAGCGGTTCATATTCGCAGCGGCAGCGACCGCCTGCTGGAGGCCATTGAAGAAGTGGTCGGCCTGGCCAGAGAAGCGGAGATTCCCCTGCACATCTCCCACTTCAAGGCATCCGGCAAACGGAATTGGCACAAAATGGAAACGGCCCTGGAAGCAGTGGATCGGGCGCACCGGGAAGGGCTGGACATCACTTTTGACATCTATCCGTACACCGCGGGAAGCACCATGTTCCTGGCCATCCTTCCTCCCTGGGTCCTGGAGGGTGGCCCGGCCAAGGCACTGGAGCGGCTTCGGGACCCCGCCCTCCGGGCCAAAATCCGGGACCAGTTCATCAACCCCCCGTCGCCCGACCCGGAAGGCCCTGGATGGGATAATTTCGTCAACAATGTGGGATGGGAGAATATCATCATCTCCTCGGCGGAGGGCAAAAAGAATCGGGACTGGCTGGGCCGATCGGTGGCCGACATTGCCGAGAGGGAAGGCAAGGACCCTGCGGAGATTGCCTTCGACATTCTTTTGGCAGAAGATGCCCGGGTGGGGATGATCCTTTTCAGCATGGATGAGGAGAAAATGGTCCTGGGCCTGCGCCATCCATTGGGGATGATCTGCACGGACGGCATTTTGGGCGGAAGACCTCATCCGCGGGTTTACGGGACATTCCCCCGGATCCTGGGAAAGTATGTCCGGGAGAAAAAGAGCATATCGCTGGAGGAGGCCATCCGAAAGATGACATCCCTGCCTGCCAGACGTCTCGGCCTGAAGGATCGAGGCGTCTTGACCGAGGGGAAGGCTGCGGATATTGTGGTTTTCAATCCGGCCACGGTGACCGACCGGGCCACCTATGACCATCCCAAACAGTATCCTATCGGGATTCGGCAGGTAATTGTGAACGGAGTTCTATCGGTGGAAGGCGGGGAGCATACCGGAAAATTGGGGGGGAAAGTCCTAAAAAGAACATAATGGAGAATGCGCCCTGAACCACGTAAGGGCCAGGGCTGCGCTGTGCTCTATATGAATAAGGTATAGACTCTTTAAATTTTGTCATGATTTTTTCTGAAATGTAGGGGCGGCCCCCCCGTGGCCGCCCGCAAGATGGGCAACCACAGGGGGTTGCGCCTCCGATTTGGTTGCGGCTCTGGCGCGCCCCCTTTTTCCTATGACCCTTAACCCATAACCTTATAGCCCATGCCTACGATCAGAGGAAAAATAATGAAAATCACTTCCATCGATTCTGCAGTCTATAACGTTCCCCTTTCCGTTCCGGTCTCCGACTCCACTCACGGAGAGATGGCATCTTTTGAATTAATCACCACCCGGATCAAGGATGACCAGGGTTGCGAAGGGCTCGGTTACACCTACACCGTGGGGGTGGGCGGGCTGGCGATCCATGCCCTGATCGACCGGTACCTGAAACCGGGTCTCCTCGGCCAGGACCCTGGCAGGATCGAGCAGCTGTGGAACTGGATGTGGTGGAAGCTGCATTATGCCGGACGCGGGGGGCCGGCTTCCTTCGCCATCTCGGCGATCGACATTGCTCTGTGGGATATGGCCGGAAAAAGAAGGGGAGAACCCCTCTGGCATTTACTGGGCGGGAACAATCCGCGGGTGAAGGTCTATGCCGGG
>DASPRR010000572.1:0-4777 GCA_035624375.1 Thermodesulfobacteriota bacterium | reverse complement strand
AATTTATCAATACTTCAAATAGGCCCTTAGTGGGTAGAAGAATCTTAGGAAACCCCTAAAGTCTGAGAGACACGAATTTCGCCCTCTTCCCGCACTAGCCGTTATGACCATCGGGGCCTTCTGTTGGCTGCTTACATCATTCTAAGCCGTTTTTCGCCGGAGGCTTTTGAAAACCCGAAAGATTTTTTCAAACTGGCGGAAAAAGCCCGATCAGGAATCGGAGAATCGGGTCTGCAGCTTTCCTAAAAGAAAAAATGCGCCAGCGTGGCTCATTTCATCTATGCTGCCTACCGAAGCTGAGAACCTGGGGGAAGGAGATCCTTTCAGGTGGTCTTCAGATATTCACGGATGAGCAAAGCGGCGGTCGCCCCCTCACCGGAGGCCGAAGCGACCTGTTTGGTGCTTCCTGCGCGTGCATCTCCCGCAGCAAAGATTCCTGGGATACTCGTTTCCAGCAGGGAGGGTTCACGGTTTTCATAACCGACAGGCCGATCTTGGGCATGCAGAAGATCATGGCCGGTGAGGATGTAGCTCCACCGGTCCAGCAGGACTCGGCTCTTTTTCAAGAATGCCGTGTTGGGGGACTGGCCGATGAAGACGAACACCGCGGCAGGATGGATCGTTTCCCTTGCCTCGGTTTGATTGTTGCGTAGGGTTATCCCCGTCAACTTCCCCTTTTCCCCATGAAACTCCGCCACTTCAGTATGGAAACGAACGTCAATCCGGGGGTGATTCAATGCCTTTTCGCGAATCACCTGGGAACCCTTCAGCTCTTCACCGCGGACCAACAGGGTCACCCGCTCCACATATTTGACCAGAAACAGGCTTTCCTCGGCGGCGCTGTTTCCCCCTCCCACCACGGCCACCGACTTCCCCCGGTAAAAAGGGCCATCGCAGGTCGCGCAAAAGTGGACCCCCGAGCCCACGTAACTCTCTTCCCCGGGGATACCCAGCCGCCGGTAACGGCTTCCCGTGGCCAGTAAGAGAGCGCATCCGCTGTACTGGCTTCCGTCGGCGGTGTCGGTACAGTGGTAATTATCATGACTGGACACCCGAACGACCTCTTGGGCCTGGAGCAATTCCGCGCCGAATCGCTCAGCTTGGGTCCTGAGCTTCTGACCGAAGAGGCTCCCTTCAATCCCCTGGTCAAAGCCGGGAACGTTATCCAGGTATTCGGTCGTGGCCGCCTGACCTCCCATGGCCGCCCGCTCGATGACCAGGGCTTCGATTCCTTCCCGGGAGGCATAGAGCGCCGCCGTCAAACCGGCGGGCCCGCCCCCGACGATGAGAAGATCATAATGGCTGCGCCGGGCCTTCGTCTTGAGCCCGAGTTTGGCTGCCAGCTCGGCGTTGGTGGGTTCCGCCAGGATGGAACCATCTGGGAATTCGATGGTGGGGATGATCCGCCGGCCGCTATTCTTCCGGAGGACATATTTCTCCGCCTCCGGGTCCTCTTCAATATCCACCCAGCGGTACGGAATCTGATGCTCTCCCAGAAATTGCTTGCTCCGGCGGCAATCCGGACACCAATGGGCACCGTAAAGAGAGATGCGGGGCTGGTCCATAAGCCTCCCGAGAAGTTCGAAGAAATTCGGTTCAGGTTTCAGAATCTCGGACTGCGGGAGTGAACTATTTCGATTTGCAATCTTCAATCCTTTTTGAATCTACGGGCCCAGATCACCAGGGCTTGGAGAAGCTCCTTTATTTTTTCCCGGGTCTTTCCGTCGGTGAGCTTGCCGCTCTCGTCGACCTTCTCCTGGGCAAAGGGGACCATGACCTCGGGCAAATTCATGGGGTACATGTTTAACCACACACAAGCCTGACGCAGGTGGTACTGGGCGCGGGCCGTTCCCAGCATGCCGATGGAGGCCCCCATGAAAGCCACGGGCTTTCCGTCGAAAGCGTTGTCTCCGTAAGGCCGGGACGCTGAATCGATGGCGTTCTTCAGAAATCCGGGGATGGAGTAATTGTATTCCGGGGTCACGATCAGGATGGCGTCGGCGGCCTTGATCTTGGCCTTGAAATCCTTGACGACCTGGGGCGGGTCTTTCTCCACGTCCTGATTGAAAGCGGGGATCGCCGCGATATCGAAGGCCTCCATCTGGGCATCGGCAGGGACCATCTCTAGCGCGGCACGTAGCAAAGCCTTGTTGTATGAACCCTTTCGCAGGCTTCCTCCAAAAACCAGAATCGAAATTTTCTTGGCCATTTCTGACTCCTTTCTGGATGAAGGGGGTTGAGCGGCTTAGTCTAATTATTTATTTTCCGCTACTCTGGCCAGGGACGGAATGGGGTGATTCCCCCATTTTGCGGCGAAAAGAATTGTATTTTCCCCCTCGGGGTTGCACCATTCCATAAGAATCGGAGACGGCCTCCGGCCATTTCTGAAAGTTTTTACCCCTCTTCGCAATCTAGATGCGGTATTGGGCTCCAGGGTTTCCCTCCGTGCCTGCACCTAACTTCGCACCTCCCAACCCGATGGCAAAAAGAGAAGACGATTGGTAGAATATAGTCACTTGCACCAGGATAAAAAAATGAAAGAAGACCGTAAGCGCTGGGACTGGAAATACAGGGATAGAGAATTTGATCCCAGTCATGGGGCCAGCCCGATTTTAAAAAAATACCTTCGCTTTTTCCCCCGGGGCAAGGCCCTTGACCTGGCCGCCGGGGAAGGGAGGAATGCCGTCTTCCTGGCGGAACATGGCTTTGAGGCTGAAGCCGTCGATATCTCCCCGGTTGCGATAAGCCGGGCCCGAAAATCAGCCAGGGCCCGCGGGGTTACAATAAGAGCTTTTGCCGCAGACCTGGACACCTATTCTATCCTCCGCGGGCATTATGACGTTATTCTCGATTTCTATTTCCTTGACCGGCACCTGATTCCCGAGATTAAAAAGGGCCTGAAAAAGGGAGGAATGGTGGTTTTCGAAACCTATACGGCAGAGCAAAAAAAGCTAGGTACAGAAGGTCCCGGCCAAGACAAATACCTTCTGAAGCCCAACGAGCTCCTAAGGCTCTTCCGGGGATTTCATGTTCTTTTTTACCGGGAGGGAGTATTCAGGGAAGGGGGCAAACGAAGGGCGATTGCCAGCCTGATAGCCCAAAAAAATAAGTAAGAGGTTGGAGGGCGATCGAATACTCGGGCATTCAACATTAAACCCATGATTTGGACTTTATAACCTATGATCTATATGCTATTATCTATTACCCATAATCTATGACCCACCACCTCTGACCTATTACCCATGACCTGTCTTATCAAAACCTCATCGTTTCATCATTCTTCAGGTCCCTCGAAATGTCATCCGAGGAAAAGGAACAAGCCATGCGCATGACCTCTTTCCCCGTGTTCCGGATGAGATGTGGGACGCCGGTGGGGAGATGAACCGCATCCCCCACTTTCATGGGAAAAGTCTCTTCTCCGATCTTGATTTCTCCCCGCCCGGAGAGAATGAAGATTACCTCTTCACATTCCGTGTGCGCGTGCCCAGGTGTACAGAGGGCTCCCGGAAGTACGTCTGTAATTCGCAGAGAGATCCCCTTTGACCCCACTGTTTTTCCGCTGATTAAATCGCGCGTTTCCCTTCCCATGATTTTCCCGACCGGAACCTCATTCAGGTTGACGATGTATTTGCCCATTTAAAGATCTCCTTCCGCCTTAATAAATCAACAACCCAGGAGCCCGGAGTCAGAATTCAGAAGAAGCGTCGAACAAAATAGTTCCTTTTCTCTTCCCGCTTCTGACTCCTGAATTCTGTTTTTCCAATTCCCAATCCGCAATTCCCAATTAAAAGGCCTTTTTGTAGAGTTCCACAATTTCTTCCTGCGTGGCCTTCCGGGGGTTGTTCCCCGGGCTTCCGCTGGCGATGGCGTCGGCGGCCATCTGCTTTACCACGGTATTGAATTTCTTCTCCTCCACGCCGAGCCCGCTGAGGGTGGGGACTTTCAGATCATCATTCAGCCGCCGGGTCGCATCAGCCGCGAGATAGGCGGCGTCCAGGAGGGAAAGCCCCTCGGTGACTTCTCCCATGGCCTCGGCAATATCCGCATATTTCTTCGGGTTGCCGAGGATGCTGAATTCGATGACCGTGGGCAGGAGGGCCGCATTGGAGACCCCGTGAGGCACATGGAAATAGGCCCCGATGGGCCGGGCCATCCCGTGAACCAAGGCCACGGAGGAGTTGGCGAAGGCCAGCCCCGCGTGAAGCGACCCGATCAGGGTGTTAGTTCGGGCCTCCAGATGATCCCCATTGGACCAGGCTTGCCGGAGGTTGGCGGAAATGAGCCGGATGGCCTGGAGGGCCAGAGTATCTGTGACCGGCTGGGCTTTGATCGAGACATAGGCTTCAATGGCGTGGGTCAAGGCATCCAGGCCGGTGGCGGCGGTGATACCCTGGGGCATGGTTAGAGTCATCAAGGGATCAACGAGGGCCACCCGAGGGAGAATGTTGGGGCTGGCGATGAGCATCTTCACGTCCTTCGCGGTGTCCGTGATGATGGTGAAAGGAGTCACTTCACTGCCTGTTCCCGCGGTTGTGGGGACCGCAATGAGGGGCGCTGCAGGTTTGGGAATCTTGTTCGCCCCCATGAAATCGCTGATTTTCCCAGTATTGGTTGCCAGAGCTCCAATCGCTTTGGCCGTATCCATCGAGCTTCCGCCCCCTACGGCGATTAAGAAGTCAACCCCGGCCTCCTTGTAGGCCTTCACACCTTCTTCGACATTGTCCTGGGTGGGCTCGATTACAACCCTGCTGAAAATGGCGAAGGGAACCCCGGCAAT
>DASPRR010000562.1:0-5315 GCA_035624375.1 Thermodesulfobacteriota bacterium | reverse complement strand
GTCGCAGATGATCAGCTTGGGCTGCACGGCAAGGGCCCGAGCCACCCCGATCCGCTGTCGCTGTCCTCCGCTGAACTCATGGGGAAAACGGGGGATGTGCTCGGCGCTCATTCCCACGGCTTCCAGCAGTTCCCTCATTCGCTCTTTGGCCGCCTTTCCTCTGAGGTTGTGATGAATTCCCAGGGCTTCTCCCAGAATCTGCCCGACCGTCATGCGGGGGTTCAAGGAAGCATAGGGGTCCTGGAAGATGATCTGCATTTCTTTGCGCAGCCGTCGAAGCTCCTCTTTCTTTAGGAAGTGCACATTCCGGCCCTGGAAAATCACTTCGCCGGAAGTGGGCCTAAGAAGGGAGAGAACAATTCGGCCGGTGGTAGTTTTCCCGCAACCGGACTCTCCCACCAAGCCCAGCGTTTCGCCGGAGTCCAGGGTGAAGCTCACCCCGTCCACCGCACGGACGATCCCCGACCGGCGGGAAAGAAAGCCCGCCTTCTGGGGAAAATGCTTGACTAAGTTCTTGACTTCCAGAAGGGGCCGATAATTACTCACAGCTACCGGATTCCCTTGGGTGAAATTTAACCCATCCATTGATGAGATTCAAAACCCAAATCTCAAGCACCAAATCCCAAATAAACCCCAATTTCCAAATCGCAAATTCCAAACAAGAAGGTTTAGATCGTTGGAATTTGGAATTTGGTGCTTGGGATTTCCTTTTCGTACAGCCAGCATCGCACCCAATGTCCCGGCTCGGTCTCGGCCAGGGAAGGGAGTTCCTGGCGGCATATTTCCGTCACCCGGGAACACCGCGGATGGAACCGGCAGCCTTCGGGCATCTGACTTGAACTGGGGACCGTTCCCTCGATTACCTGAAGCCGCTCTCTCCTCTCGTTCAGTTTGGGGATCGACCCGAGCAAGCCAACAGTGTAAGGGTGAGCCGGCTGATCAAAGATTCTTTCCACTCCACCTGTTTCCACTACCTGACCGGCGTACATGACCACCACCCGGTCGACCATCTGGGCAACCACTCCCAGGTTATGAGTGATGAGCATGATGGCCATCCCGAACTCCTTCTGCAGCCTCTTCATGAGGGTCAGGATTTGGGCTTGGATGGTCACGTCCAGAGCGGTTGTGGGTTCGTCGGCGATCAGCAGTTCAGGCCGGCAGGCCAGGGCCATGGCGATCATGACCCGCTGGCGCATCCCCCCGGAGAGTTGATGAGGATATTCATCGATGCGGGTCTCGGCCGAGGGGATTCCCACCAGTTTCAGGAGTTTGACAGCCTCCTGGTGCGCATCGGCACTGGAGTAATTCTTATGGTAGATCAAAGGCTCCATGACCTGCCGCCCGATGGTGAAGACCGGATTCAGGCTGGTCATGGGCTCCTGGAAAACCATTGAGATCTTGTTCCCCTGAATCTCCTTCATCTCCTCCGGTGGCTTTTCCAGCAGGTTCTCCCCCCGGAAGAAAACCTCTCCCGCGACCACCCGGCCCGGATAAGAGATGAGGTTGAGGGCCGAGTAGGCGGTCACGCTCTTGCCCGAACCGGACTCTCCGACCACCCCAAGGGTTTCTCCCTGGCTTATGGTGAGGTCCACGCCGTCCACCGCGCGGATGATCCCCTCTCCGGTGAAAAATTGGGTCTTCAGGTTGCTGATCTTGAGCAGCGTTCCGGTCAAAGTCTTTTCTTTCCTATCTCTTCCAGTTCGACTCAAAGTACTTGCACAGCAGGGCTACCGTGTTCTGCAGCGAATCCAGATGAGTCACCTCGTAAGGCGAATGGGAGTAGCGCCGCGGGATGGTAAGGGAAGTGCATTTGATGTCCGAGAAAGCTTCATAGGCGCCGGAAGCATCGGTGAAGAGGTTGAACCGGGTATCCACGTGGATGGGCAGGTTCGCCGCCTTCCCTGCGGCACGCAGCGCCCGCACTAGGTCCGGATCGCTAAAGCTGATGGCCATTCCCCTTCCGGGTTTGGCCGACTCAAAACGTCGGATGACCGGCCCGCTCCCCAAAGGCACGGCTTTATCCGGCCCCAAACCAGGGCTGGAAGCGTACGCGTTATCCAGGGCCACTGCCCAGGTAGGGTGAATCTGGCGGGCCACATACTCCGCCCCTCGTGCGCCTACCTCCTCCTGAACGGTAAAGGCAAAGATGAGGGTGATCCCCAGGTCCAGATTTTCCAGCCGCCGGGCCGTTTCGATGAGAACCGCGCAGCCCGTCCGGTCGTCAACTGCTTTACTGGCCAGGACTTTTTCTTCCTCATCCAACCAGTACGGAGTGGTGTTGAAAATAATGGGGTCTCCAGGCTCCACCTGGCTGATGCGCGGACCTACATCCATCCATAGATCTCCCACGCTTTGAGCCAAATGCACGCTGGGAGAGCAGCCCACCCCCGGGATGGGGCCGGATTGGGTCAATACTTTCACCGGCTGGCCGACCACTACGGCCGGATTAATGTGACCCACAAAATCGAAGCGGATAAACCCGTCGCCGCTGTAAGTCACCACCATGCTCACTTCATCCATGTGGGCCATGAGGACAAATACGGATGATCCCGGAGGCCCCTTCTTGACGGCCAGGAGGTTTCCCATCCCGTCTATCTCCACCCGGGAAACATGGGGCTCAATCTTTTTCTGGATGCATTCGGCCACCGGCCCTTCGAAGCCAGAAGGACCGGGGACCTGAACGAGTTCCAACAAATCACCGCGAAGTTTTTCCATGCCATTCCCCCCTTAGAATGCGGAATTCGAAATGCGGAATAAAGATAGCTGGTGGCGGCAATTCGCATTTTCCATTCGCAATCCCTTCTTAGAACTTGTCCGTAAATAATAATCCCCCCCCTTTGTAAAGGGGGGGTTTGGGGGATTTTTTCAAATCGATCTAAAGCAAATCCCCCTCTGTCCCCCTTTTTCAAAGGGGGATTTAAAGACAGACCCTTATTCAAAGATAAGCTCTTAATCAAATTCCTTTTTCAAAATTCCTCTGTTGAATATTCTCCGTTTCGATGACTTATTTTCCAATCCATTCTTCCCCGCTTCCATTCCGCATTCTGAATTTCGCATTCCGCATTTTAAAAGACCATATGTGGATCAAACAGGTCCCTCAGCCAGTCCCCAATCAGGTTCGTTCCCAGCGTCGTCAGGAAGATGGCCACTCCGGGAAAGGTGACCAGCCACCAGGTCACGAAGATGTAAGCCTTCCCGTCGTTGAGCATATTTCCCCAGGAGGGAATGGGGGGTTGGACCCCCAGGCCCAGGAAGCTGAAGAAGGCTTCATTTATGATCATCCGGGCCGTTTCCAGGCTGGCCGTGACCATGACTGAGTTCATCACGTTGGGCAGGATGTGGCGGATGAGAATCCGGTCTTCCCGCACCCCGAGCGCCCGGGCCGCATCGACAAATTCCAGCTCTTTCACGCTCAGAACTTCGGATCGGATGATCCGGGTATAGACAGGCCAGGAGGTCAGCCCCAGGACCAGGATCAGGGTGCTGAATCCCGGCCCGATGACCCCCATGATGGCGATGGCCAGCAAGACGTAGGGAAAGCTCAGGAAAAAGTTAGTGACCCCCATGATTCCCTGGTCGACCCAACCGCCGAAAAAACCGGCAATGAGCCCCAGAGCCACTCCCAGCACTGCGGCAATCAGCACGGCCACCGCTGCCACGATGAGAGAGATGCGCGCCCCGTAGATCAAGCGGGAAAGGACGCACCTTCCCAGCTGGTCTGTCCCCAGAAAAAATTTCGAATTTCCCCCCTCAGCCCAGGCCGGAGGTTTCAGCCTCATGGTTACGTTTTGCTTGAAGGGGTCATGGGGAGATAGGTAGGGAGCGAAGATGGCTGCCGCCAGCGCAATGAGTACGAAGATGATCCCCAGGATGGCGGTCTTGCTCCGGATTATAGCCCGCACCGAGCGGGGCAGACGGACCCCCTCCAAGTTCCACCAGAGGAGTTTCAGCTCTTTTGTATCTTTACCGGAAATGGCTGCCATGCAAATTTCTATACTGTAGGGCGTGTTTCCCGAACGCGCCGTTCAGGGAAGCGTGGACACGGATGACGTCCTGCTCAATCGTACCGTATTCGCGGGTCCAGGACCGCGTACAGGAGATCGGTCAAAAAATTCACCACCACCACGCTCACCACCAGGATGACCGTAGCCGCCATGATGACCGGGTAATCGGCGGTGAAAATGGCGTCCACGGTCAGGAGACCCACACCGGGCCAGGCGAAGACCGTTTCGGTGATGATCGCTCCCCCCAGGATCCGGCCGAAATTCATGCCTGTGACCGTGAGAATGGGGATCGCCGCATTACGCAAAATGTGCTGATAAATGATGACCCGGTCCGGCAGCCCCTTGGCCCGGGCGGTCCGGATGTAGTCCTGATGGATGACATCAAAAAAAGCGGAACGGGTCAGGCGCAGGATCAGGGGAATATTATAGGTAGCCAGGGTGATGGCCGGCATGATCAATTCCTTGATTCCCCCCCTGCCGAAAGGTGGCAGGATTTTCAATTGGACCGAAAAAAGGATGATGAGCATGAGAGCGAGCCAAAAAACCGGCATGGATTGACTTCCCAGGGCCAGAATGCGGCCCAGGGCATCGATCCAGCTATCCCTCCGTATGGCGGAGAGAATCCCCACTACAACCCCGACCACCGTGGCCAGGACCATTCCGGCGACCCCCAGCTCCAAGGTTGCCGGCACCCTTTCAAGGAAGAGGCGCATGGCCGGCAGCTCCGCCTTGATGGAGTTGCCGAAATCCCCCTGGATCGCCCGAGACATGTACAATCCGTACTGCATCCAGAGGGGTTTATCCAGCCCCATGGCCACACGCAGGTTCTGGATTTCTTCCGGGGTGGCGGTCATGGGGACCATGAGCATGACCGGGTCCCCGCTCAGAAAGACCATGACGAAGACCAGGGTCGCTACCCCGAGACAGACCAGGATGAGCTGTATGAAATTTCGAAGAAGGTACCGGGCCAGAGGCTTCTTTTCGCTTTCCCCCCCATCCCCACCCTCCCCCTCGAGAGACTGTGTCGTAATTCGTCATGCCGGCAAAAGCCGGCATCCAGGATTCAAATAAATTGAATAAAACCGAACACTGGATTCCGGCTTTCGCCGGAATGACGCCCTTCCCCTTAGTTGCGACACAGCCTCCGAGGGGGGAGGGCGGGGAGGGGGTGAGATTGCCGCGCCCTTCGGGCTCCTAATGACATGTGACATTATTTAATGCGTTTGTACTAGTTCCGGGCGCTACGGTTCAGATTTTTCCCAGTTTTTTCTCCTCCCGTGTCGACAGATAGATTCCCAGCAGAACCAAAGC
>DASPRR010000561.1:0-4405 GCA_035624375.1 Thermodesulfobacteriota bacterium | reverse complement strand
AAGGTAGCCTCAGAATCGCAAAACTGATTCCCCCCCATTACGTGCCGTGGGTCATCAAGGGAACTTCCCTGGGCGCATGGTATGACATCCGGGAAGATCGGTACAGAATCCTTTGCGCCCAATGCTATTGTCTGGCGACCTACAAAACGATCGAAATCGCCTACCACGAGACGGTGTTAAGCGAGGGGAAGTGTTGTCAGGGATGCCGGACCAGAATTTCCTTTGAGAAAAATCACCGGCTCATCGGGGTATTCCTGGACTTTTGGGGCAGAACAGGCCATTTTCCGGAGAGCGGAAGCTGGCTAGATGCGATTCCCTCGAAGCAGCTCAATTTATGGGCAAAGTAGGTTCCGACCGTTCTGGGGGAGGTCTTTTCTAACGGGTGCAACGTGGATCCCCAATCCGGGGCAAGCCCCGAATCAATCTATGGCGATCATCACGTTGGAGGCTTTGATAACCGCATAAACCGTTTTCCCCTTTTTCAGCCCCAGATTTCGGGCGGAACTCTTGGTGATGATCGAGACAACTTGCATTCCGCCGGGCATTTCGAGGGTGACCTCAGAGTTTACCGCTCCGTGAACCAGTTTTTTCACTTTTCCCTTCAACACATTCCGAGCGCTGATCTTCATTGCTTACCTCCTCATTTGTAATTCTTTTAAAAATTATAGCACATTTTCGATTTTTATCTTGGCGGAAGGGGAAATTTTTTGGTAATAAAAAGTTATATTTTGTAGTAGAATTCACTCATTCGGTAAAAAAGATAATTAAAAACCCAAGCCATAAAAGGGGGAAGACCATGCCTGAAGAGCTCATGAATACCAAAGAGGCCGCCAAGCATCTGGGAATCCATGAAAAGCAGGTGTACGCCCTCATTAAGGCCAAACGAATTCCCTGCACCCGGGTTACGGGGAAATGGGTCTTTCCCCGCAGGTTGATCGATGAATGGATTGAGAACAATGCCCGGTCGGGGATGGCCGAGGCCCGAAAAAAAACCAAGCGCATTGAAGGAGCCCTTCTGGCAGCGGGGAGTAACGATCCGATCCTCGATATTCTGAAGACCTACATCCGCAGGACATATCCCGAGTTCTACATCTTCTCGGCTAACACCGGAAGCACCGACGGGCTGAAAGCCCTGAACCAGGGCTTCACCGACATCGCCTGGTCCCATCTCCTGGACCCCAAGAGCGGCCAGTACAACATCCCTTTTCTGTCCACCTATCTTCCCAACCTGAAGACCGTGGTGGTCAATCTATTCAACCGGGACCTGGGTTTCCTGGTGGCTCACGGGAATCCCCTGCACGTCCGCGGTTTCAAGGACCTCACCCGGCCCAAAATTCGGTTTGTCAACCGGCAGAAGGGTTCTGGCACGAGGGTGCTCCTGGACCATCACCTGAAAGACCTCAAGATTCCCTCCTCATCGATCAAGGGGTATGAAAATGAGGTCTTTACTCACTTTGAAATAGGCCTTTCCATTTTGGCTAAAGAAGCAGACGTGGGATTGGCCACCGGCTCGGTGTCCAAACTCCTGGGCCTGTCCTTTGTTCCCCTGACCCAGGAGAGCTTCGACATGCTCCTGGACCAATCTACCTTCTTTGAACGGGGAGTCCAGGCGTTCATCGAAATCCTTAACTCCCGGGAATTCCGGAACCGGGTGGAATACCTGGGGAGTTACGACTTCAAGAATTCGGGAAAAATCCTGTATTCCAAGGCAGCATAAAAGGAGTGGAGAATGACAAGGATAAAACGAGTATTGGTTTTTGGGGCCATCTGTCTGGTGCTCCTCGCCCCCGTCTGGTGCGGCGCCCAGAGCAGTGGGTTTGTCCTTTTGTCCAGCACCATCGGTCCGATTGATTCCGGAATCGTGGGCCTTCTGGAGGATCAGTTTGAAAAGGAGACGGGCATCCGTGTCCGCCACGTGGGTGCGGGCACGGGGGCAGCCCTGGAGATCGCCAAGAAGGGGAACGTGGACCTGGTCATGGTCCATGCCAAGTCTCTGGAAGAAAAATTCGTTCAAGAGGGATTTGGGACGGAAAGAATCGGTCTCATGTACAACGACTTTGTCATTGTGGGTCCGGCGAATGATCCGGCGGGAATAAAGGGGATGAAGAGCGCCCAGGAAGCCCTCAAAAGAATTTCGGAGAAAGAAGTCGTTTTTGTCACCCGGGGAGACAAGTCCGGAACCCATGTGGCTGAAATGGAACTCTGGCAGAAGGCGGGGATCAAACCTCAAGGGTCCTGGTATTACACCTGCCCAAGAGGCGCCGAGGGCAACGTGCCCACCCTGCGTCATACGGATAAGATGGAGGCTTATACCTTTATCGACAGGGCCACGGTCCTGGCCATGCAGAAGGAAATCAAACTAGAAGTTCTGGTGGAAAAGGATGAGGCTCTTTTAAACTTCATATCTCTGATCCCCGTGAATCCTCAAAAATTCCCCAAAGTGAACTACACCGACACAATGAAATTTGTAAAATGGCTTACCTCGCCGGAAAAGGGGCAGAAGATCATTGCCGATTTCGGCAAGGATAAATACGGAGCCCCCCTCTTCTTCGCCGACTCCAAGGAGTGGCGGGAGAAACAGGGATTGAAGAGGTAAGAAACCCTTTAAGGAGGAAAGGATGAACCAGAAAAAGACAATTTACGCAGTTTTGACAGCGCTGCTTGTGATTCTCGGTCTGGTGGCTTGGAGCCCGGTTCAGGCCCAGCAGAAAAATATTATTCTGTCGACCACCACCAGCACCCAGGACTCCGGCCTGCTGGATGTGCTCATCCCGATCTTTGAAAAAAAGACCGGCTACTTTGTTAAGACCATCGCCGTGGGGTCCGGCCAGGCCATGGCCATGGGGCAGAAGGGGGAGGCGGACGTGCTTCTGGTTCATTCCCCGGAGGCGGAGAGGAAGTTCGTGGCCGAAGGGTACGGGATCAACCGGAGGCTGGTCATGCATAACGACTTTATTGTTGTGGGGCCGGCGGAAGACCCGGCCAAGATCAAGGGAATGAAGGCCACCACGGAGGTGTTCAAAAAGATCGCCTCTGCGGGGTCTCTATTCCTCTCCCGGAGTGATAAATCCGGAACCCATGCCAAGGAAATGTCCATCTGGAAGGCGGCGGGAATCAAACCGGAAGGCCAAAAATGGTACCAGGAGACCGGGCTGGGAATGGGGGAGACCCTCAACGTGACCTCGGAGAAGAAGGGCTATACGCTGGCCGACCGGGGAACTTATTTGGCCCTGAAAAAAAACCTGAGCCTTGATATTCTTGCCGAGGGCGATGCCATCCTCCTCAACATCTACCATGTCATTGAAGTCAACCCGGGGAAATGGCCCAAACTCAACGCTGCCGGGGGCAAGGCTTTTGCCGATTTCATGGTAGCGAAGGAAACCCAAGAGATCATCAAGACCTTCGGGGTGGATAAGTTCGGGTCGCCCTTGTTCTTCCCCGATGCCGGAAAGAAAGAAGAGGAACTGGGAAAGTAGATGGACCTCATTTTTGAAGGAATCCTGAAAGCTTTCTATCTCCTATTCACCCTCGACCCGGAGGTGTTGGGGATCACCCTGCTTTCCCTTCAGGTCTCGGGAACGGCAACCCTGATCAGCCTTTTCATCGGAATCTCCATTGGGACGCTGGTGGCCCTGACGGAATTTCCGGGAAGAAGGCTGGTCGTAAGCCTGATCAACACGGGAATGGGCCTGCCGCCGGTGGTGGTGGGCCTCTTTGTCACCATTTTTCTCTGGAGAAACGGGCCGCTGGGGTTTTTGGAGATTCTCTATACCCCGGCGGCCATGATTGTCGCCCAGGCGGTGATTGCTACTCCCATTGTCATGGGAATCACCCTGGCGGCGATCCAGGCCCTTCCCAAGAAACTCCGCCTCCAAATTCTAGCCCTGGGAGCCACGCGCCTGCAGATGGTCTGGATATTGGTCAAAGAGGCGCGACTGCCGCTTCTGGCCGGAGTGATGGCCGGGTTCGGGGGAGTCATCTCCGAGGTGGGGGCATCGATCATGGTGGGCGGCAACATCAAGGGGTACAGCCGGGTTCTGACCACGGCCACGGTCATGGAAACCAGCCGGGGAAACTTCGATGTAGCCATTGCCCTGGGGATCATTCTCCTGCTGCTCGCCTACTTTATCAACCTCGTTCTGACTCACATCCAGCAGAGGGAGAGGCCGAGGTGATCGTCCCCCCCCCGCTCCTGACAGTCAAAGATTTGCGTGTCCGCAGGGGAGGTGTGCGGGTCCTGGAAATTCCTTCTCTGGTCGTGGAGGAGGGGTCGATCCTCTCCCTCATCGGGCCAAACGGGGGAGGCAAGACCACCCTCCTGCAAACCCTGGCCTGCCTGATCCAGGCAGAAGAGGGAGAATTCTTCTTCAAGGGAGAAAAGGTCTCTTCCAGCCACGGCCTCCTG
>DASPRR010000540.1:0-4534 GCA_035624375.1 Thermodesulfobacteriota bacterium | reverse complement strand
GAAGGTTAGGGTATTCAACGATCGGGGTCGGATGGTGAGGAAAGCGAAAGTGACGGACAGGATCATGCCCGGGGTGGTGAGCCTGGAGGCCGGCTCTTGGTATGACCCTGACGAGAAGGGAGTGGACCGGGGCGGCTGCGTCAACGTTCTCACAGTGGATAAGAAATCCCCCGCTGGAGCGTTCCCCTGCAACAGCTGTCTGGTGGAGGTGGAGGGCGAAGAAAATCCTTGATTTTCTCCACTGACCTAAATCATGAATGGGAACAGGGGGAAAATAGTAGGATGGATTGCCGGGACGAATAAGGGTCGAAGGAGATCGATGATGGCCGAAGGCAAGATTGAAGCGATCGCTACCGATTTGAAGAGAATTGTGGAAGGAAACATTCTCTCCGATGAGTTGAGCCGGACGATATACAGCAGTGGGGCCTGCATCTATTCCCTGCGCCCCATGGTGATTGTTCAGCCCCGACATAAAGAAGATGTGGTCCAGTGTGTTAGGTACGCGGCCAAGAACGGGATCCCTCTAACTGCCCGTGGTGGGGGCACGGGCCGGGCAGGGCAGGGGATCGGTGAGGGGATCATACTGGATTTCATAAAATACATGAATCAGGTCCTGGAGGTCGACCCGGAGAAGAAGTGGGTGCGGGTGCAGCCCGGCCTCATTCTGGGAAGGCTGAACGCCTTCTTGAAACCCATGAAGAAATTCTTTCCCATCGACCCTTCGACCACCGATTACTGCGCTCTCGGCGGTATGATCGCCAACAACTCCAGCGGCCCCCATGCCATCAAGTACGGGGCGGCCCGTGATTGGGTGGAGTCCCTGGAGGTGGTCCTCTCGAGCGGAGAGATCATCAAGACCGGGCCTCGAAACGTGGGTGCCCTTGAGTCTTCCGGCAGGACCGATGGGTTGGAGGAGAAACTCTACCCAAGCGTCTTGGAGCTTCTGGGACGTTATCAGGGGCCCCTCCAGGAAGAGAAGCCCGACACCATGAAGAATTCCTGCGGCTACGAACTTTGGCAGGTTCGCAAAAACGGTTCCCTGGACCTCACCCCCCTTCTGGTGGGCTCCGAAGGAACGCTGGGAATCTTCACCGAAGCCAAACTCCGCCTGGCCGACCTGGGCGGCAAGACCCATACGGCGCTGATCTATTTCAATACCCTGGACACCGTGGGGAAGGCAACGGAGGAGATACTGAAGCTTTCTCCCACCATGCTGGAGATCATGGAAAAGCAGATCATCGACCTGGCCAGGGGCAAATACAAAGAGATGAAACCGTACCTGCCCGAAGGGATCGAGGCGACCCTCTTCGTGGAGTTTGAAGGGCGGTCGGAGGAAGAACTCAAGGGGAAGATGCGCCAGGTGGAGCAGCGGCTGATCCAGGAGGAAAAGCTGGCCGTCTCCCTCAAGGCCGCCCAGGACACCAGGGACAAGGAGATGCTCACCAAGGTGAGAAGCGTCTCCGGCCCCATCCTCAACAAAGTGAAAGGGCCCAAGAAACCCATTGCCTTCATCGAGGATGCTGCGGTCCATCCCCGCCGTTTGGGCGAGTATATCGCCGGGCTGCGGGGGATTTTAAAACGCAATGGAGCGGAGGCCAGTATTTACGGCCACGCCGGGGACGGGAATCTTCACGTCATGGTCTTTCTGGACCTGAAAAAAACCGAGGACGTGGCGCGGATGCTGAGAATTACCGATGAAAGCTGCGATCTGGTGCTGCGCCTCAAAGGAACCATCAGCGGGGAACACGGGGATGGGCTCCTGCGAACGGCCTTCGTGCCGCGGCAGTACCCCAAGCTGTACCCCGCCTTTGTGGAGCTGAAGAAGCTCTTCGACCCGGAGAATGTTTTGAATCCGGGAAGGGTGGTGGGAAATGACCCCGACCTGATGGGCAAACATCTGAAGTTCGGCTCCGAATACTGCCATGTACCCACCGGCAGTGCTTTCGACGGGGAGGCCCTGGGCGCGGAGGTGGAAGCCTGCCACGGCTGCGGCAAGTGCCGGTCCTATTGCCCGCTGGCCATGGCCACGAACGATGAATCCTATTTGGGCCGGGCCAAAGCCAGCCTTCTGCGGGAGCTGATGTCGGGAAACCTGGACCCCGACACCTTCCTGGCCTCCGACGAATTGAAACGGGTGATGGATGGGTGCGTGAACTGCAAACGGTGCCTCACCGAGTGCCCCACCGGCGTAGATATCCCCTGGGTTTCGCTCATGGCCCGGGCCCATCATGTGAAAAACAGGGGGCAGTCTTTCAAGGACCGGTTCATCGCCGACACCCATCTGGCCTGCCGGGTCGGAAACACGCTCGCCCCCTTGGTCAACCTTGCCTTTTCCGTGGGGCCCGCGCGGGCTCTGATGGAATCCGCCATCGGCTTGGACCGACGAAGAAAGATGCCTCCCTTTTCCTCCAAGACTTTTCGGGAGATGTACAAAGGATCGGAAAAGGGAAACGGAAAAGCGGCTTACTTCCTAAGCTGCTATGCCAACTACAACGATCCGGAAGGAGAAGGCAGGGCCTTGGTGGAGGTGCTGGAGCGGAACGGCTACGGGGTGGAGGTTCCAGATTTCGAGTGCTGCGGGATTGCCCGGATTTCTTCGGGGGGACTGAAGCCGGCCCTCAAAGGAGTAGGGGAGAACCTGGAGAAGATTTCCTCCCTGGTGGAGAAGGGGATTCCCGTGGTCTTCAGCGAGCCGAGCTGCGCCCTAGCAGTGAAGCAGGAATATCCTCGAATCCTCAACTCTGAAAAATCCGCCAAGGCGGCTGCCGGCTGCTATGAAGTCCACGGATTTCTGTCCAACCTGAAACAGGAGGGGAAGCTCAATACCAGATTCGGGGAAATAAAAATGAAAGTGGGCTACCACAACCCCTGTCACCTGCGGGCGCTGGGAATTTCCAAAGAAGTGGTGGACCTCCTAAAGCTGATTCCGGGTCTTGAGGTACAGGCTTTCAGCGACCGATGCTGCGGCCTGGCCGGCACCTTCGGCATGAAGAAGCAGAACTACGACCTCTCCATGGAGATCGGCCAACCCCTGTTTGAGGAAATCAAGAAAAGCGGCGTAGACCGGGTAGTCACCGGCTGCGGCTCCTGCGCCATGCAGATCGCCCAAGGGACGGGGCTGAAGGTAGCTCATCCATTGACTCTTCTGGCTGAAGCGTATCGCAAGGGCTAAGCTTCTTTTGGGTTTCATTTGGTTTCGGCTGAGAAGGCTGCTCCCTTCAGCTCGACACGTCGCCCTTATGCCTAATTTTGATATGATAAACCCCCGGCTCTGCCGGAGGTCATGATTTGGAGGTTGAAACTCCCGGCGTCAAGCTGATATACTATAGGCGTTATACTTTTCCCGCTCCATCCTGAGTGTCGAAAGACCGGATTCATGATTGATTCCACTTTTTCAAAAGGGAGGAGAAAATGAATAAGACTGTTACGATTATTCTGGGCGTTCTGGTAGCGATCCTGGTCCTCGCCGGAGTGATTCTCTATCCCGAATACACCAAACAGAAAGGGGCCCTCCAGACCTGCGAAAAGAAACTTGCCGACATAGAGAAGAAAGGGCCGGCGCTCTCTGAAGCCCAACTGAAGAGCGCCTGCGACCTCCTCGTTTCCAGCCTAAATGACCAGATCAAGAAGCAGGAGATCACCATCAAGGAATTTCAGGGCGGCATTTCTCTATCTCTGGTCGATCGGATCCTCTTCAGACTGGGGGAGGCGACGCTTACCCCCCAGGGGCAAAAGGTACTGGCCAAAGTCGGGGAGGGGCTGAAAAAGATCGAAGGGAAGATGATCCAGGTCGTCGGACACACAGACACCATTCCCATCCGCCGGGAATTCCTGGACAAGTTCCCCTCGAACTGGGAGCTTTCGGCCGCCCGGGCGTCCACCGTGGTGCGGTATTTTCAGGATAAGAGCGGGTTAGACCCGAAAGGGATGGAAGCGGTGGGGCGCTCCTTCTACCAGCCGGCGGCTGCCAACGACACCGACAAGAACAGGGCCTTGAACCGGCGGGTGGAGATCCTCATCGCCCCCGTGATGGAATTGAAGGAAAAATAAGAGGCATACCGCACACCCCTCCGTCTTGCGCCATAGGGTGCGGGATGGGGGGGCCGTGACCTTCAAGACTCAGCCTTGGCTGTGGATTTTTTTGAGCAGCCAGGCCATGTTCTGACCCAGGGCCTTCATGGTTTGAATGCCTTCCAGATCGCTGTTGACTTCCCCCAGGTTCCGGCCAATTCCCACGTTCCAGTAACTCGAACCCACAACGATCATCTGGTTGATGAGAAAGAAAGCATTCAGAACGTTGATCGCCTGAATGGCGCCGGCCCGGCGGACGGCCACAATGCCCGCTCCTGGTTTCCTTTTGAACATCTCCCCGCCGTTGGCCCGGCATACAATGGTGGCCCTCTCCAGGATAGCCTTGAGGTTCGCGGTGATGTCGGCGACGTAAGTGGGAGAGCCCAAAAGGATCCCCTCAGCCTCCCGCATCTTCCGGATGTATTCGTTCGCCCGATCAGCTTTGACGACGCACTTTCCGTCT
>DASPRR010000525.1:0-22886 GCA_035624375.1 Thermodesulfobacteriota bacterium | reverse complement strand
CAGGAGGGGGGGTGGAGAAACGATGCGCGCCGCCAAAATCGACCGGGAAATGGCCTGTCTCCAGGCGGTTGCCTGGTATCCGCAAAGCGACGCTGCCAGCCTCCGGGAATTAGGCTAGGAGCGCAAAAATATACAATTTCCGAAACCTTCAGTAAAAATCAACTTTTTCAAAGAGGAACGAGCGCCTTATTTTGGCAAGCGCGGCGGTTCTTCGCCCCGCTCCCTGCTCGGGGGTAGAATTATGCAGCTTATTTCTGAGACGCGACACTAGATCAAAGGGGGGAAAATGCAAATAATTTTGCAAGCAATGGTAATAGGAGCTTTGCTTTTGATTATAATGTGGCTCTTTTCCATTCCCTTGGTGCCCTTATAGAGCATATTTCACGCAGAAGCCCCCTTCATCTATTGAATTGGGGTGCGCCATTTCTGCCAATAATCCTCATCCTCTTGGAATATCTCAAGGTGACGACTTGGTGAACTAAATAAAACAAGAAACCATCGGAACGGTTAGGAGGCTTCCTAACTGCATTCTCGCAATTCACCAACAAGCCAACCCCTGAAATTTTCTTTCTCCTCTTCAGCTTTATCAAAGAATGCCCACATCCAAATTACGCCTCAGAAGGGCCGAGAGATGGATTATTGGATCTGGTGGGGATTGACAGCTTTAGGGTTCGGGGCCTATTTGTGCTAACGATTTGCCAGGACCCAGGAATTTAGACTCAGCGAAATTATAAAAATTGAATATCCGGATGACGCCTTTTTGAATAATCCCTGAAAGAATGAAGTCCACCGGCCCCTTTGGCCCTCCCTCATCCACACACCCTTAAAGGGGCCTAGGGACCCTCCTTTTTCCCAGGCCACAGCCTCTGCTAAATTTCATTCCTATCCTACGACCCGCTCTTCTCTGTCCTGGCTGGAGGGAGTCAGGGAGTTAACCCTTTCGACGGGGATGAAAGAGTCCTTTTTGGTCGGCTCCCATAAGGCCCGCCTGGTAGGCTCGGGGGTCCAAGAGCGAAAGGTTCCTGACCATCTTCGGGGTGAGTACCCGGACTCTTCGGGTCCGGTCCAGTTTCTCGGCAATCCAATACAGGGGCTCGTCCTTAATCATCCAGCCATGCCGGTCGAAGGACTGCAAATTCAAGGGTACCGTGTATGCACGCAGAGTTTTTTCCCTCTCCAGGTTGTAGAATTGTTCAAAGTAGGACATGACCAACTCGCGTACCGTCCGATAGACCGGTTCCCGAAATCGAAGTCCCACAAAGTTGGACTTACCCACAGCGCCCCAATGCATTTCCTTCTTGAAAAGGGCCAAGAGATGATCGTCGTCGCGGCTATTGGGAAGCATTTCCAGGATGAAGGGGAGGTACCCGATGCGGCGGAGCATTGCCGCTGCAAAGAGGGCACCGTCGTAGCAGTGGGCCACCCGCTCCCGCAGAACTCGAAGGGGGCAACGATAAATTTCTTCCGTTGAATATTCCAGGTCATCTAGAAAAGCCTGGATTTTACTCGGAGTGGTCAAACGGCTCAAGATTCGGCGCTCAGATTTCGTTAAATGTTGATCGAGCCAGTATTCAAACTCCATCCTAATTCCCTTTATCCGTCCAATCATTATTGTTGAACCAGTAAAAAGTCCAGAGTCGACCCATCAGGTGCATAAATTCATGCTGACGCATAATGAGAACCGTTTGCAGGATTGCATCTCATGAGGATTGTCATGCTGTACCTTGATATCACTTTCGGAGAACCTTAGCATCCGTCATTCCGGGCTTGACCCGGAATCCAGGATTTCTTTCTGGATTCCCGCTTTCGCGTGAATGACGAACCTATTCCATAAAGATTTTATGAAACGCTTAGTTCGCGTCATTGCGGGGACCGCAGCGACGAAGCAATCTCATGGAATCCAAGAGCCAGACTATAAGATTGGTTCGCTTCGCCAGCAATGACCCTTTTTGTATTTTTTACGCGACCATATCGGAGTCATTTATAATCTTTTGGCCAGCCATCTGACAAGGAGAAAATGAATTTTATTCTCCAACTTCCTATAATTATTTAATTTTATTTACTGGCCGTGCCAATGAAGAATTTATTACGGGAGCGAATAGTTTGAATGCGAATTTTCTTGACAACCGCCTGCAATTTTTTTTAGAATGCGGGCAGAAGCACCCGATTGGAGGCAGATCAACCCGCACAAGGAGGTGGCCATGAGCAATGGAGCTTTCCCGATCAGCATGAGAGACATGAAATTCATCCTTTACGAATGGCTTGGAATCGAGAGGCTGTGTCAATTCGATAAATTTAAGGACTACTCCCGGGAGACCTTTGACATGGTCCTGGACCAGGCCGCCCAGCTTTCCGCGGAAGTCATCGCCCCCCTGAATGCCTTTGCGGACAAGGAAGGGTGCACGTACGAAAAAGGGAAAGTCAAGGTTCCGGAAGCCTTCCATGATGCATTCAAGAAATACTGCGAGGGCGGTTGGATCGCCGCATCGGTAGACGCGGAAGCAGGAGGACAGGGCCTGCCAGATTCAGTGGCTCTCGCCGCCGCAGAAATGTTCGTCGGAGCGTGCTGCTCTTTCACCACCTACCCCGGGCTAACCCGGGGCTGCGCCAATCTGATCGAGAGCTTCGGGACCCCCGAACAGAAAAAGACCTATCTTGAAAAGATGTACGCCGGGGAGTGGACCGGGACCATGTGCCTGACCGAACCCCAGGCCGGAAGCGCAGTGGGGGACGTGAAATGCGCGGCCAAGAAGGTGGGAGATCATTATTTAATCCAGGGAACGAAGATCTTCATCACCGCCGGCGACCACAACCTGACGCCCAACATCATCCACGCCGTCCTGGCCCGGGCGGAAAACGCCCCTCCGGGGATCAAAGGATTGAGCCTCTTCGTCGTGCCCAAGGTCCGAATTAATGCCGACGGCTCCCTGGGGGAGCCCAACGATGTCAATTGCGGCGGCATCGAGCACAAAATGGGCCTGAAAGGCTCGGCGACCTGCACCCTGAATTTCGGGGATGACGGGAAATGCCATGGCTACATCCTCGGCCAGGAAGGGCAGGGGATTCAGCTCATGTTCCAGATGATGAACGAAGCCCGCCTGGGCGTGGGCTTGCAAGGATTCGCTCTGGGAAACCTGGCTTACCTATATGCCCTCAAATACGCCAAGGAACGAGTCCAGGGGGTGGATATCCGGAAGATGAAAGACCCCAATGCCCCCCGAGTAACGATCATAAACCATCCCGATGTGCGGCGAATGCTCATCACCATGAAAGCGTATGCCGAAGGGCTGCGGGCGCTCATCTACAAGACGGCCTACTACGCAGACCTGGCCAAGGTGGCCACGGACCCGAAGGAGAAGGAAATCTGCGAAAACACCATCGATCTGCTGATCCCGGTGGTGAAAGCCTATTCCACCGACATGGCCTTCCGCATGGCTGAATGGGCCATCCAGATTCATGGCGGGTATGGGTACTGCGGCGAATATCCCGTGGAGCAACTCTGCCGGGATGTGAAGATCACCTCCATCTACGAAGGGACCAACGGCATCCAGGCCATGGACTTGGTGGGAAGGAAGCTCTCCCTCAAGAAAGGCGCCCTGGTCATGGGCTGGATGAAGGAAATGAATGAGTTTATCGAGAAACACAAAGGGCATCCGACGCTGGGGTCTTTCGTGACCCAGCTGGAGCAGGCCAAAAATTCCTTGGTTAACACGGCCATGCACTTCGCCAAGACGGCCGCCACGGGAGACCCGCTCTACCCTATGCTTCAGTGTGTTCCGTTTTTGGAGATGTTTGGGGAGGTACAATTGGCTTACCTTCTCCTGGACCAGTCCCTGGTGGCCAAGGAAAAACTCCAGGCCCTTTACGACAAAGCCGGCGCAAAAACGCCCGAAGCCCAGGCCAAGGTCATTGAAGAACAGGCCGACGCCGCCTATTACAGCGGCAAGGTCTATGGGACCGAGTTCTTTGTGACCAACATCTTGCCGCAAGTCCAGGCCAAGGCTGCGACGGTCCTCGGAGGAAATCGGAGCGCCTTGGCCATCCAGGAAGCGGCGTTCTAATCCATGAAACGGCGTAGGGGCAGGTCTCAAACCTGCCCCTACGGTCCATGGGGAGATAATACTGCAGACAATTGAAGGAGGTGGTTCCAACGGGGCCACCTCCTTTTTTTATCCTCAATTTGAGGCTTGCATCAGGGGGAAATTTATTCCTTAATGGGTGAAGAGAAAAAAACAGGAGCCCTCCCATGAAACTCATGCTTTTCATGTTCCTGACGACTTTCTTCTGGGGAATGGCGGCCATCTTTGACAAGCTGGCTTTAGGAAAGACCAGTCCTCTAACCGGCATGATGATCCGTCAATTCATCCTCACCGGAATTCTCCTGGTGGTAGGGGTGGGAAGCGGACGGTTGGGGAGTCTGGCAGCCCTGGATTGGCGTTCAACTATTTATTTTGGGCTGAGCGGAATCTGCGGAGGGGCCCTGGGCCTGTGGACTTATTACCATGCCCTGAGGTTGGGGGGAGCTTCTTTAGTCGTACCCATCACGGCAACGTATCCTTTGATTACCGTCCTGCTCAGCTGGCTCATTCTGCAAGAGGGCCTCACGGTTTCCCGAGTCATCGGGACAGCGCTGATCGTGGTGGGAGTTTGGCTGGTCAAGTAAATGCGGAATTCGGAGTGCGGAATGCGGAATATGAGCACCCGAAAAACACAGAGGGCAAGGTGTAGGGCACTGGAAAGCCCGCCTAGGCCTTTTTCTTCCGGGTCTTCTTCTCGGCGCCTTCCTTTTTCTCCTCCTTGGCAGCCTCCGGCTTCTTCTGTTCAGGGTTGGCCGCCGACGCCGCTTCTGCCGGGAGCCCCACCGCCTTCTCCCCCTTGGCGATTTTTTGGGTATAGCGGCAGCGCGGGTAGTTGCTACAGGCGATGAAAGGCCCGAAGCGCCCCTTCCGGTAGACCAGGGGCGCGCCGCACTTCTCGCAGTCTTCCCCCGTGGGCTCCGCTTTGGAAGCCTCCCCCTTCTTGCCTTCCGCGCCGATCCTCCGGGTGGTCTTGCACTCCGGATATTTGGAGCAGGCCAGGAATTTACCGAACCGCCCGGCTTTGATCACCATGGGAGCCCCGCAATTCTCGCAGACTTCGGAGCTCACTTCCTCTTGGGCGACCTCCAGCTTGCCCTCCCCGTTGACCATCATCTTCTTGGTATTTTTGCATTTGGGGTAGTTGGTGCAAGCCAGGAACTTTCCGAACCGCCCGGTTTTAATCACCATGGGGGCGCCACACTTCTCGCAGCTTTCTTGCATAGGTTCTGCCTCGATCACCTGAATTTCACCGGCCTCGTTGCGTTGGAACTCCTTGGTGTTCTTGCATTCCGGGTAGTTGGAGCAGGCCAGGAACTGCCCATGCCGTCCCAGCTTGATCACCATGGGAGCGCCGCACTTCTCACAAGTCAGGTCGGTGGCAATTCCCTTCCATTTGATGTCTTCCATCTCCACCTTGGCCTTTTCCAGGTCTTTTTGAAAAGGGTGGTAGAAATCTTCCAGGGCCTGCGTCCAGCGGAGTTCCCCTTCTTCCACCTTGTCCAATTCATCTTCCATCTGGGCCGTGAACTGCACGTCGAAGATATCCTGGAAATTCATCACCAAAAGATCGGTGACCAGACAGCCCAGCTCGGTGGGAAACAGACGGCCCTTCTCTTTGGCTACATACTCCCTTTCCTGGATGTTGTCGAGAATGGTGGCATAGGTGGAGGGGCGGCCGATTCCCTTTTCCTCGAGTTCCCGAATTAGGGTGGCTTCGCTGTACCGGGGCGGGGGCTGGGTGAAGTGCTGCTCGGGGGTAAGCTCCAGGAGCTTCAGGATCTCGCCCTCGGCCAGTTCGGGAAGTTTCCCTTCCTTTTCTTCTCCATTTCCGTTCTCTTCGACGGCCTCGATGTAAAGGGCCATGAACCCCGGGAAGAGAAGGACCGATCCCGTTGCCCGGAAGGTGTACTTTCCGGCTTCGATGTCCACCGTGGTCTGGTCGTAGACCGCCGGGTTCATCTGGCAGGCTACGAACCGGTTCCAGATGAGGTCATACAGAGACAGTTGATCCTTGGTCAGGAAAGATTTCACCCTTTCGGGCTCATATTGCATGGAAGTGGGGCGGATGGCTTCGTGGGCTTCCTGGGCCGTTTTCCGGCTTTTATAGAAGTTGGGCTTCTCCGGCAGGTAATCCGCACCGAATTTCTCTTGGATGAATTGGCGAACCGCGGTCAGCGCTTCCGGGGCGATCCGGACCGAGTCCGTGCGCATGTAAGTAATGAGACCCACGGGCCCTTCCTGACCGAGTTCGACCCCTTCATAAAGCCGCTGAGCGATGGACATGGTCTTCTTGGCCGTAAAGCGTAGCTTTCGCCAGGCTTCCTGCTGGAGCTGGCTGGTTATGTACGGAGGGGCAGGATTCTTGCGCCGCTCTTTTCTTTCGATCTGCTTGACGACAAAAGGAAGCGAACTCAGGTCCTTCAGAATCGATTGGGCTTGCTCCCCGGTTTTGATCTCGGCCTTCTCCGAATCGATCCGGAAGAGCCCGGCTTTGAAAGGCGGGGGGTTTTTCCCCTCCAGGGAGGCTTCGATAGACCAATATTCTTGGGGTACGAATTTACGGATTTCTTCTTCCCGCTCGCAAATGAGGCGCACGGCCACGGTCTGTACCCGGCCCGCGCTTAATCCTCTGCGGACCTTGTCCCAGAGGAGGGGACTTATCAGGTAGCCCACCAAACGGTCCAGGATGCGACGGGCCTGCTGGGCCTCAAACTTGTCCTGGTTCAGGCGCTCGGGTTTCAGCATAGCCTCCCGAACGCTTCGAGCCGTAATCTCATTGAAGAGGACCCGGTGGATTTCCTTTGCCGGCTGATGGATTTCCTCGGCGATGTGCCAGGCAATGGCCTCCCCCTCCCGGTCCGGGTCTGTGGCGATGTAAATCTCTTTGGCCTTTTGCGAGGCGGTTTTAATTTCTTTCAGGACTTTGACCTTCCCCTTGATGACCTGATATTCGGGGGCAAATCCCTTTTCGATATCCACCCCCAGGCGGCTCTCGGGAAGGTCTTTGATATGGCCCACTGAAGCTTTGATGATATATTCATTCTTCAGGTAATTGGATATCGTCCGGGCTTTGGCCGGCGATTCGACGATGACTAACGGCTTGGACATTTCATCTCCTCAAAGTATTCTCAACCCCGGAGGGGGAAAGAAACCTAAAAAAATAAACATAATACATAATTCCTCAATGTCAATTATCTTCTTGCAGCACGCTCCGGGTGCAACGTTTGAAATCCTGACATCTTTTCCAGAAAAGGGTTCACGTTCTTTTCTCTCGCGAGGGGAGCGCCCCGCCTTGGGCGGCACGGTCCGCAAATGGGGAACTGGGTGCGCTTGGCGCGACGGTCCCACAATTTTCTTTAAGAACTTGGATCATGGTAAAACGCGCCTTTTCTATTTTGGTTGCGCCTGAGCGGTCCTCGGACCTCCGTGGCTAAAAATCCGTTTTTACAAAGCGCATTCCCGGGAGCTGCTTGACATGCCCGGCCAGCTCGAGGGAAAGAAGGATCACCGAGACCCGCGCGCTGGGAAGGGCGCTTTGGGCAATGACTTGGTCGATATGCGCGGCCTGGGGTCCTAATGCGGAAAAAACCCTCGCCTCTTCTTCGGTCAACTTGGGTTTCGGCGTCGTTTCCTCCTGAACTGGCAAGGCAGGAAGAGAAATCTCTTCCAAGATATCCTCCACCCGGGCGACCAGCTTCGCTCCTTCCCGGATAAGCCGGTTTGTTCCCGCGCTCCGGGCCGAATCTATGTTTCCCGGGACGGCAAAAACCTCGCGCCCCTGCTCAAGGGCAAAGCGCGCGGTAATCAAGGACCCGCTGCGCAGCGTCGCCTCCACCACGACCACACCCATGGAGATGCCGCTAATCACTCTGTTGCGAATGGGGAAGTGATCCTTCTCCGGCGGAGTTCCCAGGGGAAACTCGGAGAGAATCGCCCCCTGCCCAGCCACTTCCCCGAACAACTTTTCATTTTCCGGGGGGTAAATGAGATCTATGCCGCAACCCAAGACCCCGATGGTTCGCCCCCCGGCGGCCAATGCCCCCCGGTGGGCGTCTGAATCGACCCCGCGGGCCAACCCGCTGACCACCGTGACTCCCCGCTGGCTCAGTCCCAGGGAGATTCGTTCGGCAAACATCTTCCCATAAGTAGTGGGATATCGGGAACCCACCACTGCCACCGCTCTCTGATCCTGGGCTTTGATGCAGCCCCGGACATAGAGCAAAGGCGGGGGATCGTAGATCTGTTTCAGCCCAGGGGGGTATTCCTCGTCCGACCAGGTCAGGAGGCGAGCCCCGATTCCTTCCAGGCAGCGAAGCTCCTTATCCACCTGCTCCTTCCAATGGAACCGCTTCAGAGCTTCGATGACCTTGGGCCCGATCCCCTCAACCCGTTCCAAGTCCTTGGCCCGGGCCTGAAAGACGCCCTCCGGGCCGCCGAAGGCCTCGGTAAGACGCTTAAAAAGGATGCTCCCCACTCCGGGGGCCATGGAGAGCGCTACCCAGTGGTAAAGTCCTTTTGATTCCATGGGAAGGAAACCGAATAAAAAAGGGATCGTGGATGATTCAGGCCACAATCCCTATTCCTGGATGATCCCAGACTGTTTCCCTTGCCGGTTATTTTGAGAACTTAGGAGCTTACTTCCCCTTCCCCAAGACGACGGTGTCTCCGACATACACAGACTGTGAAGAATGAGTAAGCAGAAGGGTTGAGGTTTCCTTCTCCAGGTAAATGACCACCCCTTCCCCCACTTTCATCAGAGGGAGCTTTGGCTCTTTTTCGAGGGCCTCATCGGTATAGTAGGGGAATTGATAGACGGTAAAAAGGTCCCCCATGATCACCCCGTCTTGAGACCCTCGATCGATAAAAACAACTCCCCTTTCGGATATGTTTTCCTCTTCTTGCGCCGCGGCCACAACGGTCCCTTTTACCTTATCTGGCATACGAACCGCAACCTCCGAGGGGGAAGAGGAAGGCAGAGCGGTGACTAAATCCCCGTAGCGAATGGGATGGAAAGATTTTTCGATCTTTGCGGGAACGATTTGCCCTCTCCCGTCCAGGATGACCGCCCGTCCGGGAAAACTCACCTGATAGCCTAGCTTTACCCGGGTAAGGGGGTGCTCTATTTCCTTGACTACCCGGGTGATGGCCAGTCTATCCCCGGCCTTCACCTGCTTTCCGGGTTCCAGCTTTATGTAGACCAAGTCCCCTTCGCTCAGGTTGCCACTGGCGTCCTGGCTTCCCACAATCGATCCCAAAGAGAGTATCATTTTGGGGGCAATGAAACCGCAGGCCCGAATTTGATCCCGGGCCATCACATTGGAAAGGTCCAGGGTTTGGCCAGCCTGGGCATTCCTCTTGGCAACCGTCCCCCATATCCCCAGGCAGCTCAGAACTAACAGCGCGGCGGTCAAAGTCCTAATCTTGTGTCCCATTGCAGACCCCCATAATTTTTTATTAAATTTTATGCAAGGTCCATGCCTAGCCAGCCTTTACAAAAAATACCTTTCGTTTCCTGTGTTTGTCAAGGAAAATGTTTAAGGTCTGGCGGGGCGTTGGCCTTTTCAAATGGGCTCTTTCTTGTACCTTATCGTCAAAAAAAATAAATAATTCATTTATCTATGCCGGTCGGGGGAGATATGAAAATAAAAAAAAAATGTAGAGCTTGTAAAAGGCCCAAAGAGGGAGGAGGGGGATTTTGGGTATTCAAGCCGTAAAATGGAGAATAATGCGCATTTGGTTCCTTTTTTAACCCCACCTGAATCTTTGTCCCAAACCTCCGAATCCCGAAACCCCTGAGCTCTTACCCAGAAAAAGAATTTGCCTTTGACATTTCCCGGACGAAGTTATTACAATATCGCCGACTGAGAAACATTCGTTTCCTGGAACTCTTGGAAATCTTAAGACCTCTGCTATTCCAAAACGACAGACGAGGAAAGGAGTCGGGGATGGATTTCGAACTCACGGAAGAACAAAAGATGGTTCAAGCCATGGCCCGCGACTTTGCCGACCAGGAAATCAAGCCCAACGCCCAGGAGCTGGACCAAACCGAGCGTCACCCTGCGGAAATTATTCAGAAAATGGCCGAACTGAGCCTGATGGGAATTGCCATTCCGGACACCTACGGCGGCGGAGGAGCCGACATCGTTTCTTACGTGGTGGCCATGGAGGAGATTTCCCGGGGCTGCGCCAGTGTGGGGGTCATCATGTCGGTGAACAATTCCCTGGTCTGCGACCCGATCCATACGTTTGGCACGGAAGCACAGAAACAAAAGTTCCTGACTCCTCTCGCCTCGGGAAAGAAACTGGGCTGTTTCGGCCTTACTGAACCAGAGGCCGGCTCGGATGCCGCCGCCCAGAAGACAACGGCCGTCCTCCAGGGAGACCAGTGGGTCATCAACGGAAAAAAGAACTTCATCACCAACGGAAACGTGGCCGATTATTGCGTGCTCATGGCCATGACCGACAAGAAAATGGGATACAAAGGGATCAGCTCCTTCATCATGGATTGCAAGGCCCCGGGATTTTCCGTGGGAGCAGTGGAGAAAAAGCTGGGAATCAAGGCTTCGGGAACCGCGGAGCTGATCATGGAAGATTGCCGCATTCCCAAGGAAAACCTCCTTGGACAAGTGGGCCAGGGATTTTTGGTGGCCATGAACACCCTGGACGGCGGGCGGATCGGGATCGCCTCCCAGGCGTTGGGCATCGCCCGAGCGGCCTTGGAGGCGGCCGTTGAATACTCCAAGACGAGAGTGCAGTTCGGCGCCCCCATCTCCAAACTCCAGGCAATCCAGTGGATGATCGCCGACATGGCCACGGACCTGGATGCCGCCCGATTGCTGACCCTGCGGGCCGCTTTTCTCAAAGACCATAAACAACGCTACGAGAAGGAGGCGGCCATGGCCAAACTCTTTGCCTCGGAGGCGGCCAGCCGGATCGCCACCAAGGCCATTCAGGTTCACGGCGGTTACGGCTACATAAAGGAATACAACGTGGAGCGCCACTTCCGGGACGCCCGGATTACGGAGATTTACGAGGGGACTTCCGAGATCATGAGATTGGTCATATCGAGCAATATCCTGAAGGGGAAATAATAAAATGAGTTGCTCGTTTCTGGTTAAGGCCGAGAACCAGGAACGAAGAATTGCGAACCAGCAACCAGGGAAGGGATTTAAGGATGATCAAGACTAAAGAAGATTACATCGAGAGTCTGAAAAAGCTGAAGCACGTGGTCTATTATCGGGGGAAACGGGTGGAGGATGTGACCGCGCACCCGGCGTTCGTTCCCCATATCAACGCCGCGTCCAAGACCTACGAACTGGCGCTGAAGCCGGAGCATGAAGACCTCATGACCGCGACATCCCACCTCACTGGGAAGAGGATCAACCGCTTCACCCACGTCCACCAGAGCCGGGACGACCTCATAAAAAAAGTCCAGATGCTTCGCCTGATCTCCCACGAAACCGGGAGTTGCTACCAGCGCTGCGTGGGGTTTGACGCCATGAATTCCCTTTACAGCGTCACCTATGAGATCGACGAAAAGCACGGGACCTCTTACCATGACCGGCTGAAAAAGTTCGTCGCCTACATCCAGGAAAATAATTTCATGGTGGTCGGTTCCATGACCGACCCCAAGGGCGACCGCTCCAAGGGCCCCAGCCAGCAGGCGGACCCGGACCTCTTCACCCACGTAGTCAAGAAGACCGAGGAAGGAGTGGTCATCCGGGGGGCCAAGGCCCACCAGACCGGGGCGGTGAATTCCCACGTAATGCTCATCATGCCCACCCAAGCCCTGCGGCCCGAGGACCAAGACTACGCCATCGCCTGCGCGGTCCCGGTCAACGCCCCGGGTGTAACCATGATCTTCGGGCGCCAGACCAATGAAGAGCGGAAACTGGAACAGGGGATGGACGCGGGAAACCCGGAATTTGGGCTGGTGGGAGGAGAAGCCCTGGTGGTCCTGGAAGACGTCTTCGTCCCCTGGGAGCGGGTCTTCATGTGCGGGGAGGTTGAATTCGCCGGCCTCCTGGTGGAAAGGTTCGCTTCCCTTCATCGGCAGAACTACGGGGGATGCAAAGGGGGGTTGACCGACGTCCTGGTGGGAGCCACCGCACTGGCTGCCGATTACCAGGGAACGTCCCAGGCCTCTCACGTGCGGGACAAGCTGGCGGAGATGACCCATCTGGCCGAGACCATCTACACCGGCAGCATTGCCTGCTCGGCCATGGGCCACAAGACCAAGGCCGGAAACTGGGAACCCGACACCCTTCTGGCCAACACCACCAAGTACAATGTGACCAAGAACATTTACGAAGTGGCGCGCCTGGCTCATGACGTGGCCGGCGGAATCATCGCCACCCTGCCATTCGAGGATGACCTGAAGAACCCGGAAGTGAGCAAATACGTGGAGAAGTACCTGAAGGGGGTGAAAGACATACCCACCGAAGACCGGATTCGCCTTCTTCGCCTCATCGAAAACATGACCGGGGGCACGGCCCTGGTGGAGTCCATGCACGGCGCCGGCTCCCCCCAGGCCCAGAAGGTGATGTACATGCGCGCCGGGAACATCGAACAGAAGAAGAAGCTGGCGAAAAAACTGGCCAAGATTGCTGACAAGGGATAGAACAAAACCAGATTCACCGCAGAGAGTGCAGAATTCGCCGAGGCATAAAAAAAGTCGGTTGGAGTCTTTGGCGATTTGTAGCTATTGGGGACTTATTTCCGGCAAATTGGATTTTTGGTTAATTCCCATGTTCTCTGCGCTGAATGAAAAAATGGAGGAAAAACATGAGAGACGTGGTTATTGCCAGTGCGGTTCGTACCGCGGTGGGAACCTTCGGTGGTGCCTTGCGGGACATCCCGGCCGTTGAGCTGGGAAAGATTGCCGTTCAGGAAGCGCTCAAGAGGGCGAAGATGAAGCCAGAACAGGTGGAAGAAGTTATTCTGGGAAACGTGCTCACCGCGGGTCAGGGGCAGAACCCGGCGCGGCAGGTACTCATCCGGTCGGGGATCCCCAAGGAAATCCCCGCCACCACTATCAACAAGGTGTGCGCCTCGGGCTTGAAATCAGTCATGATGGCGGCGCAGGTGATCAAGGCGGGGGACGCGGACATTGTGATGGCCGGGGGGATCGAGTCCATGAGCATGGCCCCTTTCCTGCTCTCCGGAGCGCGGTGGGGCTACCGCATGAATGACGGGGCGCTGATCGACGGGATGATCCACGACGGGCTCTTGGACATCTTCAACCGCTACCACATGGGGATCACTGCGGAAAACGTGGCCGAAAAATTTGGCGTTTCCAGGCAGGAACAGGATGCCCTGGCGTTCCGGAGTCAGCAGAACGCCGGAAGGGCGATCAAGGAAGGGCGGTTTAAAGAGGAGATCGTTCCGGTTATGATTCCCCAGAAGAAAGGGGACCCGGTGGCCTTCCAGGTGGATGAACATCCCCGCCCCAACACCACGATGGAAGCCTTGGCCGGGCTGAGGCCGGCCTTCAAGAAAGACGGAACGGTGACCGCGGGCAACGCCTCGGGAATCAATGACGGGGCCGCAGCCATCGTCGTCATGTCGGCGGAAAAAGCCAAAGCGCTGGGAGTCGAACCCCTGGCTAAAATCAAGGCCTACGCCACGGCCGGGGTTGCCCCGGACATTATGGGAACCGGGCCGGTTCCCTCCAGCCAGAAAGCCCTGGCCAAAGCCGGGCTCAAGGTGAAAGACCTGGACTTGATCGAAGCCAACGAAGCGTTCGCGGCACAAGCGGTTTACGTAAATCGGACCATGGGCTGGGATATAGAAAAGGTCAATGTCAATGGCGGCGCCGTGGCCCTGGGCCATCCCATAGGAGCCAGCGGGGCCCGCATCCTGGTTACGCTGCTTTACGAGATGAAGAAACGGAAAGCCCATTACGGGCTGGCCACCCTCTGCGTCGGTGGAGGAATGGGCGGCGCGCTGATCGCGGAAATGCCCTGACCATCTTAAGTTTCGGGTTTCGAGTTTAAAGTTTCGAGTTTAAACCCGAAACCCGAAACTCGAAACCCGAAACTCATTCATGCGCAATATCAAGTTGGTCATCGAGTATGACGGGACGAATTACCACGGGTGGCAGGTTCAGCCCAACGGCCTGACCATCCAGGAAGTCATCGAAGAGAAAATTCAGACCATGACTCGGCAGCGCGTCCGCCTGACCGGCTCCGGGAGGACCGATGCGGGGGTGCACGCGCTGGGGCAGGTGGCCAACTTCCGGACCGATTCCACTATTCCGGTCGAAGGGTTTCATCGGGGGCTGAACAGCCTCCTTCCACCCGACATCGCCATTCAGTCCGTCGAAGAAGTCGACCTCCAGTTTCACGCCCAGTATGCAGCCAAGCGGAAAACCTACCGCTATGTCATTCTCCATCGCGAAGTTCCCTCCGCCCTGTTCCGGAATTATTCCTGGCGTGTTCCTGGGGCCCTGGATGTCCCGGCTATGGAGGAAGCCTCCCGCCTTCTTACCGGGAGGCAGGATTTCACCTCTTTCCGGGGGGCGGACGCGGACACCGAAGACCCGGTCCGAGAAGTGTTCCAGTGCGGATGGTCGAAGAAGGACTCCGATTTTCTTCACTTCACCATGGAAGCCGACGGCTTCCTGAAGCATATGGTCCGAAACATCGTGGGTACGCTGGTAGAGGTGGGAAAGGGAAAGCGGTCCCCGGAACAGTTTGGGCAGGTCCTGCGCGCGCGGGACCGGCGCCAGGCCGGCATGACCGCCCCGCCCCAGGGGCTCTTCCTGGTGGAAGTAAAGTATTAGCCGCTTGAACCCGCTTCCCTTCCCTTTTTGCCTTGCCGAAATATTTTATATATAACATAATGGAAACAAAAATATTTTTCTGGAGTGAAGGGAAGAGGAAAGTTTCAATATCGCTTAGAGCTTGTCCGCAAATAATATTCCCCCCTTTGTAAAGGGGGGTTGGGGGGATTTTTCAAAAGCGATCTAAAGCAAATCCCCCTATGTCCCCCTTTTTCAAAGGGGGATTAAAAAACAGAATCTTATTTAAGGATAAGCTCTTAGTCCAAGAGGAGAAAAGGCATGAGTCAAAGCGACGTCAAAAGGTATGACAAGGAATACGTGGTCCACTCCTGGAGCGTTCAGTCGGCCCTGGACCCGCTGGTGATCACCAAAGCCCAGGGCGTGCACATGTGGGACGAGAACGGGAAGCGGTACATCGACATGACTTCCCAGCTCATGAACCAGAACATCGGTCACCAGCACCCCAAAGTGGTCCAGGCCATCAAGGACCAGGCGGAGAAGCTGTGCTTCGTCGCCCCGGGGGTGGCCTACGAATCCCGCTCCTTCCTGGGAAAGGCCTTAGCGGAGGTGACCCCGGGAGACCTGAAGAGATTCTTCTTCACCCTCGGCGGGGCGGACGCCAACGAGAATGCGGTGAAGATCGCCCGCATGTATACTAAAAAATGGAAGATTATCGCCCGTTACCGTTCTTATCACGGCGCCACCTACGGGGCCATCGCCCTGACCGGAGACCCGAGGCGTCCTGCGGTGGAGCCGGTCATGCCCGGAGTCGTGCACGTCTTCGATCCCTACTGTTACCGCTGCTCTTTCGGCCTGACCTACCCGGCCTGCAACCTGCGCTGCGCCGATTCGGTAGAGGAAGTCATTGGGTATGAGACTCCCGAGACGGTGGCGGCCGTGCTCGTGGAGTCCGTGGTGGGCAGCAACGGCCTGATCGTCCCTCCAGACGGCTATATGCAGAGGCTAAGAGAAATCTGCACTCGGAACAAGGTTCTGCTGATCGCCGACGAGGTCATGGCCGGGTTCGGACGATGCGGCAAGTGGTTCGCCATCGACAACTGGAATGTGGTGCCCGACATGATCACGATGGCTAAAGGGCTTACTTCAGGATATGTCCCCCTGGGGGCGGTGGCCATCTCCCGAAAGATCATGGAAGTCCTGGACAAGCAGATGCTCTGGGCGGGCCTGACCTACAACGCCCATCCCCTGGCTTGCGGGGCGGCCATCGCTACGTTAAAAGTCTATCGCGAAGATAAGCTGATGGATAACGCCATAGCCATGGGCGAGATCATCCGGAAAGAGACAGAAGCCATGAAGGCGAGGCATAAGTGCCTGGGGGATGCCCGGGGGATCGGGCTCTTCTGGGCCCTTGAGCTGGTGAAGAACAAAAAGACCAGGGAACCGCTGGTGAAATGGAATGCCATGGGACCCGACGGGGCCGTCGCCAAGGAGATCAACAAAAGGCTTCTCGAAGGGGGAGTCTACACCACGGTGCGTTGGAATTTCCTCTTCGTGGTCCCCCCTCTCTGCATCAAGGAAAATGACCTCCGGGAAGGATTGGCGGTAATCGACAAAGTGCTGGATTACGCGGATACGTTGGCAGAATAAAAGAAGCCTTCTGCGTTCAGCTTCCAGCAGTCAGCAAAAGCACAAAGATTCTTTGGTTCTAGCTGAACGCTGATAGCTGACCGCTGAAAGCTATTTCCCAAGGAGTCGCATGAAGGTACAGAAGAGTAGAACCTGTTCATTACCGCAAGAGGCTTCGGCGGATATGATTCTCTGGGGCGGAAATATCATCACTGTGGACGCCCGAAGACCCGCAGCCCGGGCCGTGGCGATCAAGGATGGACGCATCCTGAAGGTGGGCAGCGATGAGGAAGTGAAAGCCCTGGCGGGCAACAAGACCCGGAGGGTCGCCCTGCGGGGGCGGACGGTAACGCCGGGTTTCATCGACTCGCACCAGCATTTGTCCCAGTACGGGACCGATCTCCTGCAGATCGATTGCAGCCCCAAGCGTTGCAGGACCATCGAGGATATTCAAAAGGCCGTGCTGCTGGAGGCAAAGCGAAAACCCGCCGGGGAGTGGGTCCGGGGAGTGGGGTACGACGACACTAAAACCCCAGCCGGAAGAACGTTAAGCCGGTGGGACCTTGACGAAGTCGCTCCAGACCACCCGGTTTTGATCCAGCAGATCAGCGGCCATTGGGGAGTGGCGAACAGCAAAGCCCTGGAAATCGGCGGGGTTCGAGAAGATGCAGGCGACCCCAAGGGAGGCGCTTACGGGCGCGACGCGGGCAGCGGAAGGCTGAATGGTATCCTTTATGAGCAGGCTGAATTCGCCTTCGTCTTTGAGGGAACCACCGGCCGCCCGCCGATCATTCCGCCCTTTTCCCTGAAGGATAGACTGAGGGGCATGAAGCTGGCCGCGGACCGCTATCTGGCATCGGGAATTACCAGCGTGCACGATGCGCTCGTTTCCGCGAAGACCCTGGAGACCTATCAGGAAGCCAGGAAAAAAGGAGACTTGAAACTGCGGGTCTACATGCTCATCAGCATCGAGTATCTGCCCCAGCTCCGGGGCTTGAACTTGAAAACCGGTTTCGGGAACGAATGGCTGAAGATCGGGGGGGTAAAGATCCTGGCCGATGGAGGAATCGCCGGACGGACCGCCTACCTTTCCGAGCCCTACGTGGGGTCTGAAGATCGAGGAATCCTGGCGCTGGAATCGGAACAGGTTCTCCACGAACTCATCCGTCAGGGACACTCTGCGGGTTTCCAGGTTTGCGTCCACGCTAACGGCGACCGAGTGATCGAGATGGCCCTGGACGGTTTCAAGAAAGCCCTGGACGAGTTTCCACGAAAGGATCACCGACACCGGCTGGAGCACTGCACGGTGGTGAACCCGGAAATATTAAAACGGATCAAAAAGCTCAGAATATTGGTGACTCCTTTCGGGTCCTACATTTACCACCACGGGGAGAAAATGATTCCCCATTACGGGGCCCGGCGGGTGGAGATGATGTTCGCCCACCGGTCTTTTCTGGATTATGGGATTGCCGTATCGGGCGCCTCTGACAGCCCCTGCGGGCCCTACGAGCCGCTCCTGGCCATCCAGAGCTGTGTGACCCGCAAGAGCGCCATGGGGGAACTGTTGGGTGATCGGCAGAGGATTTCCGTTGAAGAAGCCATTTCCCTGTACACCAAAGCCTCGTCCTATGCCTCCTTTGAAGAAGACCTCAAGGGCTCGATAACTCCGGGGAAGTTGGCAGACATGGTCGTCTTGGGAAAGGACCCCAGGAAGGTTGACCCGGATGAGATCAAAGACATCCCGGTGGAGATGACCATCGTGGGGGGAGAAATATTGCATAGGGCATAGAGAAAAGTAAGGGGACCGGCAGGTCGCCCGGGATGGGAGATAGCAAGGAAAGGAATAAACTGAATTATATTATGCCCAACGAGATAGGAGGAGGGAATTTTAAGAATGGCAATTCATTCGCGACAAGGAAAGTGGGTGGGTCTCTTGTTGATCTTTTTCTGTTTCGTTATTTGGGGAGCCTTTTCCTCCGAAGCCATTGCTCAGAGACCGGTTCCCGGCGGGACGCTCACCATCGCCCTGGCCGCAGAACCCTCAGGACTGGACCCCACGACCAACCCATCGGCGGCGATCAAACGGGTCGTCCATTATAATCTGCTGGAGGGGCTGCTCAAGGTAGACCGGAACGGGAGGGTGGCCCCGGCTTTGGCCAAGGGTTACAGCGTCTCCAAAGACGGCAAGGAGTATACCTTCGTTCTCCATTCCGGGATCAAATTCCACGACGGGACCCCCTGCACGGCAGAGGATGTGAAATTCAGCTTAGAACGGCTCCTGGACCCCAAGACCGCCGCCCCATACCGGATGTATTATGAAAGCATCGAATCCATCCAGGTGGTGGATTCTACGACGGTCAAATTCAAGATGAAAAAGTACGATTCCAACTTCCTTTTCAACATGGCTAGGGGCGACGCGGTCATCGTTTCTAAACAATCCGTGGACCGGCTGAAGAGTGCGCCGGTGGGGACGGGGGCTTTTAAATTCGTCGAGTGGAAGCGCGGGGATAGCGTGATCATGGCCAAGAACCCCGATTATTATGTGAAAGGCCTTCCGTACCTGGACAAGGTGACCTTCAAATTCATCCCCGACCCCAGCGCGCAGCTGGCGGCCCTCCGGGCAGGAGATGTGGATGTCATCTCCTATGACCTCGCCCCCGAAAATGTCCCCGCCCTGGAGAAGGATGGGCGTTTCAAGGTTCTGAAGGGAAACACCACCACCGACGTGATCATGGCCATGAATCATTCCCGCACGCCCTTCAGCGATCCCAAGGTCCGCCAGGCCATCACCCTGGCAATCGACCGTAAGGCGGTTATCCAGGGGGCGGTGGCTGGTTACGGAACCCCCATCGGCAGTCACATGGACCCGACGAACCCTTATTATGTGGACCTGAGCGGGCTCTACCCCTATAACCCCGAGAAGGCCAAGCAGCTTTTGGCGGAGGCCGGATACCCCACCGGATTCGGTGCCGTACTGAAACTGCCCGAACCTTATGCTTATGCCCGAAGGTCAGGAGAGATTATTGCCGACCAGCTTTCCAAAGTGGATATCAAGCTGATTATCGAAGTGATTCCCATGGGCCAGTGGGTCGACCGGGTCTTCAAAAATGCCGACTACGATCTGACCGTCATGGGCCACGCCGAGCCCTTTGACATCGAAATCTACAGCAGGCCCAATTACTATTTCCGCTACAACAATCCCATGTTCCAGGACCTGATCAAGAAAGCGGAAGGAGAGATGAACGAGCAGGCCCGGAAAAAGACCTACGAACAGGCCCAGAGGATGTTGGCGGACGATTTCGTCAACGTCTTCCTTTTCATCTATCCGGCGCTCCCGGCGATGAAAAAGGAAGTCATGAACTGGTGGAAGGACTATCCCACCATCGTCGTGGATGCCAGCGAGGTGTACATTCAAAAATAGACCGCCCCCAAGGGGCTTGAGGACCGGCCCTACGGGCCCTGAGGACCGTCACGCCTGGGGCGTAACTTGAGGAGCGCTTCGCTTGAGGCAAAAGCGTTTTTTTTGCCTCCATCCTCGAGTGAGCGAAGCGAATGCTCCTCAAGCCCGAAGGGCGTCCTCCAACGTTTTTGTTTACTCCCGTGGCCTACCAATTCATAAAGCGCCTCCTCATTCTTCTTGCCACCCTTCTCCTTGTCTCGGGAGTGATCTTTCTCGTCCTCCAGGTGATTCCTGGAGACCCGGCCCAGATCATCCTGGGAATTCAGGCCACTCCGGAAAACCTGCAGGCTCTTCGGCACAAGCTGGGATTGGACCTTTCCCTGCCGGTGCAGTATTGGAATTGGATGAGCGGGGTCTTCCGGGGGGACCTGGGTGTTTCCATCACCTATGACGTTTCCATCAGCGAACTGATCTTGTCCCGCCTGGCGGTGACTTTTCCCCTGGCTCTTCTTTCCATCTTCTTTGCTGTAGTCTTTTCCATTCCTCTGGGGGTTTATGCCGCTCTTCACCGCAACCGCCCCGGAGACTACGGGGTGATGGTCTTTTCCCAAATCGGCCTGGCGGTCCCCGCCTTCTGGGCCGGGATCCTTCTCATCCTGTTTTTCGCGGTTTACCTCCAATGGTTTTCGGCGGGGGGATTTAAATCGTGGATGGAAAGCCCCCTGGGGGCTCTCAAATCCCTTCTCCTCCCTGCCCTGTCTCTGGGACTAATTCGAGCTGCCGTGCTCGCCCGGCTCACCCGCTCCTGCATGCTGGAGGCTCTGGGGGAGGACTTCATCCGAACCGCCCGGGCCAAGGGGCTTGCGGAGAGAGTCGTCGTCTACAAACACGCGCTGCGCAATGCGCTCATCCCGGTGGTCACCATCGTGGGGCTCCAGATGGGAGAGCTTCTGGCCGGGGCCATCGTTATCGAGAACGTCTTCAACCTGCCCGGTCTGGGCCGCCTGATCTTCCTGGCCATCGGTCAGCGGGACCTGCCGGTGGTCCAGGGGGTCGGCCTGCTGATCGCTTTTTTCATTGTGATCGTGAATTTTGCTGTGGATGTAATCTACGGGGTCGTGGACCCGCGCATTCGGTCGGGAAGCGAGGAAATTTGAGGGCATGAAGCAGCCGCTCAAAAATGTAAACCTGGTCATCGGAGGGACTCTGGTCCTGGCCATCCTGGTCACTGCCAGCCTCAGCTTTTTCTATACCCCTTATGACCCCAACCGCATGAACATGGCCAAGCGCTTCCAATCCCCCGGAGAGGAGTACCTGCTGGGGACCGACCAGTACGGGCGAGATATCCTGAGTCGGGTCATGAAGGGGGCGGTGAATTCACTCATTGTGGGCTGGGTGGCGGTGGGAATCGGGATGGGGTTCGGGATTCTTTTCGGTTCCCTGGCGGCTTTTTGGAGAGGATGGAAAGATGAAGGAGTCATGCGGCTGATGGATGTGCTTTACGGCTTCCCCGCAGTGCTCAGCGCCATCCTCATCACCTCGATCCTCGGGCCTGGCATGGTGAACAGCATGCTGGCCATCGGTGTCTTCAACATACCCATCTTTACCCGTCTCACCCGGGGGACTTCCCTTTCAGTCTGGCAGAGGGATTTTGTAACCTCGGCCCGGGCCGTCGGACAGAGGAACGGAAGAATCATTTGGAACACGGTTCTCCCCAACATCCTGTCTCCCCTCATCGTGCAGGGCACGGTCCAGTTTGCCATCGCCATCCTAGCCGAGGCGGCGCTGAGTTATCTTGGATTGGGCACCCAACCCCCCCACGCCAGCTGGGGCCGGATGCTCAACGAAGCCCAGACCTTCATGGAAATCTCCCCCTGGCTGGCCATCTTCCCCGGCCTGGCCATCGCCTGGGCGGTTTTGGGCTTTAACCTTTTGGGCGATGGCCTCCGCGATCTGCTCGATCCTAAGCTCTCCCGGACGAGGCGGTAATTCAAGAACTTCCTGAGGCACCGGGAATGGTCGTTTACTAATCAATCCAACGAGCTGGGCTGAAAAGAATAGGGATTACCCAGACAGGCAGTGGAAGGAGTGACAAAGAAGTCCTTGAAAAGGGTATGGCCATATTCGACATGCTCTACGCATCAAAGACATAATTTTTAGAGAGGAGGAATAAATAAATGAAGAGTCTTCTGGTTTTAATCAGCGTACTCCTGCTGGCAACCGGACTCGCCGCTCAGGAGAGGAGGGAGTCGTGGAACTTCGATGCCGACGAAACGGCGAAAATTGCTAAAGGTTTCAGCAATGAAGTTGGCGAATGGAAAGTTGTTGCGGATTCGACCGCGCCGTCCCCACCAAACGTGTTGGCTCAGCTGGCCAAAAATTCAGGATCAACATTCAATGTCGCCCTGGTGAGCGATACGAACTATAAAGACCTTGACATCTCGGTCAAGATGAAAGCCGTTGCCGGGAAAGAGGATCAGGGTGGTGGTCTGATCTGGCGGGCGAAAGACGCCAAGAACTACTACGTCGCTCGCTACAACCCCCTGGAAGATAATTACCGCCTTTACAAAGTTGAAAAAGGACGACGATCGCAGTTGAAGAGTGCTGATATCAAGCGCACGGAGGGATGGCACACCTTGCGGGTGACCATGAAAGGCGACCTGATCCAATGCCACTATGACGGGCAGAAATATTTGGAAGCCAAGGACAATGCCTTCCCGGGTGAGGGGAAGATCGGCCTGTGGACCAAGGCTGATGCGAAAAGTCATTTTGATGATCTGGCGATCAGTGGTCAGTGAAGCTTTTCACCAGAGGGGTGGGGTTGATACGGCAGAAAGCCACAAGAAAGGCAAGGTTTATAACACGGCTATTGGTCGGTCTTGGGGTTGTTCTCATTTTCGCCCGATATCCCGCCCATGCCTATCGCCCTTTCGTCTCCACGGATGCGGCGGTCGTCTCGGAACGAGAAAATGAGATCGAGCTTGGGCTGCTGACCGTTTCACGTTCTCAAGGCTCCTATGAAGTACTTAGCCCATCC
>DASPRR010000518.1:0-3457 GCA_035624375.1 Thermodesulfobacteriota bacterium | reverse complement strand
ACGCCAACCTCCTGGCTTTGGGGGGACGGCTGATCGGGAAAGGATTGGCGAGGGAGATTCTGAAGGTCTGGCTGGAGACTGAATTCCAGGGCGGCCGGCACCAGAAGCGGCTCGACAAGATCACCGGCCTGGAAGAGAAGGCCGGAAAGAAATGAACCGACCCACCTGGGAAGAATATTTCATGGAAATTACCCGGTTGGTGGCCAAGCGGGCTACCTGTCTACGGCGCCAAGTAGGGGCGGTCCTGGTCATGGACAAGCGCCTATTGGCTACTGGATACAACGGGGCTCCCTCAGGCCTGGCCCATTGCCTCGAGGTGGGGTGCCTGCGGGAGAAGAGACAGATCCCCTCCGGTGAGCGCCATGAACTCTGCCGGGGCTTGCATGCCGAGCAGAACGTCATTATCCAAGCGGCCTTTCATGGAATCCGCATTCAGGGTTCGACCCTCTATTGCACCAACCTGCCCTGTGCCATCTGCACCAAAATGCTGATTAACGCAGGGATCCAAGAGATCATCTACGAAGGCGGCTATGGAGACGATCTGTCCAAAGAGATGCTCCTGGAAGCCCGCATCCCCATCCGCCAGCTATCCCTGAAATAGGCCCTTCCAGAAGAACCTTCCTCCTTGAGGAATAATCACGCCTTTTGTCAAGGCTTGACTTTTCCTAACATTGGAGGTTTAATGACCGTGGGGAGGTTTTATCCAACCAAGAGGGAGGCCGGGCTTCCCGGCCAAGGCCATCCGGTCATGAGCGAAAAAGGAAAAGAATCCAAGTCCCAATACGGGATCGTTAATTTCGAAAGGAGGCGGAGCCCCCGATTCTCGGTGGACCTGCCCATCGAGTATTCCCGAGTCGATTCCTCGCGCAAGAATAACGGTCATACAGGAAACGCCAGCGGCGGGGGCCTCATGCTCTTCCTGGGCGAACCGATGGAGGTGGGGGCGGGCCTGCGCATTAAGGTCTTTTTTTCTTCCGAACCCAAATTGGACTCCATCGAAGTCCAGGCCCAGGTTGTCTGGACCGAGATCCCCTTCGGAAAAGAAAAGGATCATCGGTGCGGGGTCAGGTTCACGGATATCGCTTCCGAGGACTTAACCAAGTTGAAAAATTTTCTGGATGGTCTCTCCACGATCCGGCCCCCTTTCCGGATTCCGTCGAGTTCGCAGCAAGATTTCAAGCCTTAGCTCCCCTTTTCTCCTGCCCCGTAATTTCCTTAGAGTAAAATTGCCGCTCAACCGGAGCCATGCTTCTCTTCTTTGGACACGGATTGAGGGGAGGGAAATCCGAGGTGGCGCCCCTTCCTGGGAAATGAGTCAAAAGTCCCAGCCCTGGCATCCGGGGAGAGCCGATCCCTACTGGAGTCCGTTCTGCAGGCCCGGGAACAGGATTCCTCGGTCATTTCCCAGGAATGGGTTCTTGAAGGAAACGATGGCTTATGGTATTGATTACCTGTCACCGGAAACAACCTTTCTCTTTAAAGAGGTAAAAATTGCGCTGCCCATTCTGCCAGCACATGGACGATAAAGTCATCGATTCCCGCCTGAGCAAGGAGGGGGAAATGATCCGACGCCGGAGGGAATGCACCCATTGCCTGCGCCGGTTCACGACCTACGAACGGGTGGAAGAAACCCTCCCCCTGGTGATCAAGAAGGATGGCCGCCGGGAGAATTTCGACCGCACAAAGATCTTGGCCGGTCTCCACAAAGCCTGCGAGAAGCGCCCCATCAGCGTCGAGGTTCTGGAAAAGCTAGTCGATCGCATCGAGCAGAAACTCCAGGAAAGCGGGGAAAGGGAAGTCCACAGCCGGGTGGTCGGGGAGCAGATCATGCAAGAGCTGCAGAGTCTGGACGAGGTTGCCTATGTGCGGTTTGCTTCGGTTTACCGTTCGTTCAAAGACGTGAACGAATTCATGAGCGAAGTGAAGGAACTGCTGGAGAAGGGACAGAAGAAGAAGGAATGACCGCCGGAGAAAAATCCGCGGGGTGAAAGGACGAAAAGGGGAAGGGGAAACGCGGAGGGTCTTCCCTTTCCCCTCCATTTTTTTATGGACAGAGATGAAAAATACATGCGGATGGCCCTGGGTCTCGCCCGCAAGGGGAGGGGAAGGACAACCCCGAATCCGATGGTCGGGGCAGTGGTGGTTCGAGGCAAGGCCGTCGTGGGAAAAGGGTATCATCGCCGCGCGGGTGAGCCCCACGCCGAAGTCCTGGCCCTGCGCCAGGCCGGGAAGAAGGCGAAAGGCGCAACCCTGTACCTCAACCTTGAGCCTTGCGACCACTTCGGGAAAACGCCGCCCTGCACCCAAGCCATACTGAAAGCGGGCATCCAGCGGGTTGTAGCGGGCATGAGGGACCCCAATCCCCTGGTGTCGGGGCGCGGATTCCGCCGGCTGAAAAGGGCGGGGGTGAGGGTGGATGTGGGGCTTCTCGAAGAGGAGTGCCGGGAGTTAAATGCCCCCTTCGGCAAGTTTATCAGCACCGGGAACCCTTTCGTCATTCTGAAGGCGGCGGTCAGCCTGGACGGAAAAGTGGCCACCAAGTCCGGCGATTCGCGCTGGATCTCCGGCGGAGCCTCGCGAAAGTACGTACACCGTTTGCGGTCGGATGTGGATGCGGTGATGGTGGGGGTTGGGACGGTGCGCAGGGACGACCCTCTGCTGAATGTCCGCCTTGCGGGACGAAAGAATCCCCGTCATCCCCTGCGGATCATTGTGGACAGCCGGCTGCGAATCCCTGCGGATTCCCGCATCGTTCGAACCGCCGCTGAATTCCCCACCCTGGTGGCAGCCACTCCATCGGCCCCCCTGAAAAGGGTTGATTGGTTGAAGAAAAAACGGGTGGAGGTCCTGGTCGTCCGGAGGAATCGGCAGGGGCGGGTGAGCTTGCTAGCCTTGCTGAAGGAACTGGGTTCCCGGGGGATTCAGTCGATCCTCCTGGAGGGGGGCCCTACCCTCAACGCCAGCGCGTGGGAAGAAAAAATCGTGGACCGGGTCTTGCTCTTTATCGCGCCCAAGGTAATCGGCGGGAGGGAGACATCGGGAATGATAGGGGGAGAAGGAGTGGGGAAAGTGAAGAATGCCCGAAGAGTGGAGATCCTGAGAGTTCGGAGGATGGGACCGGACCTATTGATCGAGGCAAAGCCCCTTTAGGGATAGACTTTGCCAAGGAAATCAGGAGCGTGATAAAATTTGACCGTAGGGGTGATTCCGCCAAAGGCGTGACGACTCGCCCTTTCTTTATAGCTGAATCAATGGTCGAGTTAATATGTTCACCGGTTTGATCCAGGATGTGGGCAAGGTCCAGGCTGTTGAACCTGCGGGCGGAGGGGTCCGGCTGACCGTTTCCACTCGGCTGGACATTGGCCTATTTAAGGTCGGAGACAGTATCTCCGTGGACGGAGTATGCCTGACCGTGGTCAGAGTGTCCGGCACAACATTCACCGTGGAAGTATCCCCC
>DASPRR010000511.1:0-4456 GCA_035624375.1 Thermodesulfobacteriota bacterium | reverse complement strand
AGCTACCTTTATCTCCCTCCTTCGTGGACCTTGGTTGGGATCCTGGGCGTGGGAATGGGCCTGGTGGTTGGTTTTGCCGCGGGGAAGAGAAGAACGGGGCTGCTCCTTTCGGTCGCGGTTTTTGTCCTCTTCGGATTCCTGTTCATCGGCCGTATTCTCCATCCCGACTTTTCCCCGAACCATCTCATCCACTACGCGGGAGACGCGAAATTCAACATCGAGGGCCTGATCTACCGCCCCCCTGAACCCCTGGAAGATAGAGTGCGGGTGCATGTACGAGCGGAAAAAATCCATCAAGGGGGTAACCAGTTCCCGGTGGAGGGGAATCTCCTCCTGACGGTCAAGGACAAACAGGTCGATTTTCGTTATGGAGACCGGGTTCGGTTCATCTCCCGGATTTATGTTCCCAGGCAGGCCACCAACCCGGGGTCGTTCGACTACCGGAGGTTCCTGGCCTATCAGGGGATCTGGATTACGGCTTATGCCAACAGCTCTGCCGAAATCGTGCGCACGGAAGAGAAAAAAGGAAACCCCTTCTTCCATTTTGTTGAAAGTGGACGGGAGAAAATCCGGAAATTCTTCGATGAAAACGCTCCCCCGGAAACCGCTGGCATCATCAAAGCTTTGGTGCTGGGGGATCGGGGGGACATATCCAAGGAGGTCAATGAGCGTTTCATCATTTCCGGGGTGAACCACATCCTTTCCATCTCGGGCCTTCACGTGGCTTTGGTGGCGGCCTTCTTTTTCGGAGCCACCCGGTTCATTCTCCGATTCTTCCCCTTTCTGCTCCTTCGCCTGAATCTGAACAAAACCTCGGCCCTGTTGGCCATAATTCCGGTGATCTTCTACACCTTCATCGCCGGGCTGGGAGTCGCAGCGGTGCGGTCTACGATCATGGTCCTCTCTTTCCTCCTGGCCCTGCTCCTGGACCGGGAGAAGGACCTCTACGACGCCCTCTTCGTTGCGGCCTTCTTCATCCTCATCTTCAACCCGGCGGCCCTCTTTGACATTTCCTTCCAGCTCTCGTTTCTCTCGGTATTGGCTCTCCTTTATTTCATCCCTCGTTTCAAGGAATTTTTCAGTTTCTTAAAGACCTGGCCTTACAAGAGTTGGCTGGAAGAGCAACCTCCCTGGAGAAGAATATTCGTATTCTACCTCGCCGGCACCCTTCTCACCTCGACGGCCGCCATATTGGGCACGGGGCCGCTGGTGGGATATTATTTCAACCGGATTTCTCTCGTGGGTCTCCTCTCCAACCTGATTCTCGTTCCCCTGATGGGGTTTGCCAACACCCTCCTGAGCCTTCTGGCTGCGGTTATGGTTTTTCTCTGCCAGCCCCTGGCCAAAATCCTGACCGAGTTGAACTCTTTTATTCTGGAAATTTCCCTGGCCCTGGTCGACCTTTTCAGCCGGGTCCCCATGGCCTCCCATAGAGTCGTCACTCCGACCATTCCGGAAGTGCTGCTGATCTATGGAATCCTCGTCCTGGCCGCCAACCTGAAGCGCTGGAAGCGCTCCCTTCATGCCTTGATCCTGCTGGCGGCGGTATACGGAGGAATTCAAATCCACGGGTATGTCTCCATCCATCACAGCCAGGAGCTCAAAGTTACCTTCCTGGATGTGGGCCAGGGAGACGCCGCGGTGATCCAACTGCCCCGGGGAAAGGTGATGGTCATCGACGGGGGGGGAACCCCCGATGGCAGCTTTGACCCGGGAGAGCGAATCGTCGCCCCGTATCTTTGGAAAGAGAAACGGAAAGCCGTCGATTATATGGTCAATTCCCATTCCCACCCGGATCACCTCCAGGGACTCCTCTTCCTTCTGGAAAATTTCGAGGTCAAGAAGGTGTGGGACAATGGGGAGCGGGAGGCTGAATCTCCTCTCGTTCAGAAAATGTTGGAGATGGCCTGGGACCGAGTGGAAGCCAGGGGGCAAGGGAGTTCGGTGCAAGAGGTGGAGGAAGTGAAGATTGAATTCCTCCATCCCCCCTTGGAGAAGGCCAAACGATTTCCCTTCTGGGGAAACGACGCCTCCCTGGTCCTGCGGTTGACCTACGGAGAGGTGAGTTTTCTCTTCTGCGGGGATGTGGAATCCCTCGGGGAGCAGGAAATTCTGAAGGCCGGGGGGAACCTGAAAAGCACGGTGCTAAAAGTCCCCCACCACGGCAGCAAGAGTTCAAGCACTCCGGACTTCCTGGAAGCTGTTCGTCCCCGGTTCGCGGTCTTCACGGTCCGGGGCGGAGCGCGTCCCCAGCTTCCGAATCTGGGGGTCCTTGGAAGGTATGAAGCGATGGGGGTAAAGGTCCTGCGCTCGGACCGTGACGGAGCGATCACCTTTACTACGGATGGGAAGGACCTGCGAGTTCGGACCTTCCTGGGCAAAGATTAAAGGCGAAATCCTCCGCCGGGTAAGGGCTCTTACCGGCTCGCCTCTTCCATCACGCTGGCGTAAAACTTGATGATCTGGCTATAGTTCTCGACCCCAAGCCGTTCGTTCACCCCGTGCGTTCTCCGGATATCCTCCGGTTTCAGGACCATGGGGATGAATCGGAAGATGTTATCAGTGAGAGTTTCATAGTGGCGAGTATCTGTCCCGGCGATCATCAGCGCCGGCGCAACCACCGTTCCCGGGAAGAGGGAGCGAGCGGTGCGCCCGAGGATCGGAAACATCCGGGAAGCCGGGCTTGAGACCTTGCTGGGGTCACCCTTCAATCTTTCCCCCCGTGGAAGGATTTGGACGCGGGAGTCGTGGATGATCCGGGAGAGTCGCTCCTGGACTGCCTTCACCGAGTCCCCCGGGGCAAGCCGAAGGTTCACCACGGCTGAGGCCTGCTCCGGGATCACATTCTCCTTCACCCCGGCCTGAAACATGGTGGCTACCGAAGTCGTTCTCAGCATTGCGGCGCTCTCCGGGCGGCGCAAAAGCATTCGCTTCAGGAGGGGTTCAAAAAACCATAGGTTGGTGAAGACGAGCTTTTCGGGATAGCGGGCCTCGGGGGCAAGGTAATCAAACATCAGCCGAACCGGGGCAGATATTTCCGCGGGGAAAGGGTTATCCCCGATACGAGTAACCGCCCGGGCCAAAATACCGACCGCATTCTCAGGGGCCGGGCTCGAAGAGTGCCCGCCGGGGACCTGGACGGTGAGATTGAAACTGACGGACCCTTTCTCCGCAATTCCTATGAGGGCCACGGGGCTGTTGATGCCCGGGATTCCGCCTTCCAGAATGACCATGCCTTCATCGATGACCGCTTCGAGCCGGACTCCCCGGCCCTTCAGCGTCTCGGCGATCTGCCGTGCACCGTAAGACCCGCCTGATTCCTCATCGTGGCCAAAAGCAAAGTAGATTGTCTGCGCCGGCCGAACCCCCTTTTTCAGGAGAAGCTCTGCGGCTTCCAGAAGGGCAAGGAGGGAATGTTTGTCATCCAGAGTCCCCCTTCCCCAGATAAACCCTTCCGCGATCGTTCCCGAGAACGGATGGAACTTCCACTGTCCCTCACTTTTTGGATCGATCGGGACTACGTCCATATGCGCCGCAAAGAGAAGGGGAGGCCGGTCCGGACTCTGCCCCGGCCATTTGTACAGGAGACTCTTGCCTCCGATCGCTTCCCACTTGAGGAAATGGTGGAAAAGAGGGAACGTGTTTTTCAAAAATTGGTGAAAGAGAAGCAGATCCCGCTGGTCAGGTGAATTGGGACCCTCTCCGGTATTGATGGTCGGGATGCGGACCGCCTCGGAGAGATGCTGGCAGACCAAGTTGGAATCGACAGAATAAGTGGGTTGCGGTTGTCCGGCCGGCTGGAGCGAGCGGACATTTACGGCGCGAAAAACCATAAAACCGACGAGAATTAGAACTCCCATACCGACCCACAACCCGATCCATTTCCACGATTTCATCTCTTTGTCCCCTTGCTATAAGAGAATCTTGCGCGGCAAGTTGTTCACAGCCCCGAAGACCAAGAACCGTTTTGGAGAAGAGGCAGTCTGGCGTCAGTCGGATGATATCAAGCGCGGAAATTGTGTCAAGTGGGTTTGATCATTGTCTACCCCCAGTTCTTAAAGAAGAGTCCTTCGAAAATAAGACCTCTGTAAAGGAGGGGGGATCTCCTGGGGTTCAGGGCGGAGAAATTTGGATCATCATCCTGAGGCGGTGGTTCTTCCATTGGATCGGGCCTGTCCTACGGGGGATTGGAACGGAAACATGCTTTGGCTCTCTTTTCTGCTTGGAGGGATCTCCTCTCAGGCCTCTGCCTGCGGAACATGGGGAGGAGTTTCATGGAAGGAAAAGCACCCGCCGAGCCTGATGATCCGAATTCCTCCACCCTGAACCCCAACAAACATGAAAAACTGGGGGTGGGCAAGCTAGCGGGATGGTGGGCAATCAGCCTTGACACACCACTGCCTTTTTTTGTATGATGAAACCATCATAAAGCGAGTTTTTATCAATCGGCTCGGTG
>DASPRR010000483.1:0-6056 GCA_035624375.1 Thermodesulfobacteriota bacterium | reverse complement strand
ATTTTCCCATTCCGCTAGGGGAACCCTTAATAGTACAAACTCCGCCAAAAGCCCATGATCGGATAAAGACCTTATACGAATCAACATGGATGAGAAAAAATCAAACCCCTTATCCGGACTGAGAGTTCTGGAACTGGCAACAAATGTAGCGGGCCCCTTGGGAGCAACCTTATTTGCGGAATTCGGGGCCGAGGTGATCAAAGTAGAAATACCTGGGACCGGGGACCCGGCCCGGCATTTCGCTCCTTTTTATAAGGAAAAGTCGTTGACCTATGCTGTCCTCGGACGAAACAAGAAATCCGTGACCCTCGATTTAAGAAAACCCCGGGGGCAGGAACTGCTGAAGAGGTTGGTGAAAATATCGGATGTTTTGACCGAAAATTTCAGACCCGGCACGATGGAAAAATGGGGGCTGGGGTACGAAGAAATTAAGAAGGTTAACCCCAGAATAATCATGGTCCGGGTGAGCGGCTTCGGGCAGGATGGGCCCTATAAGGATCGGGCGGCGTTTGACCGAATTGCCAGCGCCATGGGGGGATTGACGTACCTGACCGGATACCCTGAATCTCCTCCGGTCCGCGTCGGCCTCAATCTCTGTGATGAGATCGCGGGTCTCTTCAGCGCGTTCGGAACGATGGTGGCTTTATACCACCGGGATGTAAGCGATCGTGGGAAAGGACAATGGATCGACGTCAGCCTTTGTGAATCCATCATCCGCTTGCTGGAAGGGGTCATCGCCGAGTACGGCAAGCTCGGGAAGATTCGCGAGAGATCGGGAAATTTAAATGAAGTGGTTGCTCCCGCGGATAATTTTCTAAGCCGGGATGGAAAATGGATCGTATTCGTAGTTACGAGTGACGCACTTTTCCAGCGATTTGCGATGACCATCGGACGGGGAGACCTTGCTCAGGACCCTCGTCTTTTGAAGAACCTCGACCGGCTAAAAAACAGGGATGCCCTTCACGAAATCATCCGTCCCTGGTTTCAGGAAAAAACCGTTTCCGAAATCGATAAAATCTTCGGCGAAAATGGCGTTCCTTACGGGTTGGTGTACAACGCCAAGGACATTTGCGAAGACCCCCAGAATCAATTTCGGGAAAATATCGTGGAGGTTCAAGACCCGGAAATCGGGCCCGTTCAAATGCAGAGCGTAACCCCGAGACTCTCCGAAACTCCCGGAAAAGTAAGGTCCAGCTCCCCGGGGCTTGGGGAACATAACCAAGAGGTCTGGGGAGAACTTTTGGGGCTGACGGAAGAGGAACTGGAGGACCTCGGGAAAGAGGGGGTTATATAGGTCATTTTTTATCCTATTCCCGTCTTGACATTGAAGGTTGGGGAGAATAAAATCCAGCGAAATCGGACGCCGGATATTTTCAAAAAAGAGTAGATAAAAGGGAATTGTGGAAATACTTTTTAAACGGGGGGTAAAGGCCAAGGTAATAGGTCATGGGTTGTAAGTGCAGATAGCGAACGACGGACATCCAGCTTAAAAACCCCTCATCGGAGGTGTTGGTGAAAATCACCCGTTTGGAAGCGATACCCTTTCGGATTCCCTACAAAACTCCCCTGAAGTGGGGGCTTTCGGGATACCTGGAAGCGGCGGAACATGTCCTGGTCAAAATCCACACCGATGCAGGGGTGACCGGTGTGGCCGAGGCCACGCCCCGCCCTACGATATACGGGGAATCCCAGGCTTCCATCCTTTATGCCATCCGAAACTGGTTCGCCCCCATGGTCGTGGGCATGGACCCGGGTCATACGGAGAAGGTCTGGGCTAAATTCGAGGGAATCCACTGGAATCCTACAGCCAAAGGCGCCATTGACCTTGCTCTGTATGATGCCGTGGCCAGGGCCCGGGGGGTTCCCCTCTGGGAGATGCTGGGGGGGAATTCCGACCGCCTCCCGGTAAGCTGGATGCTGGGGATACGCTCCGTTTCCGAGATGGTGCAGGAAGCCCTAGAAATGCGGGCAAGGGGATTCAAAGCTTTCAAAGTGAAAGTGGGAATCGATTCGGAGAAAGACGTCCAGGTCATCAAAGCCCTGCGGGAGAACCTGGGGTCTGACGTTCTCCTGTATGCGGACGCCAACATGGCCTACTCCGTTTCCACCGCCGTCCGGACCCTCAGGCGGATGGAAGAATTCGGCCTGGCTTTCGTAGAGGAGCCGCTACCGGTTTGGGACCAGAAGGGAAGGTTAAAAGTATCTCGGTCCATCTCCATTCCTATCATGGGAGATGAAAGCGTATTCACCCCTCAGGAAGTGGCCCGGGAAATCGAACTGGGAGCCATCGGAATCATCAGCATCAAGACTCCCCGCACCGGTTATACTCTTTCCCTCAAGATCATTAACATGGCTGAAACGGCCGGCATCCCCTGCCTCATGGGAACCCAGGCGGAAACCGGCGCAGGAACCCTGGCCAGCGCCCATTTCGGCGCGGCGCGGCGTAATGTCTCCTATCCCAGCGAGATTTCCTTCTTCTTATCCCTTAAAGACGATCTCCTGGCGGAGCCGATCAGCCTCCAGGATGGGATGATCGAGCTTCCCCGGCGCCCAGGAAACGGTGCGATATTGGATGAAGAGAAGTTAAAGAGGTACAGGATGGACTGATTGAATAAAATTCGAATATCGGAACTGGAAAACATATTCAAAAGACTAAAATCCAAAATACGAAATAGAGCTACTTAGTGGTCTCGTAAAAAGTCTTTTGAATTGTCACCCCGGCGAAAGCCGGGGTCCAGAACATTTTGAAATAGCTAGATTCCGGCTTTCGCCGGAATGACAAAGTTTATGGATTTCGACTTTGCATCCCATCCTTGGGAAAACAATTATTTAAGAGGGAAAAGATATGGACTTTGAACTTCCTGCGGAATTGAAGAAAATCCAAGAGGAAACCCGCCAGTTCGTGGATCGGGAGATACGCCCCCTGGTTCCGGATATCGAGAAAAGGAAGAAGAATCCCATCGAGATCGTGCGCCGCATGGCCAAACAGGGAGTGTACCGTTTTCTCGTCCCCAAGGAATACGGCGGAATGTATGAAAGAGTCCGCTCCCTTCCGATCTGTGTAATAAGGGAAGAACTCGGACGGGGGCACAACTTTGCGGCGGCGAGTATTGCCACCAATGGACTGGGGAGCTACCCCCTGGTCCTGGCCGGGTCCCCAGAAATGCGCAATCGTTTCCTACCCAAGGTGGCCAGGGGCGAGGTGATCCCGGCCTTTGCCCTGACCGAACCCGAGGCCGGATCCGACCCATCGGGGATGACCACCATTGCTTCGAAGGAAGGAGACTCCTACCGGATCAACGGGACCAAGTGCTTTATCTCCAACGCCGGGATTGCGCATTATATTATCCTCTTCTGTAAGACCGACCCCGCCCTGGGAACGAAGGGGATTTCCGCCATCCTGGTGGAGACCGGGACCCCGGGTTATACCGTCAGCAGGCAGATGGAAATCCTGGCGATCGACGTGGTCAATGAGCTGCAGTTCAAAGATTGCCTGGTTCCCCGGAAGAATCTCCTGGGGGAAGAGGGGAAAGGCTTTGTGGTGGCCATGCAGACCCTGGACCTTTTGCGCTGTTCCGTGGGCGCCCACGCCGTGGGCGTCGCCCAGGAGGCTTTTGACCTGGCCCTGGCTTATGCCAAAAAGCGGGTCCAGTTCGGCAAACCCATTGCCCAGCACCAGGCGATTCAGATGAAACTGGCCAACATGGCCGTGGAGATCAACTGCGGCAGGCTCCTGGTCTACCAGGCCGCCCTAGCCAAGGACAGCGGCCAGCCCGATGTAACTTTGAAATCTTCCATGGCCAAATACTACTGCACCGAGATGGCCCAGAGAGTGGTCGATCATGCCGTCCAAATCCATGGAGGATACGGAGTGCTGATGGACGACTTCTCCATGGAGCGGCTTTACCGCGAAGTGCGCGCCCCCCGGATCTATGAAGGGACTTCCGAGATCCAGCAGATCATCATCGCTAATCATTTCGTGCGCGAGAAAAAGAAATAGTGTCAGTGCAAGTGTCAGTGACAGAAAATGAATTCGCGTTTTTCGCTGACACTAAACATTGACACTGACACTAGCACTAACACTTCTTCCCGGGAGGTCTTATGCTTGCCAAAGACATGAGAAGATTGATCATCAAAGGAAAAGTCTACGACCTGGGACAGCCCTACCATCCTGGCATGCCCCATCATCCCAACCACCCTCCCTTTGCCTTCACCCTGACCAAGAAGCATGGAGACATGGTGTACCCCGGCGGAGTGAGTTCAGCCAACTGCCTTTTCACCACCGGCGGGCATACGGGCACGCACCTGGATTCTCTGGGACATATTTCTCTTGAGGGAGTCCTCTACGGAAAATTGAAAGCCGAGAAGGTGCAGGACTATAGCACCGGCATTCAGCTAAGGGGGATCCATACCACTCCCCCGGTCGTGCGCCGAGGGGTTTTGTTGGACATAGCCGGCGCTCTTGGCAAGAAAGCACTCCCCCATGCCTTTCCAATCGGACCTGAGGAGTTGGAGAAGGCCGCCAAGAAAGAGAAAGTTTCCATCAAGGCGGGCGATGCCGTGCTTGTCCGGACAGGCTGGGCCCGGTACTGGAAAGACCCTATGAAATTCGTGGCCCATGAAAAGGGCGCGCCGGGAGTCAACCTGGGAGGGGCCAAATGGCTGGCCCGGCATAAGATTGCCTTTACGGGTTCGGACACGACCGCCTATGAAAAAACGCCGACCCAGGACCTTCCGGTGCATGTATATCTCCTGGCCCAAAACGGAATTCAGCTGATGGAGATGCTCACCCTGGAAGACCTGGCCAAAGACAGGGTATACGAATTCCTGTTTGTGGCTTTGCCCCTGAAGATCATCGGCGGAACCGGATCGCCCATCCGTCCTATCGCCATACACTAAATTCAGATACTGGATATCGGATACTGGGTCCTGGATCAAGCATCCAGCATCTGCCATCTTGGTATAATCGGCCATGCAATTGAATGTTCCCTTCATGCTCCTGCGGAATGTCCATGAGAACCCCGATAAGCTTGCGGTTGTCTTCGGGGACAAGCGGTACACCTATAGGACCTTCAATGAGCGGGTGAACCGCCTGGCCAATGCCCTCTTGAATCATAAAATCCAAAAAGGGGACAAGGTCGCCTACCTGATGAACAACTGCAGCGAATTTGCCGAGGTCTCCTTCGCCTTAAGCAAGATCGGGGTCCTCTCGGTTCCCCTCAACTTTCGGCTCAAGGATGACGAGATCGGATATGTCATCCAGAATTCGGATTCTTCCTTCATTTTTTTCGGGTCGGAATTCAAAAAGACCATCGCTGGATTGATTCCCCGGCTGCCCCTGGTCAAAAAGACAATCCAGGTGAGCGGGTCCGCGGAATATGAAGACCTTCTCCGATCGTCCTCGGGAGAGGAACCGCCGGTCCAGGTGTTGGAAGAGGACGAGCACTCCATCATGTACACCTCAGGCACCACGGGTTTTCCCAAAGGAGCAGCGCATACCCACCGGAGCCGGGTCTGGAACAGCCTGAACCTGCTGGTTGACACGGGCCTTCAGGGAAGCGATGTGTTCGCCATCACCAGCCCCATGTTTCATATCGCCGCCGGGCATACCATGCTTTTTTCCCCCATCTTCATCGGGGCGACGGTAGTGATCCTCCCGAGTTTTTCCCTGCCCGAATTCTTCGGGGTAATCCAGAAGGAAAAGGTAAGCGCCTTCTTCGCTGTCCCCACCATGTTCGTCCGCATGGTGGAGCACCCGAATTTCAAGGATTATGACCTGAGCTCGGTCCGCCTCCTGTTCACAGGGGGAGCCGTCACCTCCGTTGAATTGAAAGAGAAGATCATGAAGGCTTTTCCCCGTGCCACCCTGGACGACCTGATGGGGTTGACCGAAGGGGGGCCGCTGACCACCTTCCTGCCGCATCGGGATGCTTTGCGCAAGCCCGGGTCCGTGGGTCGGGCCCATTTCAGCCAGATGGTCCGAGTGGTAAACGATCGAGGAAAAGACGTACACGGCGAGGAGGTGGGGGAGATCATCGTCAAGGGCCCCGCGGTTA